>CAYZYE010000111.1:0-13084 GCA_964481205.1 uncultured Anaerolineae bacterium | reverse complement strand
TTGCCAGAAAAACCCGTTTGTGTAGGTTGCCGAACAAAACTGTAGGGTGGCTAGGACAGACAACAGGAAAAATCAAGTGAACGCTGCTTTGGAGAAAACATTGAGACGTTTGTTCAATGAACTGGGACTGATCTTGCTGTCCTTGTTCCTGGCCGTGATCGTGTGGGTCGTCGCCGTACAACAAGAAAACCCAATCGAAGAAAACGAATTCGCCAAAACCATCCCCATCCGGGTCTACAACCAACCGGAAGGGGCAACACTTTTCCCCCAATTCGACCAAAACGTCACCCTGACCATCCGCGCGCCGCGAAGCAGCTGGAACAACCTGCGCGCCGACATGTTTACGGCGTGGGTCGATCTGTCCAAACTGGCGCCGGGCGATTACGAGATGCAAGTCAACGTCACCTGCACCGACCGCAACGTCTCAATTGTCGAATTTTCGCCCGCCACCGTCCCGATTGGACTGAAAAAAGAGATCTCGCGCGAGGTGCCCGTGCAGGCGCGGTTGTACGGATCGGTCGCCTTTCCCTTGGAACTCAAAGCCGATCAGGTCACGATCGACCCGGAAACCGTGATCGTGACCGGCCCTGAGCCAATCGTCGAGCAAGTGGTCAAGGCAACCGTCGAGTTTTACCTGACCGACAGCGTCAGAGAAACCATCATTGCCCGTCGCTCGGTCGTCGCCAAACTGGCCAATGATGAATCGGTGGGCGCTTTTGTGACCATCGAACCCGGCTCGGTGAACATTATCATCCCCATCGAGCAAAAAGCGGGCTTTGAACAAGTGGCCGTGCGTCCGGCGGTGGTGGGCGTACCGGCATTGGGCTACCGGCTGCGCGGAGTGAGCGTCGATCCAACCACCGTCACCCTGGGCGGCGACGCCGACGTCGTCGCCACCATCGCCATCACCGGGTACGTCGAAAACATGCCCCTCGACGTCACCGGCGCAACCGACAGCATCGTCGAACGCCTGGCCCTGAACCTGCCGGAAGGCGCATCGGCGGTTGGCGTACAAGGAGTGCTGGTCACGGCCAACATCGAACCGCTCCCCGGACGGCAGACGATCAGCCGCACGCCCGTCGTACAAGGCTTGAGCACCGACCTGGTCGCCCAGGTATCGCCAGAACACGTGACCCTGATCCTGACCGGCCCGCTGCCAAAACTCAACGCCATCACCCAAGAAGATGTCCAGGTCTACGTCGAACTGGTCGAAAAAGACGTGGGCCGGCACAGCGTCGAGCTGACCTACCTGCTGCCCGAAGGGATCGAACTAGAATCGATCGTACCATCCTCGGTCGAAGTCGAGATCGCGCGGGTGACGCCCACGCCAATACCAACGCTGACGCCAACGCCGTCGCCGACGCCATCGCCAACGCCAATCATCAGCGGCGCGATCACGGCAACCATAACCGGCACCATCGAGGCGCCGGCAACGCGGCCCGTCACGCCGGTCAAAACGACCGTGCCCAACGTTCAACAATCGCCGCTGCCGACGCCCCTACCCACGCCAGTGACGGCGCCCACGCCAACCGTCGCCCCAACAAAAGAAAAATAAGAGGTTTTTGAATGACCAAACCCATCGTGGCCCTGGTGGGCCGCCCCAACGCCGGAAAATCGACAATGTTTAACCGCCTGATCGGCGAAAAGCGCGCGATCGTCTCGGACATTCCGGGCACGACGCGAGACCGGCTGTACGCCGATTGTTTTTGGAACGGAGTCACATTCACATTGGTCGACACGGGCGGGCTGGAAATATTGGCCCGCCACCGCATCGCGTCTGGAGAACCGGCAAACATTTTATCGGCCGGTTCGACGCACTTTGTGCGCGAGATCCGCGCCCAAGCCGAAGCAGCAATCCGCGAAGCCGACGTGGTCATCTTTATGGTCGATGTGAAAACCGGCCTCACCGCCGCCGACGAAGAAGTGGCCGACGTACTGCGACGCGCCAACAAGCCGGTGATCGTCGCGGCCAACAAAGCCGACAATGCCAAATTGTGGCAAGACGCCAACGAATTCTACACGCTTGGCGCAGGGCCGGTCTTGCCCGTCTCGGCGATCAACGGGCGCGGAACCGGCGATCTGTTGGACGAAATAGTAGCCTCGATCCCGCCATCCGCCCCAGAGCCAAAAGACCTGAACGCGGTCAAAATTGCCATCGTCGGGCGTCCCAATGTGGGCAAATCATCCCTGTTGAACAAATTGATCCGCCAGGAACGGGCGATCGTCAGCCCAATCGCCGGCACAACCCGCGACGCGATCGACACCTATTTGACCTGGCAAGGCCAAGAGATCGTACTCATCGACACGGCGGGCATCCGCCGGCGGGGCAAAGTAGAAAAAGGGCTGGAATATTACAGTGTTTTACGCGCACTGCGTGCCATCGGCCGCGCCGACGTCGCCTTGCTGCTCGTCGACGCATCGGAAGGGCTGACCGCGCAAGACGCCCACGTCGCCGGCTATATCCTCCAGGAGCACAAAAGCGCGGTCGTGATCGTCAACAAGTGGGACGCCATCGACAAAGACACCCACACCATGGCCGCCTATACCGAATATGTGCGCCAACAACTGAAATTCCTGGATTACGTACCCGTGCTCTTTATCTCGGCGTTGACCGGGCAGCGCGTCAACAAGGTCATTCCCCTGGCGCTGACGGTGGAAACAGAGCGCCACCAGCGCATTACGACCAACGAATTGAACAAACTGGTCCAAGACGCCATGTTCAAACACAGCCCGCCGGCGATCCAGGGACAAAAGCTCAAAGTGTATTTTACAACCCAGGCCGAAGGATCGCCGCCCACCTTTGTCTTTTTTGTCAACGACCCCAAATTGGTTCATTTTGGCTATGAACGCTATCTCGAAAACCGGCTGCGCGAAACATACGCCTTTCAAGGCACGCCGATCAAACTGCTGTTCAAATCACACCGGGACCGGAAATGAGCCAAACCGCCAGACACCGGCGCGCCCGCCCCCCAAAAGAATATGCCGCATCGACCATACCGGGCGTCGAGGGGATCGCGGCGCAAGAGATACAGAGCCAACTGAAAAACGCCCAAATCGTCGAACAACGACGAGGCTGGGTTGTTTTTCGTTGCCAGGATGACGCCGCCAGTTTGCTCCGGCTGCGCACCGTCGAAGACGTGTTTGTCGTGCTCTTTCACACCGCCAAACTGCCGCCCCGTCGCCAGGACGCCCTGACGACGCTCACGCGGATGGCGGCCAAAAGCCGCCATTGGGATCACGCCTTGACCCGATTTCATCAGGCGCAAACCAGGAGCGTGCGCCGGATCACCTTTCGCGTCATCGCCCAGATGACCGGCCGGCACCCTTTTCGGCGCAGCGAGGCGCGCGACGCCGTGCTGGCCGGCGCGCAAAAACGGTGGAAACGGTGGAAACAGGTGGCCGATGACGCGCACCTCGAGCTATGGACGCCAATCATCGACCGGTGGGCCTTGATCGCCATCCGCCTCTCCGATCGCCGCATGCGCCACCGAACATACAAACAGGCACATTTGGCCGCGTCCTTGCGCCCCACGCTCGCCGCGGCGATGGTGCGGCTCACCCACCCCCAACCCGGCGACCGGTTTTGCGATCCGATGTGCGGCGCCGGCACCATCCTCGCCGAACGCGCGCTGGCCGCGCCATACCGTGCGCTGATCGGCGGCGACATCGAGGTCCGGGCCGTGCAAGCAGCACGCGCCAACCTGCGCCGCGTCGATGACGCCAGCGTGCATTGGTGGGACGCGCGCCGGTTGCCGGTGCGCACCGGCGTGATCGACGCCCTGGTCAGCAACCTGCCCTTTGGCGAACAGATCGGCTCGCACGAGGAAAACCCGGCGCTGTACGACCAGGTGTTGAGGCAGCTCGTTCGCGTGCTCAAACGCGGCGGGCGCGCCGTGTTGCTGACGAGCGAAAAAGAGCTGATCCACAACCTGATCGGGCGCTATCCTCAATTGACGCGCGAACGCCAGGTACTAGTCGCTGTGTTGGGCAAAGCCGCGCGGATTTACGTGCTGCGCAAAATTGGGCGTCTGTAGCACAGTCCCTGGTGGGCGGTTCGTGGACAGGGTGCGCGCTACCGAATAAAAAGGACATTCAATGCAAATGTACATCGTCCGTCATGGCGAATCGACGGGCACGACGCAAAAACGGTACGGCGATTTCCCATTGAGCGATCGGGGGCGCAGCCAGGCGGCGCGTCTGGCGCGGCAATTGGGCAATGTCCCCTTTACACACGTCTACAGCAGCCCGCTTGAACGCGCGCAGCAGACGATGCAAATCATCATCAACGGGCGCAACGTGCAGCCGGCCCTCCTGGACGGCCTGCGCGAGGTGAATATCGGCGCTTTCGACCAACTGACCTTTGAGCAGGCACACGCGCGTTACCCATGGTTCTTTGCCCAGAGCCGCGCCCACCCGACGCCGGACTTTGGCTGGCCGGATGGCGAGACGACCGCCCAGGCGTTCGACCGCGCCAAACAGACGTGGGCGACGCTGTGGGGCAAACACCAAAAACGAGACGACATCCTGCTCGTCGTCTCGCACACATTTTACCTCAACTTGTTCCTGTTAGCCGTTCTCGGTTTGCCTTTTCCAAACCGCTTTACGTTCAAAGTCGAACTGGGCGGGTGCGTACACGTGGCCGCCGAGGACGGCCTTCCCCCATGGCTGGTGTTCGATTCGGCGTAACGCTGCGTGCGCTACCCGGCAAAATCGATCTGCAACCGCCCCGCCTGATCGTACCAATAACGCGCAAAAAAAGGCGGTGTCCCATCCCCCATCGAGGAGATGCGCGCCAGCAAGATGGGGAGGTCCTCGACCAGGTCTTTTTCCGGCAGCCGCCCCACCGACAGCCAGAACAGCGCGCCCTCTCTCGAAGCGATCGTCTCGCGTTGGGCGCTGTGCGCCGAAAAGACAAACATCATGATCCCGACCGGCTCGCCGACATCAATGCTGACCACGCCGCGCAGCCGCAGGTCGCGCACCACAAGGCCGGTTTCCTCCCGCACCTCGCGCCTGGCCGCCGTGTACACATCTTCGTGGGCCTCGACGTGCCCGCCAACGCCGTTGTAGCGATTGGCCCAAATGCGTTTTGTCGGCGCGCCCTTGAGCAGCAGCACATCGCCCCGGTTGAAAACAAAGACCAGCACGCGCGGGATCACAGCATAACGCGATGCCCCGGCGCGCACCCCCTGCTCTGATTTTCCCATCGCCTGACAATCAGTCTCCCTGTCCTTCGACCTGGGGCGCTTGTTCTTCGACGCCGTAATAGGCCGCCGCCACCTGGCGGAACAATGGCGCGGCATAGGTTGACCCCTCGCCCATGTTTTCGAGCATGACCGCGATGGCGATTTCCGGCTTTTCGGCGGGCAAATAGCCGACAAACCACGAGTGCGGCAGTTCGCCCTCGTTTTGCGCCGTGCCGGTCTTGCCCGCAACCGTGTACGCAAAACCGACAAAGCGGTGCGGCGCCGTGCCGATCGGTTTGGTCGTCGCGCCAACCATCCCCTCCTGGATGGCCTGAAGTGTGTTGGGCGTCAGCGGCAGCCGCCCCACCTTGACGGGTGTAAATGGGATTTCCGGCATATCGCCGACGGCGGCCACTTTGTCGACGATCTGCGGGCGATAGAGCGTGCCGCCGTTGGCAATGGCCGCGACCAGACGGCACATCTGCAACGGGGTGACGAGCAAGAAACCCTGACCAATGGCCAGGTTGACCGTGTCGCCGGTCGACCAACCTTCGCCGTAAACCTGCCGTTTCCAGGTATCGTCGGGCACCAGGCCGCCGGCCTCGCCGAGTGGATCGATGTCCGGGCTTGACGAGGACGCCGCCGGCGCCGCGCCGATGCCGGTCGGCGCGCCCAAGCCAAACGAACGGGCATAGCTGGGCAGCGCGTCGATGTCGATGAAACTCAGATCATAGCCCACCTGATAAAAGGTCACGTCGCAAGAGGCGGTAAGCGCGTCTTGCAAACTGATGTTGCCATGCCCGCTTTTGAGCCAGCAGGTCATATCCCAGCCCAACTTGTTCCACACGCCCGGACAATTGTAAATCTTGGTCGCAGGCGCGCCGCCGCGTTCCATCATTGTGCCCATCGTGACCATCTTGAATATCGACCCGGCCGGATACTGGCCCTGGAGCGGGCGATTGATCAATGGCCGATCCGGATTGGCGCCCAATTCGGCCCAGACCTGAGGATCGATGCCCTCGGCAAACAGGTTCGAGTCAAAGCGCGGCCATGTGGCCAAAGCCAGCACGCGCCCATCGTTGACGCGGATGACCGCCACCGAGCCTTTGCGTTCGCCGAGCAAGTCTTCGACCTGACGCTGATAGTCATAATCAATGGTGAGATAAATGCTGCGCGCCGGCGTCGCCTTGCGGCTGGCCAGCGTGGCCACCGCCTGCCCTTCGGGAGTAA
The DNA here is from genome assembly GCA_964481205.1 of uncultured Anaerolineae bacterium. Taxonomy (GTDB): domain Bacteria; phylum Chloroflexota; class Anaerolineae; order JAFGEY01; family JAFGEY01; genus CAYRXM01. The sequence goes on along the minus strand of CAYZYE010000111.1, from coordinate 6,668 downwards.
TGATCGTCAACGTGCCGCCGCGCTGCCCGGCCAAAAACGTCTCGCCCCAGGCCTCAATGCCCACCCGCCCCACCAACTCGTCGCCGACGTAGCCAAGCGCCTGCCATTGCGCAAGCGCGTCGGCGGGAATGCCGCCCAAAAAACCGATCAGGTGCGGTGCCGCGACCGGCGTGCGATAAGCGCGCGCCGATTTTTGGCTCAACTTGATGCCCGGTTCGAGCAACAGTTGGTAATGTTCCTGGCTTGCTTGCAGCGAAATGTCGGCGATGGGGATGAACCAGGTGGGCGGCTGGTTTTCGTACTTGGCCTTGATCTCGTCTTGCGGCATCTTGAGTACAAAGGCCAGGCGCGAAAGCAGCGCGGTCTCGTCTTCAATGTCCCTGGGGATCACGCCCACCGTGATCAGGTCTTTTTTGACCGCCAGTCCTTTGCCATTCACGTCATAGATGTTGGCCCGCACCGGCAGCTGCGAGGCCATGTGTACCAGGTTGTCGCTTTCCAATTCGGCCATAATGCACTTTTTCGACCAATCGACGGCCCAACGGGTCGCGTCCCACACCAGACTCAGCTCGTTTTCGATGGAAAACGAGCCGACAAAGCTGGTCTTGATCTCGGCCGAAAACGCCGCGCGCGCGCGCGGCCCCTCTTCAAGCACAGCGACAAGGCGGGGGTGAACGGCAATGATCGTGGCCTCGGCGGCGACTTCGCTATAGATGCGTTGAAATTCGTCCAGGGGGAATGCCTTTTGAGCGTCGGCAGAGCAGCAGGCGTACATGGCCTCATAATCGTTGGCCGCCCAGGCATCTAAAAAGACCGCCGCTGCCTCGTGCGCGGGCGACGTGACCGGCAGCAAGGTTGGCGTGGGCGCCGGAGACGGCGTGGGCGTGGTGGTCGGCTTGCAGGCGGTAAATCCCGCCGGGGCCAGCCCCATCCCCAAACCGGCCTGGGCCAATCGTTTGATCAGCGTTCTACGCGATATTTTGCTCATCAAAGGCTATCTCCATGCTCTGTATATTTGGGCCGCCGCGCTCGTCCGGCGCCCAGACGCAGGCCACGCCGGTCGACGATTCGCACGCGGCGCGCACATTGACCGAAATGTCGACGCCGGCCTGGCGCAAGAGAGCGGCCAGATGGCACAATGGCAGGCCCATCACGCCGGCATAGCAGCCGCGCAGCCGGGCAACGGGGTGAAAAGCGGCGTTTTGGATGCCATAGGCGCCCGCTTTGTCCAGCGGGTCGCCGGAATCGATATATGCGTCGATCTCGCCATCGCTGTAGGGACGCATCCACACCTGGCTGTCCACGGTAGCGGCAAGGGACAGTCCGCGCGCCATCGAACAAATGGCGATCCCACTGTAAACGTGATGCGCCCGATCGCGCAGGCGGACAAGCATGTTGGCGGCGTCAGCGGCGCCGGCCGGCTTGCCCATGATGTCGCCGCCGAGCGCAACGACGGTGTCGGCGCCGATGACGATCGCCTGCGGATGGCGGGCGGCCACGGCGACGGCCTTGGCCCGGCTCAACCGGGCCACGAGGTCACGCGGGCGTTCGTTCTCACCGTTCCGTTCGTCAATGTCGGCCGCACAGATGCGAAAAGGGGTCTGAAGCAGTTTGATAAAATCTCGCCGGCGCGGGGACGCAGAAGCCAGGATGATCGGGGGCAACGTCATTGGGTGTAGCTCCACAGGTGTGTCCGTGCCATAACAACCTTCCCAAAAGCCTTGCTGGCACAAGCCGCTTTTGGGAAGATGAAATAATACGCTAATTTGTATAACAAGATAAAGCGGTTTAATCCGGTTCGGTCAATTCCTTGATGTTGCTATGCGCCATCGAGACCATCTCTTCGTTCCAATGTGTTTCAGAGGCGAGGAATTGGTTGAAATCGGCGATTGCCAACTCGGTCTGTCCCATCACTTTGTAGGTGTATCCGCGATTGAAAAAGGCTTCCGAATAGCTGGGGTCCAACTCGATGGCCCGCGTATAGCCGGCAATGGCCTCGTCCCACTGTCCGAGGGAAGAGATGATCGAGGCGTGGGCGCTATAGGTATAGGCATCCGGTTCGAGTTCCAACGCGGCCTGATAGTCGGCGATGGCGCGATCATAGTAGGCCTGAGTGTCGCCAAACACGGGCACCAGCGCGTTCTGGCAGTCGGCGCGCAGCCGGACGGCGTCGGCCAAAGTGGGATCGAGCGACAAGGCGCGGGTCAGGCTGACAATGGCTTTGCGGCATTCGCCCATTTCAATATAGGCCCGGCCAATGTGGTAATGGATTTCGGCGTGATCCGGCGCAATTTGAGCCAACGTTTGCAAACGTTCCAACCACGGCGCATGATCCCAATCGTCGCCGTACAACAGCGCGCGCTTGGTCTCGAGTTCGCTGAGTTTGGCATCCATCATCATTTTTTGTATGTCGTCTTTGCCTACCTCGCGCGCCGGAACGTCCGGGTCTTGCAACGAATGCCCGCACAAGACGCAATCCTCATAATTTGGCGTTTCCTGGCCACAGTTTGGACAGGTTAACAGTTCAGTATATACCAGTTTGCTCACAATGACTCTCCTTTTTCACTCGGATGAGGCGGTCTGTTCCTTGTCGATTTCGCGTTGCAGCAGGTCGGCGACCCGGGTTTGCTCCAACTCGCCCCGGCGCTCAACAACGGGCAGCGGGTCGTCTGACAGCGGCGCGGTTGTTTGCTCTGGCAATGACCGCTGCCGGCGCCCCCGTCCCGGCATACGCGCCAGCGCCTTGACCAACGTCGCCAACTTTATCACCAGTTTCATCGTCTTTACTCCAAGGCTATTATACCATATTCTGTCAAGTTGGAAAACCATTTGAAACGCACCCAAATAATCCAGATGCAATTGCCCGGCGAGTCCACTGGGAAAATTCGCCCACGCTACCGGCGCGAGGTGGGCAATACGGGCGCTTGCACCCGGCCCGGCTGCCCCAGTTTTGCCAACAGCGCGGCGCGCATGGCCTGGTGCTCGCTCCACGGGTACTCGATATCGCCAAAGCACATCGACTTTTCGTGCGCCTTGCCGCAAGTGACGACAATGTCGCCCGCCCGCGCCAGGTTCACGGCTTGGGCAATTGCCTCCGAGCGATCGGGGACGCAATAGTAGCGCCGGCCGGGGCCATCGCCCTCGCGCGCGCCGGCGGCCTCGCAGCCTTGCGCGCATTGCTCAATGATCGCGTCCAAATCTTCGCCGCGCGGGTCTTCGGCGGTGAGCACGGTCACGTCGGCCAGCCGCCCAGCGACGCGGCCCATCATTTCGCGCTTGTACACGTCGCGCCGCCCGGCCGAACCAAAGACGACGATCAGCCGGCCGGCGGTTTGCGGGCGCAGCGCTTCCAGCGCGCGTTGCAGGGCATTTGGGGTATGGGCAAAATCGACAATGGCCGTAAAATCCTGCCCTTCGTCGATGCGCTCCATCCGCCCCACCACCAGCGTCAGGTTGGCAACGCCCTGTTGGATGGCCGCGACCGGCACGTCAAGCGCCAACGCCGCCGATACTGCGGCCAAGATGTTGTAGACATTATAACGTTCGATCAACGGGCTGCGAAGCTCAAAGCAGGCCTGCGGCGCGTTGACCGTAAAGACACGTTCGGCGCCGGCAATGGCCAGACCCGTTGCGGTGACATCGGCCTGGTTTTCCAGCCCATAGGTCAGTTGCACGTCGGCCGGGATCGGCTTGAGGTAGGGTAGAGAGCGGTCGTCGGCATTGAGCACGGCGATTTTGGGCACGCCCGGTTTTCTGGCCGATGTGGAAAGCATCCTGAACAACCTGGCCTTGTGCTCACAATATTGCTCCCACGAGCCATGATAATCAAGGTGTTCGTGGGTAATGTTGGTCACGACGGCCACGTCAAACTCGGCGGCGGTGACGCGGTGCTGCGCCAATCCGTGCGAGGTGGCTTCCAGGATGGCGATCTCGGCGCCGGCGGCGACCATTTGCGCCAACAGGCTTTGCATTTGCAGCGCGTCGGGAGTGGTGACGTGCAAGCCGGTGTCTTGATAATGGTCGCCGATCAGGGCGTTGACGGTGCTGGTCATACCGGTTTTTGCGCCGGCCGCGGCCCAGATCGACTGGAGCAGGTTCACGGTGGTCGTTTTTCCGTCGGTGCCGGTCACGCCGATCACCGTCATCTTGCGACCGGGGTGATCGTGCCAGAGGGCAGCGCAATGAGCCAACGCGCGACGGCTGTCCGGCACCTGGATATAGGCGGCCCCCGCTACGGGCAGGCCGGTACGAGCGCGTTCACCAACCACGGCCACCGCGCCATTTTCGATGGCGCGCGCAATGTAGCGATGCCCGTCGGTATCCTGGCCCACACAGGCAAAAAAGAGATTGCCCGGCTCGATCCGGCGCGAATCAAAGTGCAAACCGGTAATGTCAATCTGCGCGTCGCCGGTCAACAGGCAGGTCATAAATGAGGCCAGTTCATTGACAAAGCGTTCAAGCTGCATACGTTTCTCCTCGACGGTGTGGAGACATTATACTCCAAGATGGCGGTAGGGTAAAACCGCAGGGCAATCGCATCTAAATCAGTTGGGTTGGCAATCCAGGCCCAAAACGGCGAACCCGGTCGTATTCAGCTTGTTCAGCCGCCGGATCTGGCGATCCGGCGGGAGTAGCTGTTCCATCCGCCCGCAAGGGGCCATGCCACCAACTCGTCTGAAAACACCTGTTTGACAACATGACGCCCCCCGTGTATAATCAACTCGCTATCATGAGATTGGTTCAATCTTGCTTGCTCTTGGAATCAGGTTTACGGGCTGTGGTATTGGTCATTGGGGTTGGTGCATATAAAAAATGTGTGGTCAAGACAGTAAAACCGGTTGCGGTGCGCGCGTGCGGGCACGCTGACCGGTTTTTGATTTTACGTTGGCGATTTCCGAGTACTAGGGCGGTTTGGGAGAAAAAGGATGAGTGAGGCAGACAAGCATCCAAAGCCTTGGGAAATTTCACCCGATGAATCTTATTGGCAAGCGCTGCTTCGAGAAGGCGAGTACAGTGAACACGACAACCACCACGAGCCGGACCGCGTCGTCGATGCCGGGGCAGACACGTACTGGAGCGCGTCCGCGCTGCCGGTTGCCGGTTCGACGCCAGATGCGCCTTTGCCGGTAGCCAGGCCGGATTCGGCGTATGCCGCGCCGGATCGACACCAAGTCACCGGCTGGGATGAGATCAGACAGTATTACGAAAACGACGAGTGGGTCGAACTGCCGGTGACAGGCTTTAATCGCGGCGGCCTGTTGGTCGATTGGAACGGCATACGGGGGTTTGTACCGGCGTCGCAAATCGACACCCACCTGGCACACCGAGATGAACAGCAACGCAGTGCGGCACTTGCCGCCCGGGTCGGGTCGACGATGAACCTCAAAGTGGTCGAGTGCGACCCGGACCAGAAGCGCCTGATTCTTTCAGAGCGCGCCTCCCGCGCGCTGATCGAACCAGACTATGCCCTGCTGAAAACCCTTTGTCCCGGAGACGTGTGCCGGGGGCGCGTGACTAACCTCTGCTCGTTTGGCGCATTTGTCGACCTGGGCGGCATCGAAGGATTGATTCACATCTCTGAACTGTCGTGGGGGCGTGTCTCACGTCCCGGCGATGTGCTGCAAAACGACCAGGAACTGGACGTGTACATCCTGAGCGTCGATCCCGATCACGGACGGGTGAGCCTGAGCCTCAAACGTTTGCAGCCCGATCCCTGGGAAGCCGTGGAACAACGGTATCACGAGGGGGCAGTGGTCAAAGGGATCGTGACCAGCATCGTGAGTTTTGGCGCTTTTGTACGTCTCGAAGAAGGACTGGAAGGCCTGATCCACATTTCCAGGTTGCGAAACGACAGTGGAGAAATGCTTCCCATTCGGGAACATCAGGTTATTCAAGTTAAAATCAAGAATATCAACGGTACACAACACCGCATCGGTCTGGACCTCGAACCGAGCGGCGTGGCCGCAAGCTGATCGTCCGGGCCAGGTACAGAGGAGAAAAATTTGCGAGATCCAAGAAGAATGTTACGCGGCTTGAGCATCCACCGCGACGTAAATTGGCATTATTCGTTTTGGCGTCCGTTAAACTGGCATCGCTTTGATATGCGCGACCAGTACGGGTTCATTTACTCGCCCGAACAAGACCCCCGCACGGGGTTTTACCTCTCGGTTCAAGACCTGAGCGACGTGCTCGATGAGGCAGTGACCGAAGCGGATTTGCCCGCGCTGCGCGACGGGGTGATTGAAGGACTCGAGTCGCTTCCCGATTGTGAGATTTTGGAAGAAAAAGAAATCGCCAAGGGCTATGCAATCGGCTTTGAAGTGTTGATGACCTTTACCCTCGACGGCGAGACGTGCAAACGGCGCATGCGGCTGCTGTACAACGACCGGCAGCAGTACACGATATACGGTCAGGGACGGCCGCCCTCGGAATACGACGTGTTTCACGACACATTCGAGTTTATCTATAGCACCTTCGAGTTTGCCGACATTTTGGCGCTGATGGGAATGCCGGTGAATGAATCGAGCCGGATCAAATGGGAAGGCGGCGGCCAAGGGGTCGAAACAGCGCCCAAAGCGCCCCGCGAGCACAAGATCAACATCCCGGACTAGAACCAGCGCCGCCGTAAACAGGCGGCGCTTTGTCCAATCTTGCGCGCCGGCTGGCAG
>CAYZYE010000110.1:0-13106 GCA_964481205.1 uncultured Anaerolineae bacterium | reverse complement strand
CTGAAAAATTGGAGTTTTTTGTATGGATACAAAAACACAGTGCTCGATCATCCCCCAGCCGGTGCGGGTCGCGCAAAAGCCGGGCCGGTTTGTCCTGACCAAAGACACGGTCATCCTGGCCGGTGAACGCCTGCGGCCGGTGGCGCAGTACGCGCAGCGGATGTTGGCGCCGGCAACCGGTTTCGATCTGCCAATCGTGGATGCCTCGCCGCGCGGCGTCACCGCCATCCGGCTCGATTTGAACGAGGCGCAAACGGCTCTCGGCGCCGAGGGCTATACGCTCAAGGTGACGCCGGAAGCGGCGGCGATCTCGGCGACCACACGGGCCGGCGTCTTTTACGGCTTGCAGACCTTGCGACAGCTCTTGCCGGTTGAAATTGAGCGCGACGCCGTCGCCGGCGTCGAGTGGGCGGCGCCGTGCGTCGAGATCGAGGACTATCCACGTTTTTCCTGGCGCGGCTATATGCTCGATGAAGGACGGCATTTTATGGGCAAAGATGTCGTCAAGCGGATGTTGGATCTGATGGCCCTGCACAAGCTGAACGTCTTTCATTGGCATTTGACCGAAGATCAGGGCTGGCGGATCGAGATCAAAAAATACCCGCGTCTCACCGAGGTTGGCGCCTGGCGCAAATCGACTCAGCGCGGCGGGTTGCTCAGCGCCAAGAGCGACGGCGCGCCGCACGGCGGATATTATACGCAACAAGAGATTCGAGAAATTATCGCCTATGCTGCGGAGCGGTTTATCACCATTGTGCCCGAGATCGAGATGCCCGGACACTCGCTGGCCGCGTTGGCCGCTTACCCGGAACTCGGTTGCACGGGCGGGCCGTTCGAGGTGGCGACGCGGTTTGGCATTCATTGGGACATTTATTGCGTTGGCAAGGAGCGCGTCTTGACGTTTTTACAGGATGTGCTGGACGAAGTGATGGCGCTTTTTCCCTCGCCGTTCATTCACATCGGCGGCGATGAGGCGCCCAAGCGACGCTGGAAATCGTGTCCCGACTGTCAGGCGCGGATGCAGGCCGAAGGGTTGAAAACGGAACACGATTTGCAACTGTACCTGACCAATCGCATCGCCGCTTATTTGGCCGCGCATGGACGCCGGCTGATCGGCTGGAACGAGATTTTGAACGATCGCCTGACCGATGACGCGCTTTGCCAATATTGGGTGCGCGGTCTGAACAAGGTCTTGGCCCACGCCCGCCGCGGCCGCGACATAGTAATGTCCGATTTCCGGTACGCCTATCTGGATCATTCGTACCTCTTTACCCCCCTGAGTCGCGCTTATGCGCACGACCCGGTCCCCGATAAATTGCCGGAGCCTTTTCACGCCCATATTCTCGGTTTGGAAGCGCTGATGTGGGCCGAGTTTGTGCCCAACGTCCGGCGGCTCGACTGGCAGACTTTTCCCCGCCTGACCGCGTTTGCCGAAACGGGATGGACGCCCAGAGACAAAAAGGATTTTGGTTCGTTTCAAGAACGCCTGACGGGTTTTCTCAAGCGGCTCGATTTGCTTGGCGTGGGGTATGCGCTGGCGCAGGATGTGGAGCCTGGTTTTTGGCGCCGGCGTTTTTCCTTTTTGACCATCTTGCAGGAACAAACGGGCGTCCGCCAAGACGGTGAGACCTCTTAACCCGCGGCTTGCCAACTCGGCCACTGGGACTTGCGACCATCCGGCGTCCAGATGCCCTCGACCGTTGGCGTTCCCGTGGCAATGCCCGAAATTGGCGCCACATAGGCGCGGGTGACAAACGCCTGCGGGCGAAAACCAAAGACCACGCTGTCGCCCGTGCGAATGGGTTTGCCGGCGTTCGGCTCTAGAATGCCATAGTAATCAATGGCCGACGGCGGGGGCAGCGTGGCTTGGACGATGTTGTTCAGCGCCGCATCTGGGTCTGCGCCAACCAGGGCGTGGACATTGTAGGGCGGAAAGACCGGGTCGATGTACAACCCGCCGCCAAAACAGTACGGATGGCCGTTGTAGGTGTGTGATATTTCGGATATGTAGGCCAGCGCCGGTTTCTCCGGCAGATCGCGCACCGCGTGCAGCGGCGTCGATCCCGTCAGTCCGTGCCCAGGCTCAACCTGCGTTGCGCCGGCAGAGGCCAGCGCCGCCATTACCTCGCTCGAAGTCGTTCCCGGCGCATTGATCTCAATGTGTGTTCGCCCGGAGGCCCTCAACGCCTGAGCGGCGTTTTCCAGCGTTTTGAGGTTGGGCGTCGGTCTGACCTCGTTTTTGTCCGGATCGAACAGCAGGGCGGGAAATGTGGTGATCCCGGCAAATTCGGCGTGGGGCAGGGCGTCGAGGGCCTCCGCTACGGCGACGATCTCGGGGGCCTGAAATCCGCCTTCGTGTCCCATGTAAAAGGTGTCGCCGGCGGTATAGATTCGCGCCAGGAGCTGCTGGGTGCGCCCCACCAGGCCGCTGGCCTGCGACGCTTCTTGCGCCTTTTCATAGCTAAAGACAGTCCAATAGTCGGGCCGGGTCTGCGCGGCGGCCAACGCCTCTCGCCGGGGCACCTGAACCAGGTGTCCAATGTGGCCGATCTTGAAACCGGCCGCGTGGATCGGTCGCGCGCAAGCCATGTCCACGGCGACATAATGATCGATCCCGCCGGCCGCGAGCGCCTCAAAAGCAGGCGGGTTGCGGCCAATTTGCTTGCTCATGGCATAGATTTTCAGCCCCAATCTCTGCGCTTTGTTCGCCATAATACGAGCATTGTCCTGGATTGCGTCCAGGTCTAGCACATAGCTGTTGGCCGGAATCTCGCCGGCCTGGTGCAGGTTGACGGCGGCCTGGATCAATGCTTGATTGCGTCGCACAAGTGTGTTCAGAAACACGGTTGCCTCCTCGAAATTTTGTGAAAAATAATTCGTCGGTCATTCGGCGATTATACCACAATTTTGCCATATCCAACCAATTTACGGTATCTGTCGATTGGATCGAACAAGAGAGGCGGCATTTCGATTGGGTGCGTTTCAAATGATATGGGTGTCCGTAGCATAGCCCCTTGCGGGCGGCGCATAGACGGGTGGCACAGGCCAAAACGGCCACGAGGGACGATGCTACAAAGCAGATGAAACACATCAATTTCAATTTGGGGTCAGCGTGAGTACATTTATCAAAGACGTTGACAAGACACGCGCTTTGCTATATCATAAGCGTGAAACTCGGCGCAAATGTCCGAGTCGAACCGGAAAGGAATGAACAATGGGCTTGTTTGCCAAAAAGCAAAAAGTCGAGTTGGCCGTGCAGGGTATGACCTGTGGTCACTGCGAGATGCGCGTCAGCAAGGCGCTCAAAGGCGTGCCCGGCGTTGTCGACGCCACGGTCAGCCACGAACGGGCGCGGGCGATCGTCACCGTCAAAGGCGAGGTCGGCATCGACGCGCTGATCGACGCGGTCAAAAACGCGGGTTATACCGCCTCGTCCGCCGGCTGACTTTGGATTTACGTATGAGGAGAGAAATATGTCGTTCCGCCTCTATGATCCCGAACGCGACAAGAATGCCGTACACCGTATCTGGCAAGAAGTCGGGTGGATCGAAAAAGACAAAACCGAGATCATGGATCTCTTTATCACCAAGGCCGCCACAGCGATGGTCGCCGAGGTCAACAATGAGGCCGAATGTCTGGTGCTGCGCACGCCGGGCAGCATCCGCTACCTCGACCAGGACCTGCCTTTTGCCGGCGTCACCGGCGTGACCACCAGCCGCGTGGCGCGCAAGCAAAAGTTGGCCTCGCGCCTGACCGCGCGCGTCATTGCCGATGGGGTCGCCGAGGGTGCGAGTGTTTTTGGCCTGGGGATGTTTGAACAGGGCTTTTATAACCAACTCGGCTTTGGCACCGGCAGCTATGATCATTGGCTTGGCTTTGACCCGGCGCGGCTGCGGGTTCAGGTTCGCGCTCGCATACCGCGCCGGATCACCGTCGACGATTGGGCCAAGGTTCACGCGGCGCGGCTGGCGCGCAAACGCGGCCATGGCTCGTGCAATCTGACCCCGCCCGAACTGACGCAGGCCGAGATCAAGTGGGCCGACAAAGGTTTTGGCCTCGGCTACATCGACGGGCAAGGCAACATCACCCACCACCTGTGGGGCCACTGCGACGACATTGACCACGGCCCGTATCACATCAACTGGATGTCGTATCAAAACTATGACCAGTTTCTGGAATTGATGGCCTTGATCAAAAATTTGGGCGATCAGGTTCGTCTGTTCGAGATGCAAGAACCGGTGGGCATTCAACTGCAAGACCTGATTGCCCAGCCGTTCAAACAGCGGCAGATCAGCGCCAAGTCGCGTTTTGCGACCAAATCGCGCGCGGACGCTTATTGGCAGGCGCGCATTTGCGATCTGGCCGCCTGTCTCGAAAAAACGCGCCTGCCCGGCGCAGACGGCGTTCTGCGTTTCAACCTGCGGCTCACCGACCCGATCGAACAATTTTTGGACGAGGATGCGCCCTGGCGCGGCATCGGCGGCGAATATGTCGTCGCGTTGGGGCCGTCGTCGAGCGCCAAACGGGGGGTGGACGCCTCGCTGCTCACGCTCACGGCGTCGGTCAACGCTTTTACCCGGTTGTGGCTGGGTGTGTGCCCGGCCACCGGCCTGGCCGTCACCGACGACCTGACCGCCCCGCCCGCCCTGCTGGCGCAGCTAGACCGGCGGCTGTTGCTTCCCAAACCCAGCTTTGAGTGGGATTTTTGATCTGTTGTTTCATACAAAACCCCCAGGCGTATCGAATGCAGTGCTTTGATACACCTGGGGGTTTTTTTTCTGCTTGCAAAAACTTGCCAAGTTTATATTCTCGATCCAATCACCGGCACCGGAAACTGGGCGCAGAGTGCGCTCGCGTCGGCTTTGACTTCGCTCAACACGTCTTGATCGCTGGGATGGTGCAGCATCCGGCTCATCAGGCGGGCAATGAACAGCATTTGGGGAGCGCGCATGCCGCGCGTGGTTACGGCCGGCGTTCCGACGCGGATGCCGCTGGTCACCATCGGCGATTTTGGGTCAAAGGGAATCAGATTCTTGTTGACCGTCATCCCCGCATCTTCGAGCACCGCCTCGGCCGTCTTGCCGGTCAAGCCGACGGGACGCAAGTCAATGAGCAGCAAATGGTTGTCGGTGCCGCCGGAGACGATGCGCAGTCCTTCATCTTGCAAGGTTTGCGCCAGGGTCTGCGCATTTTCGATCACGTAACGGGTGTATTGGACGAATTCGGGACGCATCGCTTCGCGCAGCGCCACCGCTTTGGCGGCGATGACGTGCATCAATGGGCCGCCCTGAATGCCGGGAAAGACGGCGCGGTCGATCTTTTTTGCCAGTTTCTTGGTACACAAAATCATCCCGCCGCGCGGCCCGCGCAGCGTCTTGTGCGTCGTCGTGGTCACGACGTGGGCATACGGAACCGGCGAGGGATGCAGACCGGTCGCCACCAGCCCGGCAATGTGCGCCATATCGACCATCAGATAAGCGCCCACCTGGTCGGCAATGGCGCGCAGGCGCGCAAAGTCGATGATGCGCGAGTACGCGCTGGCTCCGGCCAGGATCAACTTGGGTTTGTGTTTGACGGCCAGATCGCGTACCTGGTCATAGTCGATACATTCCGTATCGGGATCGACGCCATAGTGTACAAAACGATACAGTATGCCCGAAAAGTTGATCTTGTGGCCGTGGGTCAGATGCCCACCGTGCGCCAAACTCATCGCCAGCACGGTATCGCCGGGCTGCAAAAGAGCCAGGTACGCGGCGGCGTTGGCCTGCGAGCCGGAATGCGGCTGCACGTTGGCGTGCTCGGCGTCGAACAAGTTCATCGCCCGCTCGATCGCCAGCCGTTCGGCAATATCGACAAAGTAACAGCCGCCGTAATAACGCCGCCCCGGATAGCCCTCGGCGTACTTGTTGGTCAACGTCGAGCCGAGCGCTTCCAACACATCCATACTGACCGTGTTCTCTGAGGCGATCAGTTCCAGGGTCTCTTGCTGGCGCTTGCGTTCGGCGACAAACATACGAAACAAGATCGGATCGGATCGCGCCAGCCCGCCATGCACGCCAACGCGCTCGCTCTCGGTCAACTCTTGGGTCGAAACGCCCCAGATTTCGTGCATCTCGCGCCACACCGACTGTCCGGCCAGACCCGAATCTTGATCAATCAGATTTGCTCTCTCTGTTTCTTGATCCATCATGCCTTTCCTTTATTTCAAATGGGTTGGGTGCAAGGCTGTTCAATTCTACAACTACAGCGGTGACTTGACATTTCTATGCTCTGCGTCAATCTGCCAGCCGGTGCCCAAGATTGGTTTAACGCGGAGGCGCAAAGGCGCAGAGATGCTGTCTCCCATATCTACTCTGCGGCGCAAATGGGTTGCCGGCGCCCATACCACAAAGAAAAAGCCGCAGAGTCGCGCCAACTCTGCGGTGAGTACGTGGTGGGCCCTGCTGGATTCGAACCAGCGACCAACCGGTTATGAGCCGGTGGCTCTAACCACTGAGCTAAGGGCCCGAGTCGATCCATTATAATATGAAACTGGATGCGCGGCAAATCCGGCCCGGTCAAGGCGCTACGCCTGGGCGAGGTGCTCGCGCACCATGCGCCGTTCTTCCGCTTCCGTCTCTAACCGGCCATCGAGGCGCGCGCCGCGCAAGAGACCCAGAATCTCGCCAAAGATCGGCCCCGGCGCCAGCCCCATCGCCTTGAGGTCGTCGCCGGTCAAAATGGGACGAACGTGTCGATAGATGCGCCAATAATCGCTCAAATGCGCCCGCACCCGCTTCGAGTCGGAGGCGATCCAGGTGACGAGAATGGCCGGCCCGGGAAAAGGCGCCAGCAGTTCATAGACCTGGCTGGGACGCATACGCTTGATCTGCAAGGCCTCGACTCGCTCGCGCAGCCGCGCCACCTGGCGCAGCAACTCGGCGTCGTCGCTGACGATCTTGATCCGCGTGATCAGCGTCTCCACTTCTTCTACAATCAGGCGATATGTAAGGAGCGAAAGGTAAATCTGGGAAACATTATCCGTTGGAATAAAGATGCCATGCAAAGCGTCATGATCCTGGTCGTCGTCGGCTGGCTGCCAGCTGGCCTCATACCACTCGTCGAGCACCTCGCGCAAGACGCGAAACTTGGCTTGCAGCCAGCCATCGCAGCGCAGCCCGGGGTGGATTTGACGCATCACGCCCAACTCTTCCATCCGCGCCAGGCCGGATTCCGGCTCTGGTTCTTGAAACAACAGGTACAGTTCGTGGCGAATCCGCTCGCCGCTGACCCGCCCCAGCAGCGCCAGGGCGCTCGAAATCAGCTCTTGCGTCCGCGCTTCGATGTGAAACCCCAAACGCTGCTCCAGGCGCACCGCGCGCAAGATGCGCGTCGGGTCCTCGACAAAGCTGAGTGAATGCAGCACCCGGATCACGCCATCGCGCAAATCCTTTTCGCCGCCGTAAAAGTCGAGCAGCTCCCCGCTGCGGTCGCCGTCCAGGCGGATCGCCAGGGTATTGATCGTAAAATCGCGGCGGTACAGATCGTGCTTGATCGACGAGCTTTCGACTTGCGGCAACGCCGTTGGGTGCGGGTAAAACTCGGTGCGCGCGGTGACAAAATCCAACGAGTCGCCGTCATCCAAAATCCACTTGGCCGTGCCAAAACGGGCATGCGAGCGCACCCGCCCGCCCCCGGCGTCGGCCAGACGCCGGGCCAGGGTGATGGCGTTGCCTTCGACTACCAAATCAATGTCAAAATTTTCGCGTCCCAAGAGCAGGTCGCGCACAAACCCGCCGACAATGTACAATGTAAAGCCCAACTCGTGGGCGCAGTCGGTGGCCTGCCACAACAGGGCCAGTTTGCGCTCGCTTACCGATCGCTTGAACAACTGCGAGATGTCCTCACGTCGAGATGGCGGCGTGTCGGGCACGGCAAACAACAATTCGATCAAATCGGTGCGCGTGACGATCCCCAGCACCTCGCCATGCTCCGACACCACCGGCACCTGCCCCACGCCGTACTCGATCATTACCTGCCGCACCTTTTCGACGGCATCATCCAGGCGCACCGAAAGCGGGCCCTTGGTCATATAGGTCGAAATCGCCGCGTGATCAAGCCCCAGGCGCATCGCCCGGTCGATCTCGCGCCGGGACAGCATGCCGATCACCTGACCATCTTGTAGCACCGGAAACCCCTCGTGCCCATACCGCTGCATCAACTCGTAGGCCTGAATGACCGTCGTCGAGTGCGAGACGGTGCGCACGCCAAAGGACATGATTTGCCGCACCGTGATTGCCGGTTGTACGTGCGTTTGCAGCAGATCGACCAACTGTTTCCTGGCCTGGGCCAGCGTCAGCCCCCGGATCAGCGCCGCCGATGCGCGGCTGTGCCCGCCGCCTCCAAATGTGGCAGCAATCGCCGCCACGTCGATGGCGTCGCTGATCGAGCGGGCGATCAGCTGCACCTGATCGTCAAACCCGACCAGTAAAAACAGCCCCGCCGGTTCGTACAGATCGCAGAGATGGTGCGCCAGCACTGATACTTCTTCGACATAGCGCGGAAACTCGGCGGCGGCAATGATCACCGAGTGCCCGGCAAAGGTGTGACTGGCGACTTGCTGCACAAGCTGCTCGTACAGTTCGCGTTGGTCGCGCGTGAGCGGATAGTGTAAAAAGTCATTGGCGATCTCGAGGCTGGCTCCGTGTTCGAGCAGCCAGGCCGCGCAATGTACATCACGCGGGGTTGTGGTGAGATAAGAGAGCGAGCCGGTGTCTTCATAGATGCCCAACAAGAACAGCGTCGCCTCGATGGGAGTGATCGGGCGCTGTTGTTCGACCAGCCCTTCGACCAACAATGTGGTCGCTGCGCCCACAACCTGCCCGCTAAAGGTCCATTTGGGTTTCAACTCGCGCGCCAGTGGGTGGTGATCGATGATCTGCACCTGTGGTTCGCGCACCATTCCCTTGAGCGTGACCATCGCTTGTGTATCGACCAGGATGACCCGCTCGATGCGCCCCGGTTCCAGGTCTTCAACCCAGGTCAAAGACAATCCTTCACCATACAACGTGATGAAATGAGTAGCATTACGATTGATCCGGCGCGGCAAAACCGCTCTGGCGTCAGGGTACAGCCTGGACGCGCCCACCAAAGCGGCCACTGCGTCGAGGTCGGCGTTTTCGTGTGTCAAGATGACGCACATTGACTGTTTTGGCACCGATTATGCTCCCCGGTCCTCGGCGGCCGCTGGGGCCGTCTCTTGTTCCGCCTCTGACGGCGTCTGTTCCGCTTCTGACGGCGTTTGTTCCGCTTCTGACGGCGTTTGTTCATCCTCGCCGTCCTGGGCGCGGAACACGATCTTGTCCTCCTGGACATCGGCCACGACAATCCCTTGTTTGATCTCGCCGCCCAACAACTGTAACGAAAGCGGGTTTTCGATATATCGCTGCAACGCCCGGCGAAGCGGGCGCGCGCCAAACTGCGGGTCATATCCTTTCTTGGCCAGCCACTCGCACGCCTCGGCGGTGAGCGAAATTTCGACGTTTTGTTCCCGCAAACGCTCGGCGATTTCCTGCATTTGCAGGTCTACAATCTGCCCCATGTGCTCTGGAGCCAGGTTGTGGAAAATAATGATCTCGTCGATGCGGTTCAAAAACTCGGGGCGGAATGTCTTTTTCAGCCCCTCGCGGATGTCTCGGCGCAGCTCTTTTTCTTGCCCGTTCACGTCGTCATCGGGACGTTGAAAGCCGATCGTGCCGCCCTGCCTGGCGTACCGTGTGCCAATATTAGATGTCATGATCAAGACGGTGTTGCGAAAATCGACGACGTGGCCCTGACCGTCGGTCAAACGGCCTTCGTCCAAAATTTGCAGCAACGAGTTCCACACATCGGGATGGGCCTTTTCGATCTCGTCAAAAAGAACGACCTGATAAGGCCGCCGGCGCACCGCCTCGGAGAGCCGGCCGCCCTCCTCGTACCCCACGTACCCCGGCGGCGCGCCGGTCAGCCGCGAGATGGCATGCCGCTCCTGGAAATCGCTCATATCGACGGTCAGCAAAGCCTCGTCGTCGCCAAACAAGAACTCGGCCAGCGCCTTGGCCATCTCGGTCTTGCCGACGCCGGAGGAACCCAAAAAGATGAAACTGCCAACGGGTCGATGCGGGTCTTGCAGCCCGGAGCGAGAACGCCGGATGGCATTAGAAACCGCCGTAATCGCCTCATCCTGACCGACAATGCGTTCGTGCAGCCGTTCCTCCATATTCAACAGTTTGGATGCTTCGGTCTCCATCATGCTCGAAACCGGAATGCCCGTCCATGTCTCGACGATTTCGGCAATGTCCGTTTCGTCCACATATTCATCGAGGTTCATCTCGGCCTGCCAGGTTTCGCGCCTGGCGTTGAATTCGGTCTCTAGCTGAAGGC
This sequence comes from uncultured Anaerolineae bacterium, assembly GCA_964481205.1. Lineage (GTDB taxonomy): Bacteria > Chloroflexota > Anaerolineae > JAFGEY01 > JAFGEY01 > CAYRXM01. Next base: position 2,705 of record CAYZYE010000110.1, on the reverse strand, counting down.
GTTGGCTTTTGAACTCGGCGGCTCGTTCATAATCTCGCGCGTCGCCGGCGGCCTGTTCTTCGGCGGTCAAGTGCCGAATTTGCTTTTTCATCTCTTTCAAATCGTCCGGCATCTGGTAAATGTCGATCCGCACCTTGGCCGCGGCTTCATCGATCAAGTCGATGGCCTTGTCGGGCAGACGGCGCTCGGTGACATAGCGATGTGAAAGCTGCGCCGCCGCCACCAACGCCTGGTCGGTGAACACAACTTTATGATGCGCTTCGTACCTATCCCTCAAGCCGTACAGCATTTCAATCGCCTCTTCGGTCGTCGGCTCTTCGACATACACGGGCGAAAAACGCCGTTCCAGCGCCGCGTCCTTTTCGATGTATTTGCGGTATTCGTCGAGGGTGGTCGCGCCAACGCATTGCAGTTCGCCCCGCGCCAGCGCCGGTTTGAGCATATTGCTGGCGTCGAGCGCGCCACTGGCCGACCCGGCGCCGACAACGCTGTGTATCTCGTCGATGAACAAAATGATCTCGCCCTGCGCGCGCTGAATTTCTTCCAGCGACACCTTGAGCCGTTCTTCAAAATCGCCGCGAAAGCGCGACCCGGCGACCATAGCCCCCAGGTCCAGCTGCACCACTTTTTTGCCCATCAAAATTTCGGGCACATCTTCGGTGCTGATCTTTTGCGCCAGGCCCTCGACAATCGCCGTCTTGCCGACGCCGGCTTCGCCAATGAGCACCGGGTTGTTTTTCGTCCGCCGGCTGAGGACGTGGATCACGCGCAAAATTTCCTTGTCCCGCCCAATCACAGGATCGAGTTTGCCTTCACGGGCCAATTGGGTCAGGTCGCGGCTGTACTTTTCCAGCGTGCGGTACTGCGTTTCGGCATGCGGGCTGGTCACGCGCTGCCCGCCGCGGATCTCTTGCACTGCCTCATAGATGCGCTGTTTGGTGATCCCGCTGTCGCGCAAAATGCGATCCGTAGGCGTTCCCCGCTCGCTGGCAATGGCTAAAAAAATGTGCTCGGTGGAAATATACTCGTCCTTTAGCCCGCTGGCCTCTTTGTTCGCCTGATCCAAAACCCGTTTGACCCGTGGCGTGATGAACAGCTGCCCCGCGCCGCCGCCATAGATCGCCACCTTGGGGCTGGCTTTGAGAATGCCATCCAGGCGCAGTTTGAGCGCCTCGGCGTCGGCGCCCAATTTTTCGACGATCGACGACACAACGCCTTCGGGCTGTTCCAACAGGGCCAACAATAAATGTTCCACATCGACCTGATTGTGACTGTATCGCTGTAATATCTCATAAGCGCGCATCGCCGCATCTTGAGCGCGTTCTGTAAATCTATCGAATCGCATCATTCGTACCATACCTCGACTTTGATCGGATTGGCCGGCAAAACCAACGCACAATCTGAAAAATCTGCTCGGATGACGGGATTATACTCTACTTTGAACCCCCTGACAAGCAAATTTTGGCGATTGGGTCGCCACGTTTTGGGTTGCCCCAATCCGCAGGCCAGCCGGCGGCAGATGAATCGCGCCTACAAATGGGGTGGGCGTCTGTAGCCTGGCCCCTTGCGGGCGGATGGAACAGCTGCTCCCGCCGGATCGGATTGCCAACCCAACTGATTTAGATGCAATTGCCCTGGCGCCTGGTCTTGGTTGACGTCCAGGTTGAATGGCTGTATACTAGGCCTTTGATATTTTGATGTTGGCAATGATCACAAGACGTGTTGCGGACCTTGCAGACACGATAATTGTATCGGAAAGGAGTTTCATAATGCGTGAGGTATCCATAGCGACCGTGCAAATGCACCCCAAATTGGCAGAGGGCGAGAACAATTTGCTGCGCATCGGCGAATGGCTGGACAAGATTTGTACCGAGCAGCACGTCGATCTGGTCGTGTTTCCCGAGCTGATCACGACCGGGTACGAGTGCGGCGTCCAGTTTGTCGATCTGGCCGAGCGCGTGCCCGGCCCCACGGTCAACCTGATCGCGCAGCGCGCCGCCGATTATGGCACCCACATTTTATTTGGGATGGTCGCCAAGGAGCGGGTGGAAAGCATTTTGTACAACTCGGCGGTCTTGGTCGGGCCGGACGGCGAGGTGGTGGGGCGTTACAACAAGATTCACCTGCGCGGCGAGGAGCGCTTGGCGTTTCGACCGGGGTTTCGCTACAATGTGTGGGAAACCGAGTTTGGCAATGTGGGCGTCATGATCGGCTGGGACCTGGCCTTTCCCGAAGTGGCGCGAGGTCTGTCGCTCGACGGCGCCGAGATCGTTTGTGTGTGCGCCAACTGGGAAAGCCCCAACGCCGACGAATGGCGCTCTTATGTGATGTCACGCGCATACGAAAACGCGGTCTATGTCGCTGCCGCCAACCGCGTGGGTCAGGAATACACCTATACATTTTTTGGCGACAGCATGATCGTGGGGCCGCGCGGCCAGGTTTACGGCATGCTCGATACCGACGAAGAGGGGTATATCGTGGCCCGCGTCGATCTGGATCAAGTCAAGCACTATCGCGAAGAATTCCAGTTTTTCCAATGCCGCCAACCGCAAACCTATCGCGCGGTGGTGAAAAAATATTGAGTCATTTCTGTGCGGTGTGTTTCATTCGGATTCGGCGAGAGCAGGCGGGATAATTATCTTTTTGTAACGCCAAGGAGGCCTGTTGATGATCGATCTACGTAGCGATACCGTCACTTTGCCCAC
>CAYZYE010000109.1:0-13159 GCA_964481205.1 uncultured Anaerolineae bacterium | reverse complement strand
CTGCGTCGGTGATCGTTTCGCGCAGACTGCGGGCATAGATTGTGGGCGGAAGCGCGACCGCCAACAGCGCCGTACATCCCAGAGCAATGGCGCTGCGCCGGACGGTGGTCGGCTTGAACACGATTGGACGGCGCGCCGCGCGCCGGATCTGCTCGAACAATGCCGGGCGAATACGGCGCAGCGCCAGACGGTACAGCTTTTGGAAAACGAGCCAGAGCAGGTATGTCAGGGCGACGATCTGCACCCAGCGGGTCAAGGCCAAATAGGCCGCGCCGGCGGCGATCGCTGCGCCGGTGAGGTGTGGTACGAGATACCCCCAAATCATAACTCGACGATGTGTTGTATTCATTTGTCCCTGATTTCAGGCGGCGCATTGATGATCGACGCATCTCGTGGGCGGTCGAGAGAACACCGGGCCGTCGCAGCAGACGAGTTGTTCTCCCAGCGCGCACGACCCGCACACGCCGATGCCGCAGCGCATATAGGCTTCATAACTGAGTTGGACCGGCAGGCGGCGCTCTTGGGCCAACTCGTATACGGCATCCAGCATTGGCGCCGGGCCGCAGGCATAGATCGCCGTCACGTCGATGTGGGCCGGGCGCAGCAGCGACGCCGCCATTTGCACCGTTGTCGCTTTTTTTCCGGCGCTGCCGTCGTCGGTGCAGAGATGAACGGTCGCGCCCAACGCCGCGTATCGATCCTGAAAGAACAGTCCTTTGGCGGTGCGCGCGCCAAGCGCCGCGTGAACCTCCTGCCCCGCTTGTCGCGCCGTTTGCGCCAGGTAGCAGAGCGGCGCGGCGCCGCATCCGCCGCCGATGAGCAGCAACGTCCCGCTGCACCGTGAAAATCCACGCCCAAATGGCCCGCGCAGCCAGATCATATCTCCCACACTCTGTCGGTGCAGCGCGGTGGTGAATGGCCCGACGCGGTCGACGGTCAGGGTGAGGGGCGCGGCATCGCTGGGGCTAAACGGTTTTTCGTCCAGGCCGGGCAGCCAGGCCATGACAAACTGCCCCGCTTGAAGCGTCATTGCGCCGTCGAGGACGAGCGAGCGCACCGTTGGATTTTCTTGTCGTATATCGACAATGCGATATGGTTGTAAAAGTTGTCCTCGTTGATCCATTATCTCTCCTACGATCCGCCCACAAGGGGCTGTGTTACGGACGCCCAAACTATTTGAAACATACCCAGGTCATTTGAAGGATATTCCCCTGATTTCATCCAGTGAGTCGATGCCGTGCGCGACCAGCCAGGCGAGCATGTCTTGTTGAATGAGATCAAAGACTTGCGCCCCGTGCTCGCGTACCGCCGATCCGACGCCGACCAGTGTGGCGCCGGCCATGATCATTTCCAGCGCGTCTCGCCCGCTGCTCACGCCGCCGGTGCCGATGATCGGCACATCGACGGCGCGGGCCAGGTCATAGACGCAGCGCACGGCGATGGGGCGGATCGCTGCGCCGGAGACGCCGCCAACGCGGTTGGCCAGGATCGGCTGCCCGCTCTCCAGGTCAATGAGCATGCCCGGCCCAAGGGTATTGATCGCGGTCAGCGCGTCGGCGCCGGCCGCGACGACGGCCTGGGCGATTGCGACCAGGTCTGGTGTGTTGGGCGACAGTTTGACCGTGATCGGGCGCGCGGTGACTGCTTTGACGGCGCGCGTCACGTCGGCGGCGCTGCGCGCGTCCAGCGCAAAAGGGCGGCCAAATTCGGCGGCGACATTGGGACACGAGATGTTGACTTCGATCAGGTCGGGTTGCGCGGCGTTGATTTTCGACGCGACCCCGGCAAATTCATCGACGGTGTGGGCAAAGATGCTGGCGATCAAGGGCACACTAATTTTCGATAACCGTTCTTTTGCATCTTTTAATATCGCTATTTCGGCATCAACGCCGGGGTTGGCCAGCCCTACCGCGTTGATCAACCCCGGTCCCCAGTCGAGCACGGTGGGGTTGGGATGTCCTTGACGTGGCTGCGGCCCGCACGACTTGCTGGTGACGCCTCCGGCGCCGCATCGCGCCACGCGCGCGAGCAGGGGCGCTGTGGTGCCCAGGATGCCGGAGGCGAGGACGAGGGGGTTGGGAAAAGCGATATTACAAAATGAGGTTGTCAGATCGATCATGTTGCCCTCTCATCTGCTCTGGCTGGGCGCCAAAAAACCTATCCGAAAAGTAGGATGGCATCCCTATGCGCGGCTACGGGAGCGATTTTTAGGACAGGCTCTAAAAACGTACCGGCTTTGCTTTGCGCTCGGCCTGGATTGCCAAATCCAGGCCCAAAATGGCGCCCCCGGTCGTATTCAGCTTGTTCAGCGTGCTTGTAGCCAGTGTAATACATCGAGTTTTTGTGTTTCGCTGATCGCGTTATTTTTTGCCAAAACATCCAAAATTTGCCGCAGGGTGAACACGGCGTGCAGTGTGTAGCCGTTTTCGGCCAGCGTTTCGCGTCCACCGCTTTCGCGGTCGATGAGCACGACAATGTCACGCACGCGCAGGCCGGCTTTTTCGAGCGGGGCGATCGCTTCGATCTTGGAGCCGCCGGTGGTGATCAAGTCGTCGAGGACGACGACCTGATCGCCGGCCTGGAACACGCCTTCGATTGCGCGTTTGGTACCGTAGCTTTTGCTTTCTTTGCGCGGATAGATCAGTGGCCGATTGGTTTGCAGCGCGACGGCCGTGCCGATGGGCAGGGCGGCGTAAGGGATGGCGGCGATGCGGTCAAAGGCAAGCGTTTCGAGCAGGGCGGCGTAGGCCGCGGCGGCGCGGCGCAGCGCCGCAGGGTATGAGGCGAGCAGGCGCAAGTCGATATAGATGGGCGATATTTTACCCGATTTGAGTGTAAATTCGCCCAGACGCACCGCGCCGATTCGCGCCAGGTCGAGGATCAGTGAGTCGATTTGAGAAATCTGGGTTTGCTCGAGAACTCGATTTCCGCCCGTTCTGCCCGCGTGGTGTGTACGCACTGCGTGGTGTGTACGCACTGCGTTGATCCGATCGCGCAAACTCTGCGCGGCCTGACGCGGGTCGGCGGCGTGGCAGATGCCGCGCGAAGAGCTGATGATCAACCCCAGGCCGTCTGGGCGCAGCCCGGCGGCGAGGGTGGCTTGCAGGTCGCCGCCTTGCGCGCCGATGCCGGGGACCAAAAACCACATTTGCGGCGCGATCTCGCGCACGGCGCGCATCGCCTCCGGGTAGGTGGCGCCGACGACCAGCCCGACGTTGCCGTTTGCGCCCCACGTCGCCGCCTGCCGGACTATTTGGTGGTACAGTGGTTCGCCGTCGCAGCGCAGGGTTTGCAGCTCGGACGCGCTGGGGTTGGAGGTGTGGGCGAGTACGAACGCGCCCCGGTCGGCATAGGCGGTAAATTCGGTGACCGAGTCGCTGCCCAGGTAGGGGGCGACGGTGACTGCGCCGGCGCCCCAGATTTCAAAGGCGGCCCGGGCATAGGCGGCCGCCGTCGAGCCGATGTCGCCGCGTTTGGCGTCGAGGATGACGGGCGCGGCGGGGCCGATATAGTCGATCGTTTGTCGGAGCGCCTCCAATCCGGCCGGGCCGTGCGCTTCGTAAAAGGCGATGTTGGGTTTGTAGGCGCAGACCAGATCGCGGGTGACGTCGATGATGTGTTTGTTGAGTGGGAAAATCTCGTCGGCTTGCGTGGCGCGCGGATCGAGGCCGACGCAGAGCAGCGAGTTGTTGTCGCGCGCGGTTTTTGCCAGGTGATCGAAAAAGTTCATTTTTGTTCTTTCTATATCGTTGATTGTACCGGTTACGCTTTGCCCAGCACGGCCGCCAGCAGCGCCATACGCACATACATGCCGTTTTCCATCTGCCTGAAATAGGCCGCGCGTGGGTCGTCGTCGATTTCCATCTTGATCTCGTACACGCGGGGCAACGGGTGCATGACGACCATGTCTTGTTTGGCCTGGGACATCAGCTCGAGATCGACGACGTAATAGTCTTTGAGCCGCTCGTATTCGCGCTTGTCGGCAAAGCGTTCTTTTTGCACGCGGGTGACATAGAGGACGTCGATGCTGTCGATGACTTCGTGTACGCTGTCCAGTTCGGCAAGGCGGCGCCCGCCGGCGCGCACCTCGTCGAGGATGTCGCCGGGCATGCGCAGTTGTTCTGGCGAGACAAAATAAAACTCGGTGTCGTACAGACCCAGCAGGTGGGTCAGCGAGTGTACCGTGCGCCCGTAGCGGAGGTCGCCCATCATGGCGACTTTTAGCCCGCTCAGTCGTCCGAGTTCGTCTTCGATGGTATAAATGTCCAGCAGGGCTTGCGTGGGGTGCTCACCGACGCCGTCGCCGGCGTTGATCAACGGTTTGCGGGCATAGCGGGCGGCCAGCGCCGACGCGCCTTTTTCGGGGTGGCGCAGCACGGTCAGGTCGCAATAGCTTTCCATTGTGCGGATTGTGTCGGGCAGTGATTCGCCTTTGGTGACGGAGGAATAGTGTACCTCGTTGATCGAGATGCAGCGACCGCCCAGGCGCAGCATCGCTGCCTGGAAGGATGAGCTGGTGCGTGTGCTTGGTTCGTAGAACAGGTTGGCCAGGATTTTGCCGTCGAGCAGGTTGGCTTTGCCGAACCGCTTGACCAGTGATTTCATCTCGTCGGCGACGTGATAAATGTAGGTTAGCTTTTCCTGGTCGAATTGTTTGACCGAGAGGATGTCCTGGCCGAAAAAGCCATTGTTCAGGTGGTCGGCGGGCAGCGCGCGCGCGGCGCCTTTGATTTGCCCGGAGATCGGGTCTGTGGCGATCATAAAACCTCCTTAAATTAGATAAAAATCAGATTTGTCAATTGCAGGGAGCAAGAAACCAGGTCTCGGAATCCCTATTCCGAGGCTGCCTTTTTTTTTTCAGAGGCGCCAATGCCGGGCGGCATAGATTTGTTTGCCGCGCAGGGTTACCGATTTGACCCTGCCGCGCACCGTCATCCCGTCAAAAGGCGTCCAGCCGCATTTCGTATAGAGATTATGGCTGCTCAATACATGCCGTTCGCCTAGATCGACCTGGATGTGGGTGTCCGGCTGCCGGGTCAGGTGGTATATCTGGCGCGGCCCGTCGTACAGCAGCTCGACCGCGCGGTCCAGGGATAGCCGTTTCTGGTACACGGCGTTCAGCATCAGCGGCAGTGTCGTCTCGAGGCCGGGCACGCCGGGCGGCGGGTGGTCGCTGTGCTTTTCGGCCAATGTGTGCGGCGCGTGGTCGGAGGCGATGCAGTCAATCACGTCGAGGTGACGCCACAATGCGGTCTGGTCGTCGGCCGTGCCTAACTCGGGTTTCATATAGCCCAACGGCCCCAGTTGGCGCGCGTCGGCGTCGTTGAGAAAGAGGTGGTGCGGCGTGACTTCGCAGCTGATCCTGGCTTGATGTTCTTTGGCCTTTTGGATCAATTCGATCTCCCATTTGCGGGCGATGTGGCAGCAGTGCAGCGGGCGGTCGAGTAGCCGCGCCAGCCCGATGGCCGCGGCCAACTGCCACCCTTCGGCGTGGACGGCGACGACGCCGGGCCAACGGCGCAGCAGGGCGATGACGGCGGCCGGGTTGTCGATCAACAGCGGGCCGTGGGTTTGCCCCAGGTACAGTTTGAGGCCGGCGGCCGATCCGGCCAGGCGTTCGATGTGCCGGATGTTTTGCTCGCTGCCGCCGACAAACTGACCGACATCGCAGTGGGCGTGCTGGCGGATTTGTTCGAGTTTGGCGTTTAGCGTGAGCGCGTCGATGATCGGCGGTGTGGTGTTGGGCATGTCGAGCAGGTGCGTAAAGCCGCCGGCGATGGCGGCGCGGGTGCCGGTCGAGAGGTCTTCTTTGTGGGTTTGACCGGGCGTGCGCAGGTGGACGTGGGCATCGATCAGCCCGGGAAGCGTGGTCAACATGTTTTTGCCTCGATCGGTGCGGCGCGCGGCCGGGACATAAAAAAAGCACCCCCACCAGAAAGAATGGGGGTGTTGGTCAAAATCGGCGATGGGAAAAACCGCAACGCTCGCTGGCCGATGCGAGTCGGTCGCGACTGGCGGTGCAGAGTTGTGTCTGGCCTGGATTTTTGGATCAATGTGTGCCGTTCCGTTGCCCAAAAAGCTGATTGCGGTAATGATATGGGGCCGCATTCTTGACCATGTGCGGTTCCCCTGAGTTCGAGGAAGGATTATACTCGAATTTTTGAAAAAGGCAAGGTCAATGTCCCAATTCTTTCAGCATGGGCGTGGCGCGCCCTACCCAGCTCAATGTGGGATCGCTGACCGTGGCTTGTGTGCGGTGTTCGCCGGCGAGGAACCAGAGATAATAGGTCATATAGCCCGGCGCGCTGACCACGGTGTGATAACCGTTGGGGGCCATCAAGATGGTGTTGTCGCGCACGGTATAGTTTTCCTCGAGGCCGCGTTTGGTATAGTAGCGGCAGATGCCAAAGCCGTCGGCCGGCGAGACCTTGAAATAGTACATTTCTTCGTGGCATGCCTGGTTCGGCAGGTCATCTTTTTCGTGTTTGTGCGGCGGATAAGTGCTCCAATTGCCGCTGGGGGTGAACGTCTCGCCGACGATCAAGCGACGTGCGGGCAGGTCGGGTTGGCCGGTGGCGGTGAGGATCTGGTGAAAGTAGCGTTTGAAATTGGCCGCTCCCCAGACGCCGTTGGTGACTTGATCGGGGGTGATGACATAGGGTTTGGTTTCCAGGTCGCTCGGCGCGCTGACGAGGGCCACCTCGAGGTCGGTCTTGGCGGTGATCTTGAACGCCGTGTCGGCGGGCAAATAGACCGCGTGCGGTTTGCCGGCAAAGACGTTGGCCCGTCCACCGACATCGTTAAAGCTGGTGCTGCCCACCCGGAACGCCGCTTTGCCGCCGAGGATAACGGCCAATATTTCGCGATCCTTGGTCCGGTCCAGGTGCGTTCGCATTTGGGTCAATTTGATCAGTTCGAAATCGAGCAGTTTGCAGGGGTTGTACGGCAGCGAGTTTTCGCCAATGTTGGATTTTATTGATGCAAAGTATTCCATTTTTACCTCCCTAATCATAAAAACTGAAAATCAGTAAAATGTGGTCGTTGTTTGCGGCTCACGGTTCGACCAGGTACAGGTTGACCTGGCCGCCGTAGTCCGAGGCGTAGAGGATTTTGCGCCCATCCCAACTCCAGGTGGGGTGACAATGGCTGCTTTGTGTGTGCCACGATGTTTTGTGATTGCACAACGTTGTCAGGGTGGCTTGATCGCCAGAGATGTCGATCAAGACCAGGTCGTCCACGTCATCGCCGACCAGGAGTGTGTTGTCCGGGTTGGCGTGGTAATGGTTGCAGTAAAAGGGCATGTCGATTCGCTTGACAATGTTGCCGTTGCGGTCGGCGAGGCCGACAAAAGGGGTCATGCTGTTTTCGTTGACCTGTACCTCGGTGGCCACGGCTTGGGTGCGGCTAGAGGTGATCGTGCCGTCGTGACCGGGGCCGCGGTTGTCAAAGAACACAAACCCGTCCTGCGTCCAAAACTCGTGTCCAATCGAATCGTCTTCTTGTTGCCGAAAGCAGGGTTTTGCCTCGCGTGAGATGAAATCGAGCAGCCAGATGCGCTGTGTGACCAGGTTCCAAGGCCCTTCGTGGCAATAGGTGGCGATGGTCGCGTCGTCGGGGCAGAACTGAAAGTGACCGACCTGGTGTGTGTCTTTGAACAGGTCGAACGCGCCGGAGCCATCGAGATAGGCCACGGTGATCCGGCCGTCTTTGACCCGGTAAAAGCGTTCTTTGAACCCGGTATAGTTTGGCCCGCGCGGTGCCTGGACTCGTTCGTTGCGACAAAAGGCAATGTAGCGCCGGTTGCAGGCGATCGATGGCGCGCCGACGCTGTAATGGCCTGTCTCCTCGTATAGCACGGTCGTTTTGCCGGTGGCGGTGTCCAATTTTTTGATTTGGCGGCCCACCGAATAGACTACCAGGGCGCTGTCGGGCGTCTTGGTGACGCTGCCCACCGGGGCCGGTTCGTCGGTCAGCTGGACGATCTCGCCCGTGCGCAGGTCCAACCGAAAGAGGTTGTAGATCGGGTCATCTTGAGGGGGTCTGTCCTCGCCCGAGGCGCGATCGGAGCGAAAGATGATGAATGTTGTGTTTATATCGAACGAGTTTTCTGTAAAATAAAGATGTACGTTATTGCCAGATGATGTCAGTTGTTCGATCTCGCGGCCGGTTTTTTCGTCTCGAAATTTGCGTATTTCGGATTGCCATATTTGGCCGATCATTGTTGCCTCCTTGATGCCCACGCGGGGCTATGCCAGCATGGATGCCGAGTCGGTATCCAGGTACATGGTCACGTGCGCCTGGGTGCGCAAGATCGACGCCGGGCAGTGGGGCGTCACCGGCCCGTGCAGCGCGGTGCGCACCGCCTGGGCTTTGCGCGCTTCGGGCACCACGGCCAGCACGTGCTTGGCGGCGAGCAGCGCCGGGACGGTCAGCGACAAGGCTTGCGTGGGCACATCGTCGATGGTGGAAAAATGGCCCTCGCCAACCTGCTGCATGCGGCATTTGCGGTCGAGGTTGACGACGTGGATCACCTTGCCGGTCTCGAAATCGGCGGGGGGGTCGTTGAAGGCCAGGTGCCCGTTCTCGCCGATGCCCAGCACGCACACGTCGGCGGGGTGGGCGGCGAGCAGGCCGGCGTAGCGGCGCAGTTCGGCGTCAACGTCGGACACGTCGCCGCGCATCGGGTAAAACGCCTGGGGGTGGACGTAATCGACCAGTTTTTCGCGGATGTATTTGGGAAAACTGGCCGGGTGCCGGTCGGTCATACCGAGGTATTCGTCCATGTGAAAGATGGTGATTTGGTTCCAGGGAATGTCGGTGTGGACGCGCAGCGCTTTCATAAAACTGAGTTGCGAGTTGCCTGTGGCTAAAATGATCGCGGCGTGGCCTTGTTCGGCGACGACGTTTTTGAGAATGACCGCCAGGTCGTCGGCGGCGCGCTGTCCCAACGCCTGGTTTGATTCGAGAATGTGAACGGTGATTTGATCGTATTGCTTGCTTGTAAGCGGTTTGATCTTGGGCATTATTTGGCCTTTCGGTATGGTATGACCGAGCTGATTTTGGTTTCTGTTTTGTCAATGATTCGCCGGATGTTGGCGCGGTGCTTGTAAAAGCATAGAACGGTCATCGAGATGGCGATCACCAGGTAAATCCAATGATAACCGTATAATAACGTAACAATAGGCAGTGCGATGTATGTCGTGAACGAGCCGGAGACAATGTAATCGGTGAGTACGGCCGGGATGGCGACCAGCAGGACAAAGAAAACGCCCAGCCGCCAGTCAAAGCCAAACATCATTCCCACCAGCGCAGCGACGCCTTTGCCGCCGTGAAAGTTCATATAGAAGGGAAAGATGTGCCCCAGGATTGCGCCAATGCCGGCAATGTAGGCCGGCTCTGGTTGGCCGGGATAGATCGCCTTGACGGCCAACACTGCCGCTGTGCCTTTGAGAATGTCGATCAGCGCGGTGATGGCGCCAAATTTCATCCCCATCATCGCCGTGACATTTGACGCCCCGGCGTTGCCGGAGCCGTGCCGGCGGATGTCGATTTTGCCAAACAGTTTACCCAACAAATAGGCGGTTTGGATACACCCAAACAGGTATCCAATGAGAAGCGATATGATCGCCGGTCCAGGTGTGATCTTCATTGGCTATCCTTTCTGCTGAATTTGGTTTGGATGGGAATGCGAACGTTTTTGTCCGTGGCGCTGATCTCGATGCTGCCCTGGGCGTTGTCCGGGGCGTTGTCCAGACTGACCACGACCCCGGCCTTTTTCTGTGCCTTGATCGTCCAGTGGCGGCGGTTAAAGACGATCCAGTCCTGGTCGGCGGCGAGTTGAACGCGCAAGTTGCCATAGCCTTGATTTTCCAGGAGCAGCGTTTGCGTTTGCTCGCGTTCAAAGAGCAGTTCTGTGGCGGCGACGTGCAGCCGGGGGGTCAAAGTGAGCGTCAGGCGAACATCGATCTCGCGTTCGCCGGCGTTGCTGGTGATGCGCAGCCCGTCAAAGGCCTCGTGTACCCCTTCTTTGATCTCTTGCAGGTTGGCTTGCACCTGTATTTGCGTCGACATGCCCGCGTCGCACTCGAATTCTGTTGGGCTGGCGGTGAGCCAGGGCACGGTCGAGGCGACGGCGCCGGCAAGTTTGCCCACACCCCGGTTAAAGATCGACACGGTTTGCACGTCCGGTTCATAGTTGACGCTTTTCAGGGCGACCGACAACGGCTCGACCGCCAGTTCGGGCGACGAAAGCCCCACGCGCGCGGGCAGGTCGATCCGCCCGCCGTTGCTGCGTATGGTGATCCAGGCCTGGTCGCTTTCACCGCTCACCGCCAGAGCATAGGCTTTGATCTCGATTGTCGCCGTTTCGCCCGTTTGGCAAACGCCCGCGGACGGTACGATCTCGATCCAGGCGCCTCTCGTTTCGACCCGCCAGTGCAGTTCGCCGGTGCCCTGGTTGGCGATCTCGAGGGGCAGGGTGACAATGTCGGTCCGGCCAATCAGTCCAAAGTCGATGCTGCGCCGCTCGACGCGCAGCTGCGGGCGCGAGAGAAAGACACGCGCACCGATCAGTCGCTTTTCACCGCTTCCTTGCACGCGGATCGCGTCCCCGGCGCGCCACTCGCCGCCGTGGGGCAACGCCGCGAGATTGACCATGACCGTGACCGGTATCGAGTGTCCCGCCTCGCAGACGACCTGGTCCGGTTCCACGGTCAGCCAGTCGACGGTGGGGCGTACCCAGCCGCTCCAGGGGGTTGAGCCGTGGTTGCCGATCATCAGTTCGGCTTCGGCGCGTTCGTCGTCGCGGATCGTGCCCAGGTCGATTGTGGTGGTGTCGAGCGTCAATTGGGGGGCCATGATCTCGACCGACGCGGAAAGTGTCTGCGCGCCGGCGTTGGCCTCGATGGCGATCGCCTCGGCCTCGACGGTGCTGCCGCCGGGCAGCTGCGCGGCGTCGCAGATCACCTCGATGCGCTGTGACGCGCCGGGCGCGCATTTGAACGCGGCCGGTTGGACGTTCAGCCACGGGACGAGGCTGCGTATCTCGCCGATCAGCTCGGCGGCGCCGCTGTTGGACAGGGTGACGGTGCGCCGCACCTGGCCGCGCCCGGTCGATTCAAAGTCAAGGCTCAAGGTGTCGAGTTCCAGCGCCGGGCGCGCCCACTTCCAGGCGATGTCGATGGTGGCCTGGCCGCTGTCGCTGTCTATGATCAGGGCGCGGCGGATGCGAACCGCCCGCTTGGGCAGGTTGGCGCCGAGCAGTTCGACGGCGATGCGTGCCGATGCGCCGGCCGGGCAGCTAAAGTTGGGGCGGCGGATGCGCAGCCAGGGCGCTTTGCTGGTCACGCGCCCGCTCAACCGCCCGCCGCCTTTGTTGGAGAGGATGAGGTGGGCGACGCGCGCCGCGCCGCGCGTGATCGGCCCATAGTTCAAGGTGCGCGGCTGTACGTCGAGCCGGGGCGGTGAAGAGGCGGCCTGGGCCTGGATCCAGACGTCGCCGCCGTTGCTCAAGACGCGGATGGCTTGCGGCGACCTGGAATCGCCCAGGGGCAGGTTTTTTCCCCGCGCTTCGACGCGAACCCGTGCCGTCTCGCCGGCGTGGCAGCCAAAGGCCGGTTGGGGGATGTCGATCCAGGGCAGGCGGCTTTCGACGCGCCCGCTCAGGTAGCCGCGTCCCTGGTTGCGGATTTGAATCGCCGATTTGGCCCGCACTGTGGGGGCGACGATGCCAAAGTCGAAGCGGAGCGGCTTGACTTCCAGGCTGGGTTGAATGCCCATCGCGCCCAGGTCTTGCAGCCAGGCGGCCAGGGCGGCGTTGTGGGCGATCTCTTCCCGGCCGGGGCGCGCCTGCCGGGTCATCTGTTCTTGCGCTTGCCGGGTTCGCTCGGCGGTGTGAGCAATTTGTTCGGCCTGGATCGTTTGGCCGGTTTGGCGTAATTCGTCGGCGGCTTGGGCCAGCCATCCGGCGATGCGGCCATTGATCAGCGCCAACAGGCCTTCGTCCCACCGCTCGGCGCAGGCCTGCGCCAGATCGGGGATGGTCGTCACCGTTTTGCCTTCGGCGACCTGGAATGGGGGCAGGTGGATGGTCTGGATCGGCGATGAGGCGAGCAGCGCGTCGCGCATCGCCGCTGCCGAGGGGTAGCGCCTGGCCGGGTCGCGTCGATAGGCTTTGACGATGGCCTCGATCAATGGGCTTGAAAAAGCGGCGCCGTATTTTTTCAGCGCCGGCAAGGGGCGTTCTCTGGGGTCAAAGCGGGTGATGATGTGATATAGAATGATGCCCAGTGTATAAATATCGGTCAGTGGTGTGACCTGGCCTTTTTTTTGTTCGGGGGCCGCATAGCCGGGGACGCCTTTGGCCGGGCCAAAGAGGCCGGAGCGGTCGTAGCGGATCAGCCCTACCTGGGCGATCTGGATCTGTCCGTCTGAGGCGACGTGGATGGCCGATGGGGAGAGGCAGCCGAGGACGAGTGGTGGTTTTTGGTTGTGCAGGTATTCGAGCGCGTTGCAGAGTTGTTCGCCCCAGCGCAAGAGTGTTTGTTCGGCGACGAGGGCGTTGCGATCCCGGAGCGTCGCGCGCAGGGAGCGCCCGCGCACCGGCGCGGTGATCAGGTACAGGCGATGGTGTTGTACGTCTGCGTCGAGGATGGCCAAGATGTTGGGGTGGTCGATGGTTTGCCACCGCGCCGCTTTTTGCAAAAATTGTTGTTCCAACACCTCGCGCATATCCATATCGAGCGCGGTTAGTGATGTTTGGTGTACCAGGCATGGTTGCCCGGTTTGGGTGTCGGTAGCGCGATAGACGTTGGCGCGGGCGCCCTGGCTGATGGCGCGTTGGACGGTGTATCGGTTCTTTAACCGGCGCGGCGGGCCAAATATTTCGCCGCCAAGCAGGCCGGACAAGGTCGCGGCCTCGAGTTCGGCGCCGCACAAACGGCAAGTATGGCGTTCTTGGGGGTTGGCAGCGCCACACTTGGGGCAGATCGCTGGCATACAGGCTCTTTTCTAGGGGGTGGGATCGAGTTGATGTCTGTTATTCTACAAGGGATTGATGATTCTGTCAATCAAATTTTGGTTCGTCTGGCCGGCCAGCCGGCGGTGCCAAGTGCGCCGCCTGGGTTCCAGGTAGGCGCCGGGCGCCGGGCAGCGACTTGTC
>CAYZYE010000108.1:11603-13164 GCA_964481205.1 uncultured Anaerolineae bacterium | reverse complement strand
CTTTTGCCCCAGCAAAAGAATACGAATTCTGTATTGCCCCCCTTGCTTGTGAGAAGCATCTAAATCGTGGTATAATGACCATGTTGAAATTCAGACTGGCGAGGCATGCATGTCGCAATTCGATCTGGTTGTTCAAAACGGCATCATCGTCACCGCAAACGACATTTTCAAGGCCGACATTGGCCTTGCCGGGGGCAAAATCGTCGCCTTGGGCGATCGGCTCGACGCAGAGCGGAAGATCGACGCTGATGCCAAATATGTTTTTCCGGGCTTTGTCGACGCACACGTTCACATGCAGCTGCCGGTGGGCGACATTGTCTCGGCCGACGATTTTACTACCGGCGCCATCGCGGCGGCTTGCGGTGGCGTGACCACCATCGTCGATTTTGTCACGCCCAAACGCGGCCAATCCTTACAAAAAGCCGTTGAACGGCGGCGAAACCAGGCCGATGGCCGCGTGGCCGTAGACTATGCGCTGCATCTCACGGCCATAGACGCCTCGCCGCAAACGCTGGACGCCCTGCCCCGGCTGGCCGAGCAAGGCTATACTTCGCTCAAAATGTACATGACCTACCCGGCGGTTCGCGTCAGCGACGGCGAGATGCTGCGCTTGCTGCAAACCTGCCGCGAAAACGGCATCTTGCCGCTCGTCCATGCCGAAAACCACGACAGCATCGAACATTTACAAAAACAACTGCTTGCATCGGGCAAAAACGAACCCAGGTGGCACCCGCACAGCCGCCCGCCGATCGTCGAAGCCGAAGCCGTACACCGCGCCTTGTGCCTGGCTCAGCTGGCCGGCGCGCCGCTGTACCTGGTTCACATCTCTTGCGCCGAATCGCTGGCCGTCATCCAACTGAGGCGCAGGCGCGGCCAAACCGCCTTTGCCGAAGTGTGCGTCCAACACCTTTTGCTGTCCGATCGATGCTATGAGCAGCCGCGCACCGCCGCGCATTTTGTACTCGCGCCACCGCTGCGCGCCGCCGCCGATCAAGAGGCATTGTGGCGCGCTCTGGCCGACGGGCAACTGAACGTCGTCTCGACCGACCACTGCCCCTGGACACGGGCGCAGCGCGAGCAAGGCGGCAACGATTTTACCAAAATCCCCAACGGCGTGCCGGGCGTCGAAACCCGCATTCCATTGATCTTTGACCGGGGCGTCAACGCCAAACGCCTGTCGCTGCGGCGCTTTGTCGACGTGTGCGCAACCACGCCGGCCCGGCTGTTCGGACTGCACCCGCGCAAAGGCACAATCGCCATCGGCAGCGACGCCGACCTGGTCATTTTCGACCCGGATCAACCGTGGCGCCTGTCTGCCAAAGCGCTCCATCAAAATGTCGATCATTGTCCTTACCAGGATTGGCCCGGACGCGGCTATCCGCACACAGTCGTGCTGGGCGGGCACATCATCGTGCAGGCGGGCCAATTTGTCGGCCATCCCGGACAAGGTGTGTTTGTCCCGCGCCATAAATTTAACGCAGACCAAAATTGGGACACCCAAAATTTGGACACCCTGTCACCCGGAACGGCCGGCGCCAGGTGAAACAAATTGGGTGCGTTT
>CAYZYE010000108.1:0-11503 GCA_964481205.1 uncultured Anaerolineae bacterium | reverse complement strand
GGACACCCTGTCACCCGGAACGGCCGGCGCCAGGTGAAACAAATTGGGTGCGTTTCAAACAGGTTGAGGGATTGGTAGCATAACCCCAACAAATTTTGGACAACAAGACAAATCTTGGACAATACCTATGGCCAAAGTGCTGATTGTAGATGATCAACCGACACTCCGACGAATCAGCGCCAAAGTATTGGGACTGGACGGCCATCGCGTTTGGATGGCCCAAAACGGACTGGACGCGCTGTCGATCATTAAAACCGAACATCCCGACATCGTCTTACTGGATATTATGATGCCCGGCATAGACGGCTATCAAGTGTGCCGCCAGATCAAAACAGACCCGGAAACTCGAGACACGATCGTCATTGTGATCACCGCCATGCCGCCCGAACAACGCATTTCATCATATCGCGCCGGCGCAGACGACCACGTCACCAAACCGATCTCGCCGACCGAACTGCGCGACCTGATCTGGCGGTGGAGCACAAAAAGGAAAAAATGATGTCAGAACAATCAAACCCAGAGACCCCCAAACTGCGAAACGTCGCACTGGCTATCTCGACGCTGCTCTTTGTTGGCATTTATGTATGGGGATTGATCATGAGCATCAACGAGATGACGCAAAAATCCGCAGCGCCGCCATCTGGACCGGGCTAGCGGCTTGGCAAAAATGAACGAGACGTTGAACACTGTGCTAATTGGACGAGAGCAAAGCCTGGCCCGTTTTTCAGAGCTGCGCCGAAAACTGGAAAGCGGTGGAACGGGCCACTTGTGGGTTACAGGAGACGCCGGCTGTGGCAAAAGCGCCTTTCTCCGAACGTGCGGGCAACAAGCACAGGCCTGCGGCTGGCAAGTGCTACAAGGGCAATGCACCGAAGAAACGCGCGCCAACCCTTACGGCCCATTCCTCGACATGCTGGGGCTGTGCTTTGACAAAAGCGGCAAACTGATCAACGACCGCAGCGTCTATAGCATCGTCGATCAAATCTCACTTGATGACGTATTCGAGGCCATCGACGACATTCCGGGGGCCAAGTTTGTGGCCTTTGGGATCAAAGTCGGGCGAACGATCTTTGAATCGCGGCGCGGGCAGCAAAGCAACGACGACCTGCTGAACCGAAATTTTGAATTCATCTTGCAAGTTTTACAACGCATCGAACAAAAGCGCAAAAAACCACTCTTGCTCGTCATCGACGACTTGCACCTGGCCAGCGCCACCACCTGCTCGCTGATCGAGTACATTCTCACCCGCAGCGCCGACACTCGGCTGCTGGTGATGGCAGACTGGCAAGACCCAGGCCGTGGCGACGAACTGGCGCGCAATCCGGCGCAAAACCTCAGCGCCAAAATTGCACACACACTGGCGCAGCCCGGCGAAACACTGCACCTGCGCCCCCTGTCAGACGACGAAATGCGGCAGCTGATCGCCCAAAACTATGCACACTCGTTGCCCGAGTCGATCGTCTCCACCCTCATTGCCCTCAGCCGGGGGCGGCCCAAAATCCTGATCGGCAGTCTGTACCTGGTGGGCAAAGACAGCGCCGATCTGGCCGAAACCGGCCTGGAGATTGAAACGACGCACTCGGCGCTCCAGACGCTCATCGAACGTCAATTGTCCCGCCTAAACGACGATCAACGCGCCGTGCTGGAATGTGCGGCGCTGCTGGGACCGTCGATCCCGCTCGACGTGCTCATCGCAGCGCCTTTGAGCAACTATTTGGGCTTGAGCGAGCGACGACTGCTGCGCACCGTGGTCGAAATGGCCGACGATGGCGCGCTGTTGACCTGGTCGCAAGAGCGCGTGCGCTTTGCCTCTTCACTGATGCGCCAATCGCTACGCAAATACGCCAACCCACCCTTGCGCCGCCGGGACCATCTGTGCATCGCCCAGACGCTGCAAGCCGTCGCCAGCGCGGCGCGCCCGGCGCAGTTGGCCGAGCACTATTTGTTGGGCGGACGCCCGCAAAAAGCGGTCGAATTTGCCCTCCAAAGCGCCGACGAACTCTTGCGCAGCGCCGCCTACCCCGAAGCGGTCGAAAGCTACCGTCTGGCTCTCGATGCGCTGGGGCAATTTGCCGCTCAAGAGGATCAAAACGAGATGAAATACGATATTCTGCAAGCAATGAGCGTCGCTGCAGAACAAGCCGGCGACTGGGACGAAGCATTGGCGCGGCTGCAAGACGCGCTGACCCTGAGCCAGGACGACATGGCGCGCCAGGCCGAAATCTATGCCAGCATGGGTTGGCTGCGTTTCCAGCGCAGCCAGGTCCAAGCCGCCCTCGAAGCGCTGAACCGCAGCGCCGAGTTGTACACCGCCCTGGACGACGTGCGGGGACAGGCCCAGGTCGAGTATTACCTCGGCGTGTTGTACAGCCAGCAAAAAGAATGGCAACGCGCCGCAAGCTGCTTTCAACGCTACCTGGAAACCAGCGAACAAGCCGGATTCAGCCAGGGACGCGCGTCGGCCTACATCGAGTTGGGCAACCTGTACCGGCTCCAATACCGGTGGAAACAAGCCGAAGAACTGTTGCAACGCGGCATCGAACTGGCCCAGACAGAACGGGATTACGTGGTGCTGGCGCAAGGCAATCACTATTTGGGGTTGTGCTATTCGTGGCAGGGCAAACCAAAAGCGGTCGAAATGCTGCACCGGGCGCTCGACATCGTCCACACGCGCACCAAACAACCCGTGCAAGAATCGCGCATCCAAAACACGCTGGCCGAAACATTGGTGCGGCAAAACCGCTGGGCCGAAGCCGAAGCTGCGTTTCAGGCTTCGGCCCGGCTCAAAGAACGCCTGGGCGACCGCGCCGGCCTGGCCATCACCTACGGCGGCCTGGGGCGAATGTACTCCCGCCAATGGCGCTTTGAACTGGCCGTCGAGCATTTGCAAAAAGACATCGACCTGCTCACCGACGAATTTGAGGCCAACGTCGCCTGGATTCAACAATGGACCAACCTCATCGGCGAGGTCCGCCGCCTGCAAGGTCGACATGATCGGGCGGCCAAACGCTTTGCCGACGCATTGGCATTGGCGCAACGCATCCCGGACTCGAACGTCCAACGGCAAAGTTTGGGTTTTGTACACATGTTCCGGGCCAATCTGGCCCTCGATCGACAGGATATGCACGTCGCGGCCACCGAACTCGAACTGGCCCAGACACATCTGGCCGGCACCTGGGCCGAAGGACAGGTACAGCGCACGGCGGCCCGCTTTGCGCGGCTCGACGGCGACCTGCCGCAAGCGCGCGCTCATCTCGACCGGGCATTGGCGGCCGCCCAAAAAGGCGAAGACATTGACCGCGCCCAAACCTACCTGGAACAAGCCCATCTGCACCGCGCTCAAGGCGACCACGTAAAAATGCGCCAGGCCATCGCCCAGGTCGTCGAACTGGCTCGACAATTACAAAACATCGAACTGGAACGCCGCGCCAAAGCGTTACTTGAGGAACACCTATGAACATCAAAGCCGAAATCTTGTACCAATACCCATTCCCCATCGCCTTGACCTACCACAACGCCGACAATGCGCGCGAGGCCGTTGGCGCGCACGATCAGCGGCTTAAACTGTTCGAAGTCACACTCAAATTCCTTTCCTCCATCGCCATCTCGCAATACCTGAACGACGACCTCGAAGACCGGCGGGTCAAGCAGGCGCTGCGCGGCCTGTTCCGCCCTTCCCTGGGGCAGTGGAACGGCTTTTTGCGCGAGGTGTTGAGCGCCTACCAACGCACCAATCGACGGAGCAAAATGCTCATCCCCGAACTCTATGACGGGTACAATAAAAAGCGTCGAGACCGCCCGGCTATGGCCAAAGCATACAACATGATCATCAATTACGTTCAAAACCGTACCGACAGCGCATCGACCTCGCTCTCGGTGCGTCAATTTTGCGACGCGCTGATCAACTATCGCAACAAAACGATCGGCCACGGCGCGATCAACCGCTATCACTGCGAGCAGATGAACGAACCCTTGTTCGCCGCACTCGAAGAAATGCTGGGTCAACTCACCTTTCTCCAGGAATACCGGCTGGTCTATGTCGAAGATGTGCGCGTGCGTCGCGGCAACTATACGCACGAACTGGTCAGCTTTATGGGCAGCACACCGCCGTCGCGCCTCAAAGAGGCGTATGTGACCGCAAAACGAGACGAATACCGCGTCGAAGAACAACTCTATCTCTGCAAACGCGGCGAAAACGTGCCCATGCTCAGCCTGCACCCGCTGGTCATCGCCTGGCAAAATGACGTGCTCTTTTTGAACGAAAGCGAGCGCGATCGCGACATCGAGTACCTCAGCTACCAAAGCGGGCAAATCAAAAAACCGGATCGGCTGCTAGAAGATTTTAAGGACATTGTTGGCGCGGCGATCGCCGACGACGCCGCCGAACCCTCTTTTGATCGCCTGCGCAAAAAAGCAACCACGTCTGACCAGAAACGTCCCACGCCGTACCAACTGGGGATCGAGGCCCTGGACCGTGAAAACTGGGCCGCCGCCGTCCAATTTTTCGGGCAAATCGACGCCCAAGACGCCAATTATGCCGACGCACAGTCCAAACTGGCCGAGGCCAAAAAAGAGCAAGACCTGCTCGCCCGCTACAACCGCGCCCAACGGTGGATGGAACAACAAAAGTGGGACCAAGCAGAAGCCATTTTGAAAAAACTGGCCCAGGATGCGCCGGGGTACAAAGACGCGCGCGCCCTGTTGGGCACCATCCAGATGGAAAAAGCCGAGCTGGTCAGTTTGCAGCGGCTTTACGATCAGGTGCAAGACGCGCTCAAGCAGACAGAATGGGACCGCGCCTATGACCTGTTGAGCCGCCTGCACAAAATGCGCGCCGATTTCAACGACGTGAGCGTCCTCTTTGCCACCCAACAGCGCCTGCAAGACCTTTACAATCAGGCGCTAGAGTCCATGTCGGAGCGGCGTTGGGCCGAAGCGCAAACGTCGCTGCGCCAGGTCCAGGTCTTGGAAACAAACTATAAAAACGTGCAGCTGCTGATCGAGCGAACGGAACAAGAGTTGGAAACCGAAGCGCAGATGGCGCGCTGGTACAGCCAGGCCAAAGCCCACATCGCCCTGGAAGAATGGGAAGCGGCGCTGGAACAATTGGACCAGATCGACGATCAGTTGGACGGATACCGCGATGTCAATGAATTGATCGAGCAAGTACAAGCCAAGATCGTCATCGAATGCCCGCGCTGCGGGGCGCTGACCCCCAGCGGGCACAAGTTTTGCGGCAAATGCGGCGCGCCGCTCCACACCTGGATTTGCTGGCGCTGCCAGACGCCGGTGCCCCAAAATCGCAAGTTTTGCGGCGTGTGCGGCGCCCCCAGAGAGAAACCCAACCACGTCACCTGCGCCAAGTGCGGACACGAGAATTTGGTCGGGCGCAAATTTTGCGGCAAATGCGGGTCGGCGTTGGCCTGAAAACAAACAGGGAGGAAAAAATGCGTTGTCCGAATTGTCAAACCAGTGTTCCAGAAGGTGAAAAATTTTGCCCGCAATGCGGCGTCCCGATCGAGGCGGCCGCCGAACAACTGGAAAAATGCCCGTACTGCGGCGCCGCGCTGCTGCCCGGCGAGCACTTTTGCGGCGAATGCGGCCAGGATGTGACGCAAGCATCCACCGCACCCATCTTTGACTCGTCCGGCGTGGCAAGCCGGAAAAAATCGCCGTGGACCTGGATACTGATCATCGTCGCCGTGGTGGCGGCGCTCGGCTGTCTGACGACCTGCGGGCTGCTGGTCATCGTCCCGGCGCTGCGCCCGACCCCCACACCGCTGCCAACCCATACGCCCACCGTAACGCCAACACCGCTGCCCACGGCCACCTTTACACCGGCCCCCACACCAACCCCCAGCGTTCAGACCGGCACATTGTTGTACGAAGAAGATTTTACCAGCCCCGGCGACGACTGGGAGATCGAGGAATCGGAAAAAACCAGCTATACAATCGACAACGGCGCCTATTCGATCCAGGTCAACAAAGAGAGCTGGATGGCCTGGAACAAAATGGAACCCACAGTAGAAAACTTTGTGCTCGAATTTGACGTGGCCCTGGTCGAAGGCAACAAATACAACGCCTACGGCGTGCTCTTTGCCTACCAGGACAAGAACAATCGCTACGAACTGAACATCAATGGCAACGGCAGTTTCTCGTTCGGCAAAGATGTGCAGGGCGAATGGAGCGAAATCGTCGACTGGACGCCGAGCGAGGCGATCAAGGGCACCGGGATGGTCAACCACATCAAATTGATCGGCTACCAGGGCGACTATATGTTGTACGTCAACGGTCAACTGATCTACGAGTTCACCGACACATCGCTGACCGACGGCCAGATCGCGCCGATGGTCACGGCGTACAGCAACCCGCCGGCGCGCGCCACCTTTGACAACATCAAATTGTGGACCGCCGAGCCGAGACCTTGATCCCGTCTAGCATTATTCCCGTTTTAGAAAGGTTTCACCATGGATCTTGTAGGTAAATCACTGGGACAATTTGAAATCGTCGAACAGCTTGGCCGGGGCGGAATGGCCACCGTGTACAAAGCCTACCAGCCCAGTTTGCACCGCCACGTCGCCATCAAGGTGCTGCTGCCGGCGCTGGCCGAAGACCTGGACCTGGTCAAGCGTTTCCTGCGCGAAGCCCAGTCGGCAGCGGCGCTCCACCACGCCAATGTGATCACCATCCACGACGTGGGCAGCGAAGACGAAATTCATTTCATCGTCATGGAATATGTCGAAGGAATGACCCTGGCCGAGCTGATGGCCGAAACCCCGTTCCTGACCCCAGAACGCATCTTGCACATCGCCAAGCAAGTGGCCGGCGCGCTCGATTACGCACACAGCAAAGGATTTATCCACCGCGACATCAAACCCAGCAACATTATGATCAGCCCCGATCGCGACGATTACATCACCCTGATGGATTTTGGCCTGGTCCGCGCGGCAGCCGGCAGCCGGTTGACGCGAACGGGGTTCATCATGGGCACCGCCGACTATATGTCGCCCGAACAGGCCAAAGGCGACGCAATCGACCACCGTACCGACATCTATTCATTGGGTGTGATGCTCTTTCACATGTTCACCGGCAACGTGCCTTTTCCCAAACCCACGCCGCACGCCATCCTCATGGCGCACATTATGGACGAACCACCCGCAATGTCCACCCCCAACCGCCCCATCTCGCGCGAGGTCGAAGCGGTGGTGCGCAAAGCGATGGCAAAAAATCCGTCAGAGCGATACGACTGGTGCGGCGACCTGGTAGCCGACCTGGAAATCGCGGTCATGAAACCAGAGACGTTCATCATCCCTTCGCTAGAGTCGATGACCCCTTACCAACCCCAGCCGGCGGCCCAGCTGCCGCAGACGCCGCCTGCCGGAATGCAGCCCTGGCCGCAGGCTGGCGCACAATACCCGCAAACGCCCGCCGGAGGTGTGCCGCAATACCCGCAAACACCACCGCCGGGATATGCCCCTTATCCGCAAACACCGCCCGCCGGCGTCGTCGCCCCGCCAAAAAAGTCCAAATGGCCCTGGCTGCTGCTCATCCTCGTACTCCTCGCCGCCGCCATCGCCGCCGGTGTGCTTTTGGCCCCCTCGCTGTTGAATCCAGGTAAAACCGACCTGACCGCCGTCGCGCACCAGCCCACGGCCACGACAACGACGGAAACGCCCAAAATCGTCAAATTCGAGGTCAGCCCCAGCGAAATCACCCAGGGCGAAAGCGTGTCCATCGAATGGCAAGTCTCGGGCGCCCAGTCGGTCGATATTCACCCCAACATTCGCCAAGACGCGCCCAGCAGCGGCATCATCAGCGACCGCCCCGCCGAAACGACGACCTATGAGTTAATCTTGCCCAACGGCGCGAGCGAGACGCGCCAGGTCATCGTCAAAGCGGCGCCGGGCGCGCCGGTCATCGAATTCTTTGAATCGACGCCGGCCCGCCAGGTGCGCGGTCAAGAGGCGCAGTTGACCTGGCAAGTCAGCGGCGACACGACCAAGATCGAGATCAGCGTCAACTATCAACCTCGCTACTATGATCTGCCCGCCGAAGGAACGATTTCCATTGGCCTGGACCGAACCAGCACCCTGATCTTGACTGCGTACAATGGAGACCTCAAAACAACCAAAACGATCGAACTAGAAGTCATCGATCCAACGCCGACCCCGACGCCCACCGTGGCGCCAACCGAAACACCGTCGCCAACCGCGCTGCCAACCACGCCGCCCACACCGCCGCCCACACCGCCACCCACGCCATCGCCGACCAGCGGGCCAACCGCGACGACCGCGCCCACGCGGGTGTCCAAACCGACCACCGCGCCCCAACCGGCCGCCGCCGGCGCGCTGATCGGCTTTGAAACCTTTGGCGACTGGCGGCGCGGCGCCCAGCCCTATGGCGAGTTCTCGCAAAGCAGCGCCCAGGCGAAATCGGGGAGCTATTCGGGCAAACTGGCCTATAATTTCAGCGGCGCTTCCTCGACCAACGATTTTGTCGTTTTTGAACAAAAAACAAGCGTGAGCGGCACGCCAACCGCGATCAGCGCCTGGGTATACGGCGACGGGTCGGGGCACTTTTTCAACATCTGGATTCAGGATCACAGCGGCGAGGTCTGGGCCGTGGCGATGGGGCGCGTCTGGCACGACGGCTGGCAAAAAATGTCCGGCGCCATCGACGCGAGCCGCGAGTGGCCCTCCGGCTATGTATACGGCGGCGCCAACGACGGCAAAATCGACTATCCCATTCGCTTCAACGGCATCGTCATCGACCGCGCAGGCGGCCCCACCAGCGGCGAGATTTACTTTGACGACATTACCTTTTCATCGACAACCGCCGCCGCCGCCACGCCCAAACCAGGCGAAACGCCCGAATCCGCGAACGGCAGCAGCGGCCAGATCGGGCGGATCATCTTTACCGTCCAAGATGGAGATGCCTACTATCTCTATTCGACCGACCCCGGCTGGAGCAATATGGTCGAAATCGGCAAAACCAACTGGAGCAACTCGACCTGCGTCGAAGGGACGACCGTCGCCCGCACCATCAACGGCAAAACGGTCAACCTGCGCGCAATGAGCACCTGCGCCGTCGCCGGCACGGTGGGGTCTTGCCAATCTCCCAACAAGCAGTACAAGGCCAACACGGCCAACGTGGGCGGCACCAATTACGCGGTGACGCTGGTCGACAGCAGCAACAAGCAAATCCGCTCCTTTTACATCGGCCGGTTGGACATTTTGGGCGGCATCGCCTGGGCGCCGGACAGCAGTTACTTTTTGTTCCGCGACCTCGATCAGGGGATTTGCCGCGCCGAGGTCAATCAAGACGGCTACCATGTCATCATTCCGGTCACCTGGCGAGAATGGCCGCTCCAATTTACCCCCGACGGCAAATACGTGTACTTTATGCGCCTGGTCAGCGGCGCAAACGCCGATATTTTCATCGCCCGGCCGGACGGCAGCGGCGAGCGCAACCTGACCAACGCGCCAATCTCGAAAAAATTGTGCCCGCGCTGGAAAAACTGAGCAACCGGACACGCCAACCCGCGC
The DNA here is from genome assembly GCA_964481205.1 of uncultured Anaerolineae bacterium. Classification (GTDB taxonomy): domain Bacteria; phylum Chloroflexota; class Anaerolineae; order JAFGEY01; family JAFGEY01; genus CAYRXM01. The sequence continues at coordinate 1,958 of CAYZYE010000108.1, read as the reverse complement.
GGAAAATGCACTAAACTGAACACCCATGACCATATTGCCGGTTACGCCTGAGCGTAACCGGCAATATCGTTGAGGCATGTTTCAAGTGGATGTGTTTCAAATGACTTGGGCGTCCAATAAAACACACCCAAATCATCTGACTATTGTCCGGCGACGATGGCCGCCAGGTCGGTCTCGACCGTGTCGATCGGCTTGAGGTCAAAGTTATCGACCAAAACCTGGAGCACGCCGGGCGAGACAAAAGCGGGCAGCGTCGGCCCCAGGCGGATGTGCTTGACGCCCAGGTAGAGCAATGCCAACAAGACGACGACCGCCTTTTGTTCGTACCAGGCAATGTCATACGAGATCGGCAGATCATTGATGTCGTCCAGGCCGAACGCCTCTTTGAGTTGCAGGGCAATATAGGCCAGCGAATACGAGTCATTGCACTGTCCGGCGTCGAGGAGACGCGGAATGCCGCCAATATCGCCCAAATCGAGTTTGTTATAGCGGTACTTGGCGCAGCCGGCAGTGAGAATGACGTGATCCGAGGGCAACTGCTGCGCCAACTCGGTATAATAATTGCGGCTTTTGTGACGACCATCACAGCCGGCCATGACCACAAACCGCTTGATCGCGCCAGATTTGACCGCGTCGATCACCTTGTCGGCCACACTCATCACCGTGTTGCGCGCAAACCCCACCAGAATCGCGCCTTCTTCGAGCTGCTCCGGGCCATCGCACTGAAGCGCCTTTTCGATCAATGCGCTAAAATCCTTTTGCCCGCCGGCAACGCGATTGGCAATGTGCGGGCAGCCGGGCCAGCCGGCCTGTCCGGTGGTGAACAGGCGATCGATATAGCTGGCTTGAGGCGGCACGATACAGTTGGTGGTCATCAAGATCGGGCCGTTGAACCGGGCAAACTCGGTACGCTGGTGCCACCACGAACCGCCATAATTGCCGACCAGGTGATCGTACTTTTTGAACGCCGGGTAGGCGTTGGCGGGCAGCATTTCGCCGTGGGTATAGACATTGACCCCCTTGCCCGCCGTCTGTTGCAGCAACTCGTCCAGATCGCGCAGATCGTGCCCGCTGACCAAAATCGCCGGGCCGGGACGCACGCCAATGTTGGCCTGCGTGGGTTCGGGATGACCAAAAGTACGAGTGTTGGCCTCATCGAGCAGCGCCATCGCGCCGACGCCCATCTCGCCGCACTTGAGCACCAGGGCAACCAGATCATCCGCGCCAAGCGAGTCGTCGGTGGTGGCGAGCAACGCCTGCTGCAAAAACGCCAACAGATCGCCGTTCTCGTATTCAAGGACATAGGCGTGATCGAGATAAGCCGCCAGCCCTTTCAGCCCCAAAATCAACAGCTGGCGCAATGAGCGAATGTCCTCATGTTCATCCTGATCGGCGAGAATGCCCACGGTCAACCCCTTGGCGATCAATTCGACCTGATCGCCTTGCTCCGGCGTCCACAGCGCGGCCGCAACCGGCTCCGGCAGGCCGGCGTCGTTCACTTGGGCCTTGAGCGCGTCGCGGTACGCGATCGCCTGGTGCGCCAACTCGACAAAGTGATCGGCGTCAAAGTTTGCATTGGTGATCGTCGCAAAAAGCGCCTCGGCCACAAACAAGTCGGCCTGAGCATCGACCACCCCCTGCTGGCGCGCATACACGCCATAAAACGACAGCCCCTTGAGCAGCCAGATGACCAGGTCTTGCAATGCGGCCACCTCGGCGGGCTTGCCGCACACACCGCGCTTGGTACAACCCTGGCCGCGGGCCGTCTCTTGACATTGATAACAAAACATATCCATTGCTTTTTCTCCTTAAATATATCTATGGGGATTGAAATTCCGTTGCCCGGCTTGCGCTACTGCGGTTACAGTATAACGCAACCGGGGTAAAGCGTATGTGACAAAAGTTACACCACCCCGCCGACGTGACAATTGGCGCACTCTGTGGTATCATACTTTTCA
>CAYZYE010000107.1:0-13247 GCA_964481205.1 uncultured Anaerolineae bacterium | reverse complement strand
CCCGGCCTTGGCCCGCCAGCGGTGACTTTAGTCACGAATTAGAATTGAACAGCCCCAAGAACCACCCCAACCGCGAGCCATGAATCCCCAATCTGTGGTGGCGGAATCCCCATTCCACCACACATTTCCCCCTGGGCAGACAATGCAACCACTTTGTCACATCTCGGAAACAATTTTGCAATGACTCTGTGCTATTATAAACAAGGCTCAATTACGTTCAGACACGTCATGGCAACGCAATGTTGATGGCTGACTGTTAGCCAGTCGATAGGTCGATTGCCCCCCAATATGGTATCTTGTATCTGGTTATAGCGTCCTGGTCATTCTCGATATAAAAATCTTGCACCGGGTCCATTCAGCAAACTTGCAAAGGAGTACTTGTGAACAACCTATCCGGCGCGGGAATCGTCATTCCGGCCTTTAACGAAGCAGACAACCTGGAACGTGTCCTGGAAACCGTTTGCGCCATCCCTCAATTGGCCCAAATTATCGTGGTCGATGACGGCTCAGCCGACAACACCTGGGTCATTGCCGATCGATTCGCCCGCCAACATGACCGCTTGAGCGTCCTCCGGCTGGCCCAAAATCAAGGCAAGGGCGGCGCCATGCTGGCCGGCGTCCGGTCGCTGCAAACCGAGTTTGTCATCTTTGTGGACGCCGACCTCGTCAACATGCAACCCGACCACCTCCTGGCGCTCTATGAACCCGTTGCCGCAGGCGCCTGCCAGATGAGCATTGCCGTTTTCCGGCATGGTGGTTTGCTGACAGACGCCTCTCACCTTTTCGCACCGCACCTGACCGGACAACGTTGCCTGCGGCGCCTGGATGCCGAACAAATCCTGACCCCGCTGCAAGACTCTCGCTATGGCGTCGAAACCGGACTGACCGTTTACGCCAAACGGCACCACTGGCAAATTTGCCAGGTTGTCTGGCGAGGGGTCACTCATTGTATGAAAGAGCAAAAACGAGAAAAAATAATCGGGCTATACAGCCGTTGGCAAATGTACCGCCAAATCATCGCCACCTGGACCCAGACGGCCAGACATCGACTCTGGCAACGGCGCCCGGCCTCGATATGGGAGCGTACCTCTGAGCCGCCTGAAAAAAGCCCCGGCGCAACGCAAGACTCGAAACAATCAGCACGTCAAGCATCTTGGAGCTTTGCCCATCGTGCTTGATCAAACACAGCGCAAAACTCGACGCTTCAGGAGACTCGAATGCTATCCAGCTATTACCCCCAACCCAACGCCCACGCAAACGTCCCGGATATGCCGGCATGGCAGCCCGATCCACAGGAACGAGTTTTGATCCTGGCTCCACACCCGGACGATGAGACGTTGGCCGTGGGCGGCCTGATCGCCTCGATGACGTCCGGACACGCATCGCCGCATATTCGGGTCATTGTCGCCACCAATGGCGACGCCTCTTATCTAACCGCCATCGCCGCCGGTGGACGGCGCGCGTTTACCCGGCGCAATTTTCAAAACCTGGCCGCCGTGCGCCAGCAAGAAAGCATGAACGCCCTGACCTCACTGGGCCTCGACAGCGAGCAGATTCGCTTTTGGGGATTTCCCGACCGGGGACTGGGCGCAATCTGGCGGCGTTATTGGGGCGCCAATCGCCCCTACCGCTCTCCCACCACCGGCTATCGCCGCGCCAAACAGGCCGTCAACAGCCCGGTGCTGCCTTTTACCGGCGCAAGCCTGATCGAACTGTTTCAAAACGAACTTGGCGAATTTCAGCCGACGACCGTGATCTTGCCACATCCCCAGGACGCCCATCCCGACCATCGCTTTTTGGCATACTTTACACTGTTTAGCATTGCATTGCATCAAAAAAGGGCCGCGCATGCGCCGCCCAAACTGCTGGCTTTTCAGATGTGGCAGAACAAATTCCAGATCAAAGAAGCGGGAGCGGCCCTGGCCGGCTACCTGTTCGGCAGCGATGCCTCCCCGAAACGACAATATCTACCCTTTTCTTCCGACATTCGGGAACAAAAAGCACAGGCTTTGCAATGCTATGCCAGCCAAAAATGGGCCGCCGGCCCGCTTTTGCGCAAGGCAACTCGAAACGACTATGAAGTCTTTAGTCTCTTGCAACCCGATTCATTCGGGATTGAACAACCCGGCGCTTTACGCCCTGCGCCGACCCAATTGGTCGTCCCCAGTCCAATCTGTTGAGGTACTCGCATAATATGAAAAAAACTCTCAAACATTTCATGCCTTTGCTGATCGCACCGCTGCTGGCGATCTTGTTTTTTCATCAAGGAATCCGTTGGCATGATCTCAAAACCGTTCTGCACCAGGCCCAGGGAGGCTGGCTGCTGTTAGCGCTTGGCTGGCAGGCCGGTTCTTATGGCGCAGTGACCTGGCTCAATGGAATTTTGTTGCAACAATACGGCATTAGTGTTCCATTTGCCAAACAATACGTCATTCAACTTGCCATGGCCTTTATCGAATCCGTCGTCCCCTCGGCCACCATCAGCGGCGTCGTCCTGCGGGCGCGACTGCTCAAATCGCACGGCGTCTCGCCCGATGTGTCGACTGTGACCACGCTGGTCGAAATGGCGCTGGTTTCGGCGAGTGTGGCGCTGCTGGCGCTGCCCATTATCGGCATCGCGATGCTCCACGGCACGCAAGGGCTGAATTTGGCCGGCCAGGGGACAATGGCACTGATCGGTGTGGGGGTTTTGGCGGCCATCGTGGTCTGGCAGTGGCGCCATCCCCGTTTCGCCCGCTTTCGACAGCTGGCATTTCAACGCGCCGCCCACCTGTGGGACGATCACATTCGCTCACGTTGGCCCCGCCAACTGGGGTCGTGGCCGAGCGAACGCATTCATCGACGCGGGCGCTATTTGCTCGCCGAGTTGGCCCCCGTGCTGCGCTCACAGCCGGCGCCGATCGCCGCCAGTTTGCTGGCCCGCATCGGGTTCGAGACACTTGGGCTGGCAATGTGCTTTTTGTCGCTGGGACAAACGCTTCCCTGGACCAAGATGCTGTTGATCTATATATTGACCCTGGTTGTCAATGCGCTGGGCGCCATCCCCGGCGCAATCGGCCTGGCCGAAATATCGCTGGCGGCGCTGTACACGCAATTCGGCGTCCCGTCAGAAACAGCGTTGGTGATTGCGCTGACCTGGCGGCTGACCGATTATTGGCTGCCACGGCTGATCGGTGGAATAACCTGGCTGTGGTTGGAAAAAAAGACGCCTCGATGCCTCTCAGAGACAATTTGACAACCACGCTGCTTCTCCTTCTCGCGCCCACGCTGAAGCGTGGGCGCTTTGCTTTTCCATCGCCGCCCAAACGACGGTCAAGCGTCAAGTCAAGAACGTGAAAATGTGGTACAATGCGCAAAACGCCTCCCTGCGGAGGAAAAACCACCAGGGCTGTTCAATTCTAATTGATGACTACAGCCACCGCCGGCGGGGCCTCGTCCACGCAGGTGGACGACCAGCCAACGGCTCGCCAGGCGCGGTTTCAACCGCCGTTTGAACAGCCCTGGAAAAACCACACTCTTGTGCCCACGCCGGAGCGTGGGCACAAAAAAACCAGCCAAAGGAGCATCCAATGTCACTGCTTGGCAAATTCATCGACGGCGTCAAAACCCTGGGACTGAACGTGACCCTGCAATCGGCCCTCTATCCCCTGCGCAAACGATTCTACAGCGCCAAATTCACCTCCCCCGCCCCTGCCGGTAACGCCGCTACGACATACACCTTTGCCGGCCGCGTGCTGGCCCATCACCAAACCCCGGCCGCCGGGGACATCGGGCGCCAAACGCTCGACCTGCGCTGCGAAAACGCGCAGGTCCAACTCGTCCTCCTCGCCGCCGACCTGATCCGCGTCCGCGTTCGCCCCAACAGCCGCCTGGAGCAGCCCGCACACCAGCCCGCAGAACCGTTTTCGTATGCGGTATGCACAAAAGCCGCCGACTGGCCGCCAACCCCATTCTCGCTACACGAAGAACAAGACGCGCTGACCATTCGCACCGAAAAACTGCACTGCCGCATCGACAAAAACCCCTTTGCCCTCACCTTTCTCGACCCCGACGGCGCGGTGATTTGCGCCGACGCTGCCGGCGCGGGCTGGCGCGGCGACAACGTCGCTTGCTGGAAACGGCTGCCCCCCGACGAGCGCATCTATGGCCTGGGGCAAAAAACCACCCCCCTCGACAAACGCGGCGTCATCACCTCGATGTGGAACAGAGACCCCCAATTCTACCACCCCGGCGACGACCCCATCTATGCCAACATTCCCTTTTACCTGGGGCTAAGGCAGGGACGCGGCTATGGCATCTTTTTTGACCACAGCGCGCGCGGGCGATTCGATTTTGGCGCGACCACGCCCGGCGTCGCCCATTTCGAGGCCGATGCCGGCTCAACGCCGGACAACGAGCTGCGCTACTATTTCTTTTACGGCCCCCAACTGGTCGATGTGCTGGATCGCTACACCGAACTGACCGGGCGCATGATCATGCCGCCGCTGTGGGCGCTGGGCTATCACCAAAACCGCTGGAGCTATACCCCCGACAGCCGCGTGCGCGAGATCGCCGGCGAGTTCCGCGCACGCCACATTCCGTGCGAGGCGATCCACCTCGACATCGACTATATGGATGGTTTTAGATGCTTTACGTGGGATCACTCGCGCTTTCCCGACCCCGCCAAACTGATCGCCGACCTGCACGCGCAGCACTACAGAGTCGTGACCATGATCGATCCCGGCATCAAAGTTGAGCGCACATATTGGGTCTGCCAGGAGGGGCTGGAAAAGGAGATGTTTTGCCGCTATCCCGACGGCAAACTGTTCCGCGGCCCGGTCTGGCCCGGCGACAGTTATTTTCCCGACTTTACATCACCGCGCGTGCGCGCCTGGTGGGGACAATTGTACCAGGGGTTGGTCGATCTGGGCGTGGACGGTTTTTGGAACGACATGAACGAACCGGCGATCATTAGCTCCAACAACGACACCCTGCCCGACGTCGTGCAGCACGAGTACGACGGATTTGGCGCCGATCATCGCACGGCGCACAACGTCTATGGCATGCAGATGGCCCGCGCCACCGCCGAAGGGTTACTCAAACTGCGCCCCGACGAGCGCCCGCTGGTCATCACCCGCTCACTGTGGGCGGGGTCGCAGCGCTACAATATGCACTGGCTGGGCGACAATTACAGCGATTGGCCCAGCCTGCGCAACACGATGCAGCTGGTGATGAACCTGGGACTCAGCGGCATCGCCTTTACCGGGCCGGACACCGGCGGCTTTGTCGGCACGCCAGACGGCGAACTGATGATCCGCTGGAATCAAATGAGCGTGTTCACGCCATTTTTTCGCAACCACACGGTCAAAAATTCGGCCGACCAGGAACCATGGGCCTTTGGTCAGGCCTGCGAACGCCTCTGCCGCGAGTTCATCACCCTGCGCTACCGCCTGCTGCCGTACATCTATACCGCCTTTTGGCAATCGGCGCAGAGGGGGCTGCCGATGGCGCGCCCATTGTTCCTCCAATTTCAAGACGACGAACGTTGCTACGATATCGACGACGAATACATGTTTGGCGACGCTTTTCTGGTCGCGCCCATCTATGAACAGGGCGCGCGCTCGCGCCGCGTCTACATCCCGGCGGGGCAATGGTACGACTATTGGCGCAACACCATCACTGCCGGGCCGCAAATCACCCGCCTCGACGCGCCGATCCACCAAATCCCGCTGCTCGTGCGCGCGGGCAGCGTCGTACCCGCCTGGCCGGACATGCAGTACATTGGCGAAAAGCAGATCGACACACTCACCCTGCACGTCTACCCCGGCAACGGCGTATCCTGGCTATACCAGGACGATGGACGCACCTGGGCATTCCGGGACGGCGCATACCGCCTGACCCGGTTTGTGTGCAAACTGGGCGCGCGGCTCGAGATCACGCGCGAGGTCACACAACCGGTCGAACAAATCGCCGGACTCGACGACTATGCCCGCATCCGCATCAAACTGCACGGCCTTGCGCACCCGCCGGCGCACGTTCACGTCGATGATGTCCAGATCCAAGAATGCAAATTTGAAGCGGAAAATCGCACCGCAATCCTGGAAACCGGCCCGTTCACCGAGATCACGGTGGAACTCGCTCCAGAATAAACGCACCGGCGCCCAATCGACGGGCAATTACGGCAAGGGCTGTTCAATTCTAATTCGTGCAAGTCACCGCTGGCGGGCCAAGGCCGGGCGTCCCACCTGCGTGGACGCCACCGCTGGTGAGGACTCGTCGCCGTAGGGGGACGACCAGCCAACGGCTCACCCAACGCGGTTTCAACCGCTGGATTGTAGAATTGAACAGCCCTGCAATTACGGCAAGGCCTCTTCAGGCCGCCGTCTGCGCCCTGGCGCGCTGCAACTGCCACTGCACCAACCGCACCCGCTGCGCCACCGCGCGCGAAATGTTCCACATCAACCGTGTGCCGAGCACGGCATCGTCCTCGCACAGCGCCAGCAACCGCTCCCGGCTGAGCGCCAAAATCGTCACCCCCTCCGGCCCGGCAACGACATCGGCGCTGCGCGGCGACTGATCCAGCATCGACAACTCGCCGACCACCTGCCCCGGCCGGAGAACGGCCTGCTTTTGCGCAGCCGCCGCCCCGTGACCGGGGTTTTCGGGGTCTTTCCAGATTTCGACCTCGCCGTCCTGGATAATGTACAACTCGCTGCCCGCCGCATCCTCTTTGATAATACTTTGGCCACGGTTGTAATGACGTACATCGCACTGCGCCGCCAGGCGCGTCCGGTGCGCCAGGTTGAGATTGCTGCCCAGGTCAGAGTGGGCCAAAAACTGGGCAATCTCGCGGATCTGCATCAACGCCTCGTCGCCAACAGGCGAGTGCAGCTTGTCGCTGGTCAACGGCAAACCGAGATAAGCGGCCACAATTCGCCGCGTGATTTCCGGCGTCTCGAACTGCGGCCAGTGCCCGGCCTTGGGCAAAATGCGCAAATCGGCGTCCGGCCACTCGTCGGCCACCACGCCGGCGTCGCGCAAAGGCACCGTATTGTCCTCGGCGCCCCAGAGCACCAACGCGGGCGTGTCAATCGCGCCCAACTGGCCGCTCAAATCACTCTCGCGCATCGCAAAAAAACATTCGGCCCGCACGCGCCCCTGACCGGGGTGACGCACGTCGGCCAAAATGCGTTCATAATCCTGTTTGGTGATGCCGGTGCGCTCGGCAAAAGAAACCGGGCGCATCAGGCGGTCGGTCAAACCCACAAACGTCTTTTCGACGCTGGAAACGATCAGCCCGCCCAGGCCAAAGCGTTCCAGCATCGTCACCGGCGAAATGCCAAAGTTGATCAACGCCGACAGTTTGCCGGTAATCGTCGGGCTGATCAACACCATCCGCTCGACCAGCGGCGCGTGACGCAGGGCGATGGCAATGCTGGTCATGCCGCCCATCGAGTGCCCCACCAACACAACGGGGCCGTCGCTCACCTGGGCGATAAACTCGGCCAACAAATCGGCATAAGCAGGAATCGATGGCCGTTCGGTCAAAGGCGGCGACTGCCCATAGCCCGGCAGATCGACGGCGATACAGCGAAAACGCTGGCTCAACAACCCCACCAGCGGCGACATTGCATACCACGAACTGGACCACCCGTGAATCAACAATGCAACCTGTCGATTGGGATTGCCTTCCTCGACGACATGCAAATCTTGATCATGAACACGATAAAATGTCACAGCACACCCCCAATGGTAATCACCCGCAGGGAAAACAATTACATGTTTTTTATAAACAAACATTCTAAACCATTCTAGCACACGGCAAGAAAAGCCTGGGTTACAGTTTGGTTACAATCAAGTTGACAGAATGAGGGAAAGCGTGTAAGCTGAATGCAGGCGCGGCCCCGCCGCAGAGGGTCGGCCAAATCGTCACCATTGAGGAAAACATGAACAAAACGATCGACGAGCCACACCCTGAAGCGAGTTCACGTCTGGAGCAGATCGGCCAGCTGCGCGCGCGGCTGACCGATCTGTTGCTCGATGCAGAAACATTATGGAAGCAAAGCGACGAGGTAACAATTGCCTTTCGGGGACACCTGAACCAGGATTCGGAACAGGCCTATACGATCTTGAGGGAGCGATTCGCTGAAATCGGGTACACGCCGATGCTGCGCGCCCGCGACGGGTACGATGTCGTCATCGCCCTGCGTCACGTATTCGAGCAAAAACAAACGCATTGGAGCGTCAACCTGATCCTGTTCCTGCTCACATTGATGACCACGACGCTGATGGGCGCCGTCTTGGAACAGGGCGAACGGCTGGTGCAAAACCATCGCCTCTTTTTTCAACAGCCAGAGCTGCTGTTGACCGGCCTGCCGGCGGCGATGACGATCATTAGCATTTTGGGCGTCCACGAACTGGCCCACTATGTCGTCGCGCGCAAGCATGGCCTCGACTCTAGCCTGCCCTTTTTCATTCCCGTACCCCTTGGGCTGGGCACCCTTGGGGCGATCATTCGCATCCACACGCCCTGGGAAAACCGCAAAGCCCTGTTCGATGTGGGCATCGCCGGGCCGCTGGCAGGCTTTGTGGTCGCGCTGCCCATCTTTATCATCGGCATGTTCATCTCACCGATCGAACCCGTCGTGCCGGGCACGGCGTCGCTGCAAGCGCCGCTGCTGTTGCAGTGGATCGAGCATTGGACCGAGTCGGTGCGAGGCATACCGTCAGGGTACGACACATATTTGAACACGGTGACATTTGCCGCGTGGTTTGGGCTGATCGTCACCGGCGTCAATTTGCTGCCCATCGGCCAACTCGATGGCGGGCACGTCATCTATGCGCTGTTGGGTCAATGGGCCCAGATCGTGGGCATTGCCGTCCTGGCCGCCATCGCCGTCCTCGGCGCACTGGTGTGGAACGGCTGGTACATTTGGGCGGCATTCATAATGTTTTCGGGCTGGCGACACCCCCCGCCGCTCAACAACGTCGCCCCACTGGGAAAAAAGCGCGCCATCATCGGCCTGTTGGTACTGGCGCTGACCGCGCTCCTCTTTACCCCGGCGCCGTTCGCTTTATAACAAAACAAGCTCAACAAACGCCAAGGTAAACAGTTCTATGACAAAAACATCAAGTCATGAAAACCGGGAGCGCATCGCCCCTGCTCCAAGACACCCTGCGCAAACCATGACACATATTGTGCATCTGACTGCATCGGTTCTCCCGGTCTCCTTGCTGATCTTGGCATACTATGTGATACGTTGGGACTCGGTGAACTCGCTTGTTGCCGCTGTGGACCACAGCCCATTGTTTCAGGATTTTTTGGGGTATTATTATCCAATGGGCAAAATCATTCTCCACGCCTCAGCGCCTATTTACGGATATTTTTATTCGGCTTTTTCCGCTCTTTTACTTGCACCGTTAGGCGTCCTCGATGTCACACTTGCAATGTGCGGTTGGGGGATCATACAAGCCATCAGCGCAACAGCGCTATACATTTTCCCCTTGCTCGGCCTGGTACGGCTAAAGCCTTTCGAAACGGCCTTGTACACCGGCGTGTTTTTGACCTCTTTTCCATTATTGCACAACACAAAATGGGGGCAAATGAGCGTACTGCTGACTGCGTGCGTTATTCTCGCCTTCCACACCTATCAAAAAAAGCGCCGGGTGTTGACCGGCATCCTCATTGCCTTTGCCGCCAGCGTCAAATATTACCCCGCTATTTTTATTCTATATTTCATCCTGAAGCGTGATCTCGACGTGTGCATCACCTTTATCATCGCCGTCATCCTGTTCTATATCTTTTTTCCCGCACTCGTTATGGGGCCGCACTCGTGGATATCGTTCGAGAGCGCCAGAGCCGCCTCGATGTCCAACGCCGAGTTTGCCCAAGATGTCAACTCGCAGTATTTCGCGCATGTAATCGCAAGATGGAGCCACATCATATTCGGCACACAACAACCTGTTCAACCCACAAACCACACCCTGACTTTTGTCAGTCTGGTCATCCTGGCATGGCATGCCACACTCTTGTGGATGATACAAAACAGAAAATCCCAAGATCAAAATATGCTTGCCGTCGTACTGCTTTTTCTCTCACTTCCCTTTGCCATCAAAACTTCATGGCCACATTATTTGGTCTATCTGCCATTCTGCCAAATTGCAATCATCACCCATGTCATATCTGATCGACACGCCTCTGCTTTATGGAAAACCTCGATCTTGGTATTGGCATTGTTGTCCATTATATGCTCAAGCGTCTTTGCTTTCGACGCATTCCCGCATTGGTTCGCCTACAGCGCTTCAGGAATGGTTTTTTGGGCAAACGCCATACTCGTGGTCTGCTTTTATCTCGTCGCTTGGAAAAAAGTTGGAATGCGAACCCCCGCCTGACAACGGCAAGATCAGCCGGATCGATGATCCCGGCAACATTTTATCGCCAGACGCGCCGTCACCGTTCACCTGAAAACAAAAATCCCCTCCCGTTAAAGAGAGGGGGATCGGCAACCAAATGACCGGCAGAACAAATGCCGCTCATCTACACATATCTATGTTGAAATATCGCCATCGTCGCCCGCTAAATTCTTTTCAATCGCCGCCAGCAGGTCACGGGGGCGAAAAGGTTTGGGCAAATACTCGCAGACGTTGAGCCGCAGCGCGCTGACCAAAGTGTTGACCCCAGGATAGCCCGTGATCAAGATTGTGGGCAGATCGTGCCAGCGATCGCGAACGCGCTGCAAAAAATCCAGCCCCCCTTCCCCCGGTATATAAACATCCAAAACCAGCAGATCGACCCGCTCTTTTTCCAGGCACTCGTATGCCTGAGACGTAGTTGAAGCCGTGGTCACTTTGTGACCAGCATGCCCCAAATAATCGGCGCAAATATCCAGCGTGGTCAAATCGTCGTCCACGACCAAAATATGTTTCATCGTTCATCGTCCCTCAGGAGCCAGGCGTCGATTGTGGCCCCAACTCTTGGTATACGGACAGGTATACTACAAGTGTACTGTCTAGTACACTTGTAAAGCGAAATACGTCTGCGCGTTCTCGAACAACACGCGGCGAATCACCGCAACGCCATCGGACTCGTCCAACGAACCGGCAGTGACCATTTCGGCAACCAGCGCGGCAAGACGCTCGCGCGCCGCCTGAGCGCAAACCACCGCCGCCTCAACCATCGTTGTATTGCCGCTCAGAGCAAACACCTTGTTCGATGGCACGCCCAGCAGCCAGTTTTGCAGCGTAAACTGGGCCAACCTGGGAGCAACGCACCACAAATCGCCCAAAGCCAGAGCCAAATTGGGCCGCGTCCGCGCCAAAAAGAGCAACGAAAACGCGCTCCCCCGCCCATGATACACGGCCAGAAAGCGAATTTGCGGATACTGCGCCGCCAGCGCCCCCAGGCGATCGATATCGACCTCACTCTGCACATGCACCTGGAGCGGCCTGCCGGTCGATGCGACAAAGGACAACAGACGATGCAGCAAGTAACTCTGCAAAACCGGTTCGCCCACGCCGGCCGACTCGTCGCGCCTGAACACGCGCCCAAAAGCCCAACTCGCCTCTTCCGGGCCGGGCAGACACACGTCGGGCAATGAACCGATCTTGAAAACCGCGCAGCCACCGGACACAGCCTGTTGAATCTCGTTTTCCAGCCAGGCCACCAGATCGTCAACCCCGGCGCAAGGCCGCCCCAACTCGCGCGCGACGGCGTCCAGCGCCAGGTGATCGCCAATTCCCAGAATCGCGTCGCCGCTCCAGACCGGCCGGCAGCAAGAACGCGAGCCGGCGTCAAGCGCATTGTCGACAAACGTGACAACGATATTGCCCCGCTCGCACAACAAGCCCTTATAGAACCCCTTGGCGCTTGCCTTCCACAACTGGGCAGAAATATCCTTCCAGGAACGGTCATTGATCTCGTCAACGCCAAACAAATCCCAGGCGATGCGCAAAACAGCCCGCCCAACCCCGGTGGTGCGGATATACGGCCAATATCGAGCGAGCAACCCCCAACGCCGTTCGGGATCGCCATTGACGTTGCCCAGCAGCGCCAACTCGGCGTCCTCCAGCCCCAGCGCCTGTATCTCGACGCCGGCATAGGCCAGAAACCAGCTGATAAAATCAAACCGCTGGCCGATTCGCTTGCTCTCCGGCATCAGCCGCTCATAAATATCGACCGCCGGCGTCCGCTCGACGGCCTCGACCATCCGCCGCTCTAGATCACGCGGTATCTGCATATCCTTTGACCTCGTTCTCTGCGGTTAACTGGTTTCTCTATCGGCATCAGCGAATGTGAATGCGTTCCTGTCCCCATCTGATCAACTTTTTCACCGCCTGCCCACCCGGCTTTTTCGCTTCCGGGTCGTCGGCAGAAACCGCCGGACGATCCTCGCGATCGGCCCATTCCAGGGCATAATGAGTCATCAAATAGGCGCGATCGCGCAAAAACTGGCTCAGAGTCGCCTCCGGGCGCTGCTCCAGATAGGCCTCCCTGGCTTGAGCCATAAACGCCAGCAACCCTTCCTGCTCCTCGGCCGGCAAAACCACCGCCGCGCCGGCCAGCCGAATATCGTCATGTTCGGGCAAAGGGCGAGTCAACAAAATCTGCCCCTGCTCGCCGTGCCGGGCCGCCGGCGTATCCTGAACAACCAGCCGGCGGTCGGTGAGCATCAAGTCTTGCAAAACCACCGTCCCCTGCTCTGGGTCCGTCTCCTCGATAATGAACGCGCTGCCCGGCGGCGCAGCGATCCAGTCGTCCAGCACCGCCGCCTCTTTGTCGCTCAACGAATCCCCGGCCTCCTGTCGATAAACCTCGACCAGCCGTTGCTGCGATTCCGAAAGCGTATAATCGTGAGCCAACCAGTCGAAAAAGCGCAGCGACTCGTCGACACTCATCAAATGAATGCTCTCGGTCGTATATCGATCTTGCCAAAACAACCCCAGCGCCGCCCCCAAATCCTGCACCAGGGCGTCCTGTTTGGCAAACTTTATCAACGCCATGCGCATCTCTTGCGCCGCCCGCTCCCAGGCCACGCGCTCGGCCCGCTCGGCCTTGTCCTTGGCCAGACAACAACTCTTGTATTTTTTGCCGCTGCCGCATGGGCATGGATCGTTGCGCCGGATCTTGTGCTTGCTCATTCCTATCGCCGCCTCTCTTGATCTACTCACTCTAGTATACATCATCTCTATCCAGACAACAAGCCCGAAATCCCAAAGGGAGTATTTCACTTTTGGGGCGAAACCGGGCCTCGGAATAGGGATTCCGAGGC
>CAYZYE010000106.1:0-13249 GCA_964481205.1 uncultured Anaerolineae bacterium | reverse complement strand
GCACCTGCTCTGCGCATACCACCCGGATCGACGCAATATCCAGGGCTGAAGCGACCTCGGCGACAAGCGCCTCCAGATTGGTCAGAGAAAACGGGTGCCCCGACTCGGCAACGCTATGCACCTCTAAATAACCAAGAACATCCTTGAGTGCGTCATAGAGACGCCTGGCGCTATCTATGGCCATCCGGGCAAGATCGACCACATCGGCGCGATCCATATCGCCGCTGCGTTTGGCCAACAACTCCAGGCTGCCCAAAATGCCGGTAAAGGGCGTGCGCATCTTGTGACGCAGCGCCTCGTGAAAACCGCGCATATCGACCCACCCACTGACCTCGTCGGTCACATTTTGCAAACGCACGATCCGGTGGCCGTCCGAATCAAACGGCGAATCCAACACGGTGAGACGCAGCCAGAATGCAGTGGCCGTCGGCGTTTCAGGACGGATCAAGTGACAACCCTGCACCATCTCGGCATCCGCCGACCCCCACTCTGCCCAAACCGCTTCCGGTTCGCAGCGATAGTGCTGCTGCGCAACTTGCAAAAACTTGAATTCCGAGCCGATTTCTCCACGCGGCAGGTCCAAAAACAGGCGCGCGCTGGGATTGGCATACAAGATTTCGTCTTGCTCGTTGAGCCACACATAGCCCTCCTGCGCCTGATCGACGATCCATTCCAACCGGGCGCGCTCGGCCAACAAACGGCGGTAACGATCCAACCGCGTGATGGTGCGCACGCGCGTGCGCAATTCCAGCCGGTCGAACGGCTTGGTCACAAAATCGTCCGCGCCGGCCTCGATGCCGCGCAGCCGCGAGTCACGATCATCCAGCGCCGTGACCATGATCACCGGAATCTCGGCCAAAGCAGGGTCGGCGCGCACGCGACGGCAAACCTCGAAACCGTCGATATCCGGCATCATCACATCCAACAACACCAGATCTGGTTTGAGTGCTTTGATTTGCGACACCGCCTCGGCGCCATTGGCGGCAAAATCAAGTTTGTACCCCTCGCCGATCAACAACGCCTCCAAAGTGTCGCGCCCCAACGGCTCATCGTCGACGATCAGCACTGTGCTTTTAACTGCCATTTGTATCTCCTTTTGCTCAAGTCTTTCCTGTTCCGCCTGCATCACCCTTTGCCTTGAGCAACTCTTCAATTGCCTTGAGCAGCTGCTTGAGAGCGACCGGCTTGCTCAAATAGTCGTCGGCGCCGGCGCGGATACACCGCTCGCGGTCGCCGGGCATCGCCAGCGCGGTCAGGGCAATGATCGGTATCCCAGACAACTCGATATCGTCGCGCAAACGGCGGATGGCGGTCAGGCCGTCCATTTCGGGCATCTGGATATCCATCAAGATCAGATCGGGGCGCTGCTCATAAGCCTGCTCAATCGCCTTGACGCCATTGCACGCCGACACCACCCGGTATCCCTTGACCAACAAGTAATTCTGGAACATTGTCATACTTGTTGGATTGTCCTCGGCCAGCAGCACCAGCGGCGCTTTGACGCCGGGCGATCGCCTCACCGCCAACGTCGTCTGCTCGTCGGCGGGCCGCGTTGCCGCCGAATCGACCGCTACGGCCGGCGCCGGCCAGGGCAGCGAAACGGTAAAACGGCTGCCCTGCCCGACCTCGCTCTCCACCGCAATCCCCCCACCGTGCAGTTCGACCAGGCGGCGCACCAACGCCAAACCCAACCCGGTGCCGGCATACTGGCGCGACAGGCCGGCGTCGAGTTGGACAAACGGCTGGAACAACCGCCCCAGGTCCTGGTCCGAAATGCCGATGCCGCTGTCCCACACGGTCAGGTGGACGGTCTCGCGCGCCGGATCGCCGGTCACCTTTAACCCCACCTTGCCGCCTTGAGGCGTAAACTTGACCGCGTTGCTCAACAAATTGACCAGCACCTGCTTGAGCCGGCGGGGATCGCCCTCGATGGACGTCACCTGTTCGTCGATCTCGGGCAAGAGTTGAATGCCTTTTTGGTGTGCCATCTGCCGCACCAGACCCAGACTGGACTGGCACAACCCATTGATGGAAACGACGCCAATTTGCAACTCGAGTTTGCCGGCCTGCGCCTTGGCCACATCCAAAATGTCGTTGACCAGCGAAAGCAAGTGATGCCCGGCCTCGCCAATGCTGTGCAGCGATTTCTGCTGCCGCCCGGTCAGCGGGCCGTACACCCCCTCCAACACGGCTTCGGACAGGCCGAGGATGGCGTTGAGCGGCGTGCGCAGTTCGTGGCTCATATTGGCCAGAAACTCGTCCTTGAGACGTGCGGCGCGGGCCAACTCGGCGTTGGCCAGACTCAGCTCGGCGGTACGCTCCTGAACCCGCTGCGCCAAACCGGCGCGTTCCTCGACCAGCGCCGCGTACAGATAAGCGTTCTTGATCGCCACCGCGATCTGGTCGGCCAGCGTTTCCAACACCAAAATATCGTCCTCTCCAAAAGCATCCAGGTCGGGGCTTTGCACGTCGAGCACGCCGACCGTCTCGTTTCCGGTGCGAATGGGCACCGCCAACTCGGACTGTGTGGGGATCAGCTCTGGGTAAGGATTGACGTACTGTTCCTCCTGGCGCACGTCGTTAGCCAGCCGCCGCTCGCCGTGCAGCCCCACCCAGCCAACCATCCCCTGCCCCATCCGCAAGCGGTGTCCCGGCGGAAAGAGCTTGACATAAGAACCGGCATTGGCGCGCATGACCAGTTCGTTCTGCTCCCGGTCGAGGATGAACAACCCCACATGGTGGTAGCCGAAACTGGTACGCACCAACGAGACGGCGCGAGTCAACACCCGATCGACATCCAACTCGGCGGCGATCTGTTGGCCCAGTTCATTGAGCAGCGCCAGGTGCATCGCGTAACGGCGCAAATTGTCCTCGGCCTGCTTGCGCTCGTTGATTTCGAGCATGATCCCGTGCAAAAAGAGGGGATTGCCCTCGTCATCGCGCACGATCACCGCCTCGTCGTGAAACCAGACCGGGTTTCCATCGCGCGAAATGAGGCGATACTCGGCGCTGAACGGCTCGCCGCTGTCCTGACTCTTGGCCAGCGCGGTCAACACACGCACACGGTCGTCGGGATGAATTTGCCGGAGCCACAATTTGCTGCTCTCGGCCCACTCTTTTTGCTCAAAACCCAAAATGCGCTCGATCTGCGGCCCGGCGTAAAACGACGAACTGGACTCGCCAAACGGCGTCTCGTGAATGATCGCCGGAATATGCTCGATCAGCGAACGATAACGCGCCTCGGATTTGAGCAGCGACGCTTGAGCGCGTTTGAAATCGGTGATGTCGCGCGCCGTGTTGGCCAGAATAAAGCCCTGCTCGGTCTGGATGGCAAAAGCCAGCATCTGGAGAACCTTGCGCGCGCCGTCGGGACGTTGAATTTCCACCTCGCGCAAAGCATTGAGTCCGGCAACCCAGCCCGTTTTGATCGCATCTCGGAGTGACTTTTTCAGACGCGCATAAGCCTTGGGCGTTTTTTGTTCGGCCGGAAAAGCATCAAACTGGACATCCCACAGCATCCGCGATAGCGCCATGGAGCGCCCAATGCCGTATACCTGCTCTGCGCCCCGGTTCCACTCGACGATCCGTCCTTGTTCGTCAGTCAGCACAATGGCGTCATCCGACTGTTCGACAAAACCGCGCAATTTTTGTTCGCTTTGCCGGATCACGTCGGCGGCCTGGCGATATGATTCCAGATTGGCGAGCCAGCGATCCAGAGTGATCTCGGCCTGTTCGGAAGAAGAATGTTGGGCCGGATCGATATAGTAAATATTGTCATATATTTGCGCGTTGACCAGAACGCGCGGATGTGTGCGCAGCACATCCAACAACGCGCGAGCGTCAAACTGCCGTCGATCGTACTGGCAGATGACCAAAATCGGAGTGCCGGAACGGATTCCCTGCACTTGAATCTCGAACTCGCGCAGTTGCCCATCGTATGTACACAACTGCCGCACCCAGGTCATTTCACAGATCACGCGCAGCGCCGCATACCCCTCGGCGCGTGACTTTTCCGCCTCGGCCTGGAGCAGCGCGGCCAACGCGGCCGGCGTCATAGCGTCCTCACGATCGGCGGCTTGCACGCCAGACCAGATCGATAGCTGTCCGGCGGCAAGGATCGCCTCGACATCCACGCCGCCATGCTGCAAACACCGGGTCATAGCCTGACCGGCGCGCCCATCGGCCAAATAAAGCACCTGATGCCGCTGCGCCAGCCCCTGCTGCACAAAAGGTTCGATCACGGCGCGGCACTCGGTTTCGTCCCGGTAAATAAAACACAACTGATCGCCGGGCTGTAATGCTTGCAACATGCGCAATGTCCCTGACCATTCGACGCTCGTTTCAGCCGGTTGAAACGTCGTCTCGGCCGAGAGAAAAGAAGCCACAGTCTCGATGGCCGGTTCGCCCAAGGCCTGGCGCACAAGTCGGGCCAGCGCCGAAGCCTCAAAAGGTTTTTGCAGCAGATTAGTGGCGTTCATCTGGTTGTCGTCGTCCAGATGAATGCCATAGCGTCCAACTATATCGCCGGTATAGCCCGACATAAAGAGGATTTTGATTCCGGCACGCTGGGCGACGATCTGCGCGGCCAGCGCTTGCCCGTTCATTTCGGGCATCACCACATCAGTCAGCAGCAAATCGATCGGCCCCTGGTAGCGTTCGCTCAACAGCAGCGCTTCGCCGGGGCCGCGCGCAGAGAGCACGGTGTAACCATGCTGTTCGAGGACACGCCGGGTGAGGTTGCGTACACCGTCTTCGTCTTCGACGAGCAAGATCGTTTCGCGGCCATCGGGTATGGCTTCCAGATGCTGTTCCGGCAACGCGGTATGCGTCGCTCCGGCAGCGCAAGGAAAGTAGATGTCAAATGTGGCGCCGCGCCCAGGTTGGCTGTGTACATTGATGTGCCCATTGTTCTGCTGTACAATACCGTAAACCATCGCCAGCCCAAACCCGGTGCCCTGACCGGGCGCTTTGGTGGTGAAAAACGGCTCAAAGAGATGCCCCAACACCGGCTTGCTCATGCCAATGCCCTCGTCCTTGACCGCCAGCCGGACATAGCTGCCCGGCCCGGCCTGCGAGTGCGACAGTGTGTGCGGCGTTTTCCACTCGACGTGAGCCGTCTCGATCGTCAACGAACCGCCGTGGGGCATCGCATCACGGGCGTTCACTGCCAGGTTCATCACCACCTGTTCGATCCTCCCCGGATCGGCCTCGATCAATGCTGTGGTTTGAGACAAAGAGATATTTAGCGTGACATCTTCACCGATCAAACGGGTGAGCATCTTGGCCATATTGGACACCAGGGTGTTCAGATCGAATACCTGGGTTTCGATGGTCTCTTTGCGACTGAAAATGAGCAGCTGCCGGGTCAGCGCGGCGGCGCGGTGTGCCGCCAGGGAAACCTGGCCCAAATCGGCGCGCAGCTCCGCGCCGGGCGGCCAGTCGAGCGGGTTGTCGGAACTGAGCGAATCGCGCACAAAATCGGTATAGCCGGTGACAACGGTGAGAATGTTGTTAAAGTCATGCGCCACGCCGCCGGCCAG
The DNA here is from genome assembly GCA_964481205.1 of uncultured Anaerolineae bacterium. Taxonomy (GTDB): domain Bacteria; phylum Chloroflexota; class Anaerolineae; order JAFGEY01; family JAFGEY01; genus CAYRXM01. The sequence continues at coordinate 7,709 of CAYZYE010000106.1, read as the reverse complement.
CCGCCCCACCGTGGCCAAACGGTCTCGTTGATGGGCCAATTCCTGGGCCTGGCGCAGTTCGGTCACGTCGCGCAGCAAAACGAGCATCCCCCGATTCTCTTCTTGCGGCGACTCGATCGCATAAGCGGACATTTCCAGCGTTTTAGCCGTTTCAGGGATCGTTGTCGCGCACGGGGCAGCCAGATCGGCGTGCAGCAAATCATCCAGAGTATATGGCCCAAGTTGTCCGAGCGGCGCGTCTGTTGCTGCGCCAAGCCAGGACAGCATCTCGTCGCCCACCGGATTGGACAAAATCACACGGTCATCCGAATCGAGGAGCAAGACGCCCTCTGGCAGGCTGTTGATCAACGTTTGCAAGCGCGCGGCGCGCTGCCTGGTTTCGGCAAACAAGCGTATGTTTTCCAAAGCGATGGCCAGCTGATCCATAAACGCGCTCAAGGTCGATATTTCAAATTGATCGATGCGCTCCTTGTTGCGCCGGTCATACGCCACTTCGACGACGCCGATCACGCGGTCTTGCATTTTGATCGGCATAAAAACCCGCACCAATCGCTCATGACCAAACTTGGTCCAGATCGTGCGGTTGAAACGATCGTCCCACTCGCCAATGATCTCGATCTTGGCGCTGCGAACAATATCGGTAAAGATGTCCTTTTCATCCAGCGAATACTGTGACAACTCGATCCATTCGGGAAAAAGGTCGAACTGGCCGTGCCAGATGCCGTGACGTATGCCGATCGTGCGCGCTTGCTCGTCGACGGTGGCAAAAAGCACGTGCTCGCAACCCAGAGTGCGATCCACGGCCTGCAAAATGGTGCGAATGATCTCGTCCTGCTCTCGCGAAGAAGCGAGCGCGCGGCTGGTCTCGTACAGACGCTGCAAGGTGCCCTCGGCCCGTTTGCGCGTGGTGACATCGGTGGCGATCTCGAACCGGACATCGCGGCCATCCGGCCACTTGATGATGCGGTCAATGATCGCATAGTCCCGGTCGAGGATCGGGTTATGGTACTCCCAGCGGTAAGGCGAGGGCTTGTGCTTGAGAATGATCTCGTTGGTGCAAAACTCGCATGGGGCATCTAGTCCCTGAAACGCTTGATAGCACACCTCGCCGACGAGTTCTTTGCCAAAGGTCTCCTCGAGCGCCCGGTTGACATACAAGACCTCGTGCGTTTCGGGATCGGCGACGTATATGCTGGCGTCGATGCCGTCAAAGATGGAAAGAAGTTGCGCGCGGTCGAACACCAGCGATTGGGCGGCTTCCCAGCGCAAAATGGCCGTTCCAGAAGCGTCGGCGATGATTTGGAGGATACGCACATTGTCATCTTGCCAGCGCCGTGGCCTGAAACAATCATCAAAGCCGATAAACCCCCACAGATCGTCCCCCGCAAAAATCGGCACGATCAAAACAGAGAGGATGTCCAGCGAAATGACCAATTCACGCTCCGGGCTGGTCATCTCGGCGACAACGTGGGCATAAGGCTTCCGCGCCAGCAGCGTCGCCAGCAACGCCGGCGCGCCGACGCTGTAGGGCAAATGATCGAGTTCAAGGTTGTCGACATGCGGCGTCACGCCGTCGGCGCACGATTCATACAACCGAGTCATGCACAACCCAACGTCCGGGTCGTCTTGATTTACAAAAATATAGGCGCGGCTGGCACCGACAAGTTTTCGTAACACATCGAGGACACGCGCCAAGCGATTTCCAATATCGCCCGACTCGGAGAGGATGCCGATGCACTCGGCGATGGCGCGTTCATAGGCAAACCGTTGACGCAGCAACTCTTCTGCCTGCCGGCGCGCGGTTTCAGACCGTTCCAGGTCGGTGAGCGGTTGAGCCGTGGTCTTTTTGTGGGTTTTCATACTGCCCCCCCAAGGCAAAAGTTGGGAAACCTGGTTTCCACCATCCAGAACCATGTTTCATCGTAACATACCCGGCGAGGATTGTCAACAATGCTGCGTCCACAGAACGCCAGGACCGGTTATTTGGTCATTTATGCGGAAACGGATATAATGTCTCCCAAGGAGGCGATAATGAAAATCAACCGCGAGCAAGCCTGGGATTTGCTCACCGAGTACACCACCAGCCCAAATTTGATCAAACATGCCCTATCGGTCGAGGCGGCTATGCGCGCCTATGCGCGGCGTTTCGGCGCAGATGAGACACGGTGGGGCGTGGTCGGATTGATTCACGACTTTGACTATGAACGCTATCCAACGATGAACGGAGATGTTCCGCGTGAAGAATGGCACACCTATGCCGGGGCGCGGATCCTCCGCGAGCGCGGCTGGCCGGAGGATGTGATCGGCGATGTGCTCTCGCACGCCAGTTATGTCGAGGGTGCGCCGCGCGACACGCCGCTGCGCAAAGCTTTGTACGCCGTCGATGAATTGACCGGATTGATCACGGCGGTGGCGCTGGTCCGGCCGAGCAAGAGCATCATGGATGTCAAACTCGGATCGGTCAAGAAAAAGTGGAAAGACAAGTCATTTGCGGCCGGCGCCAACCGCCAGGACATCGAACAGGGCGCAGCGGCACTGGGCATCGAGTTGAGCGAGCACATTGCCGTCGTTCTAAAAGCCATGCAGGGCATCGCCGCCGAACTGGAATTGGACGGCCGGCTGGCCCGGTGATCCGCGTGTTGGGCGTTTCAACCTGCTGAGACAAGGAGCCTGTTTCCATTGTCACCATCCTGGTTTGAAAAATTCCGTGCCCAAGTACTGGCGCGGTTCCAGAATCGAGGCCGTCGCTGCCCGGCGTGTGGGGCAGAGGTCAGCGCATCGGCCCGCACCTGTTTTATGTGCGGCGCAAAACTGCCCGCGCCCAAACGCAAAGCGCGGCGCGAACCGTCTCGACTTCAGAGGAACGCCGTGCGCTCCACGGCCGGGGCTGTGTGCCCGCACTGCGGCGCGCCCATCTCGCGCACGGCCAAAATCTGCTCGATCTGCGAACAACCGCTCGGCTCGTCTGCCCGAAGCAAAGCCAAACTGCCCGCCCCGGTAATGACGGACATTGAAAGCAGAGCCAAAACGGTGCGCCCGAAAACGCGCCATGACTGCCCGCACTGCGGGGCGCGCGTCGACAAACAAGCCGAGATTTGCCCAATGTGCGGGGTCGATCTGCGCCGCGCGGCGTTGAAACAGCCCCAGCCGGGTATTGCCGTCACGCCGGAACCCGCGCCGCCGCACGATCAAGACAAAAGCGAACCGGCCGGCGCCGAACAAGAACAACCAACCGCTCAAATCATAGCCCAAGATGGACAACACGTGTGTTCTTGCTGCGGAGCCGTCGTCTCGGCCACAGCGCAGCAATGTACCATCTGCCGCGCCGAGTTTGTCGAGGAGCCAGCCGGGCCAGAATGTGCGACGACGCCGGTTGCGCCGCCCAGGGCATGGTATCAACGCCTGTGGGTATGGGCGGCGGTACTGTCCTTACTCGGCGTCGTGATTTTTGGACGCGCTCGTTTGTTTGAACAGCTGGTCTCCAAATCGCCGCTGCCAATGATCACCCCAACCCTGACCTGGAATCCACGCACGATCATTGAACATGCAGCGTTGCCAACGGCCACAGCCACGCCGACGATGACCCGCCCGCCTACGACAACGCCAACGCCAACGAGCACAGCGACGCACACACCAACACCGACGGCCACACCAACGGCCACGCCGGTGATACACGTTGTTCAACGAGGCGAAACGCTGTATGGCATTGCCCGCTATTACGGCGTCTCGGTCGACGAATTGAGTCAGGCCAACCATCTATCGACAATGAGTTACGTACAACCCGGCGACGAACTCGTGATCCCGGTTCAAGGAGACGCGCCCCCCGCTCCACGCGATTACATCATCCACCTGGTGCGGGCCGGCGAGCGGCTCAGCGACATTGCCGAACGGTACAACATCAGTGAGGCACGCATCCGCGAGGCCAACGATATGAAAACGGGCGAACAACCCACGCCGGGCACAAACCTGACCATCCCGCTCAATCCCACACCAACGCCGACGCTGACGCCGACGCCCACATCCACGCCGACGCCCGGCCCGCGCTATCGCTCGCCGGATTTGGTCTACCCGGCGCAAGACGCCCGTTTCACCGGCGCCGATCAAGCCATCATCTTGCAATGGGCGTCGATCGGCCTCCTGAACGCCGACGAGTGGTACATGCTCGAGGTGCGCTACCTGGGGCAACCACCCATCGAGGAGACAATCTATACGCGCGTGACCTCGTGGCGCGTTCCCGCCGAGTGGCACCCGGACAAACAGGCCTCGGAGCGGCACTTTGAGTGGCATGTCGATGTGGTGCGACGCGACGCCCCGGACGGACCGGCGACGCGCCTCAGCCCGGCCGGCGAAAAACGGCAGTTCGAGTGGAGATAGGCGCGGCCGGCGCGGAAAATTGGCGCAAATGGCTGGGCTTTGTGGGCGGCCCTGATCTCGAGTCTTTCGGCGGCCTCCGAGAGTGCCAGGGGAACCAGCGCGCGGTTTTTACCCGGCGCGTTCAGGCCGCCAGTGGAGCAGGCAAATGAATATCGAACCAAAATTCGATCTGGTCGTTCACGCCACACACGAAGCCGGCGTCAAAGTGGGCGGCATTGGCGCCGTACTCGACGGCCTGTTGAGCGCGCGCGCTTATATCGAGCAGGTGGCGCGCACCATTCTCGTTGGCCCGATGGACGTGGGCAACCGGATCGAGATGGCGCGTTTGGCGGCGTCGAGCATCAAGTTCGAGATCGACTATTCATCCTGGCACCACATCGATCGCCTGGCGGCGCGTCTGAGCGAGCGTCTGCGCGCCATTGAACGACAATACAATGTCCACATTTTGTACGGCGCAAGGCGCTTTGGCGACGCCCGGCACGAGGTCATCCTCGTCGATGGCCGGCAGGCCGAACCGGCCCAGGTCAACGCCTACAAGGCGCAATTGTACGAACGCTTTGGCATTCAATCGCATCGCTACGAATACAATGCCGAATACAATACCTACATCAACGCAGCCGAACCCGCCTTTGCCGCGCTAGAGGCCATCGCCGGCGAGTGCGGCGCGCGGCGGCGGATCATTGCCCACGAATTTATGGGGCTTCCGTTGTGTTACAGCGTCATGCTGCATGCGCCGGGTGCCTATGGCGTCATCTTTTACGGGCACGAGGTCGCCACCGTCCGCGCCATCATCGAGGCTCATCCCGGGCACGATACAATGTTTTACAACGTACTGTCGCGCGCACAACAAGCCGGGCGTTACCTGGAAGATGTGTTTGGCGACCAGGCTTTCTTTTTCAAACACGGGTTGATTCGCCCGGTCGCCGCCCACTGCGACCACATCCTGGCCGTGGGCGACCGCGTGGTGCAAGAGATGCGCTTTCTCGGCCCCGACTGGGCGCAGGCCGAGATCGACCTGGTTTACAATGGCGTGCCCAACGCCAAAATAACGCTGCAAGAAAAAAGAGCATCCAAGGCCAAACTAACGCAATACTGCTTTAATTTACTTGGGTATCGCCCAGATTACGTGTTTACCCATGTCACGCGCTTTGTCCCTTCCAAAGGGCTGTGGCGCGACTTGCGCGTGATCGAACAACTCGACGAACTGTTGGCCGCGCGGCGCGCGCGCGCCGTGCTGTTTGTCCTGTCCAGCGTAATTCCGATCGGCCGCCCGGCCAGGGCCATTTTTGCAATGGAAACCGAGTATGGTTGGCCGGTTGTCCATCGAGAAGGAACAATGCGCGTCGACGGCGTTGACGCGCCGGACCTGGTTGCGCACGAAATCCCCTTTTACCGGGCGATCGAGCAGTTCAATCGCACGGCGCGAGCCATCCAGATCGTCCTGATCAACCAGTTTGGCTGGAGCCGGGACCGCTGCGGCGAGCGGATGCCCGGCAACATGCACTTTGCCGACATTCGGCGGGGCACAGATGTCGAGTTTGGGCAGAGTGTGTATGAGCCGTTCGGTATCGCGCAGTTAGAACCGCTCAGTTTTGGCGCATTGTGCGTGGTGTCGAACGTGTGCGGCTGCGTGGGCTTTGTCGATCGCGTGAGCGGCGCCCAAGATGAACGCGCAAACGTGATCGTGGCCGACTATGTCGAGGCCGGCGATCTGGAGCCGGGCGTCGATGCGGCGTTGGCGATCGACCGGGCGCGGCGCGACCAGATCGAAACGGCGCAAGCGGCCGCCGTCGCGCAGCAGATCATCGAACGGCTGCCGCAAGACGAGGCGGCGGCGCAAAAGCTGCTTCAGGCAGGCTATACGCTGAGTCAAAAGATGAGCTGGCAGGTGGTCGCCCGGGATTACCTGCTCCCCGGGTTGAGGTGATTGCTGCATTGACGCAAGATCGGAGAGAGCGACAATGATGAACGTCCTGGCAATGATTTTGGCCGGCGGGCAGGGAACGCGATTGAGCATTCTTTCGCAAAAGCGAGCCAAACCGGCGGTGCCCTTTGCCGGCAAGTACCGGATCATTGACTTTACGCTGTCCAACTGTGTCAATTCGGGCATCACCAATGTCGGCATTTTGACCCAATACCGGCCGCGATCGTTGAACGATCACATCCGCACCGGTGGCCCCTGGGACTTGGACCGGATGCACGGCGGGGTGACACTATTGCAGCCTTATCAGATCGCAGCGGGACGCCAGCCCTGGTATCGCGGCACAGCCGATGCAATTTACCAAAACCTGGATTTCGTCCAGCATCATCACCCACAAATGACGCTGGTTTTGTCGGGCGATCATGTCTACAAAATGGACTATCACCCCTTGTTGCGTTATCACGAGGAAACCCAGGCCGACCTGACCGTGGGCGTGATTCGCGTGCCCATAGCCGAAGCCTCGCGCTATGGCATCCTGGTAACGGACGCGCAGGGCGCGGGGCGCGTCGTCGAATTTGAGGAAAAGCCCGCACAGCCCCAAAACAACCTGGCCTCGATGGGCATCTATGTCTTTGACACACAAATAATGGTACAGTTGTTGCAACAAGAAGCCGATGATCCCAAATCGACGTGCGACTTTGGCCAAGACGTGCTGCCCAAGATGGTGGCCCAAGGCTATCGCGTGTTTTGTTATCCCTTTGAGCGCTACTGGGTCGATGTGGGCACGGTGCAGGCCTATTGGGAAGCGCACATGGATCTGTTGGAAGAACATCCGCTGCTCGACCTCTTGGACCGCGAGTGGATTGTCCATACGCGCAGCCAAGAACGCCCGCCGGTCAACATCCGCACCGGCGCGTCGATCGGGCACAGTTTGCTCTCCGATGGCTGCATAATCGAGGGCGCGGTCGAGTATTCGGTGCTCTCGCCCGGCGTGCATGTCCGGCAAGGGGCGCTGGTGCGCAATTCAATCATCATGGCCGATGTGCTGATCGACGAGATGGCCTATATCGACCGCGCGATCATTGACAAAAACGTGCGCGTCGGCGCGCGGTCGAGAATTGGCTATGGCGATGATTTGCACGTCGCCAACGAGGCGGATCCACGTCTGAACACCGGCATTACTCTGATTGGCAAAAATTCGGTCATTCCACCCAAAATGACGATCGGGCGGAATTGTGTCGTGGGCAGCGATCTGGCGCCCCAGGCATTTCAACGCCATACCTGGCCCAGCGGCCAGACGTTGAATCCATAAAAGTTCCAAAAGTCAAATTATCCCAGCCTGCTCGGCCTGGATTGCCCAATCTAGCCACCCTACACATTTGACTTTGGCCGGCGCAAAATCAATTGGGGGTGT
>CAYZYE010000105.1:0-13267 GCA_964481205.1 uncultured Anaerolineae bacterium | reverse complement strand
GGGCTGGCCCCTTGCCAGAAAAACCCGTTTGTGTAGGTTGCCGAACAAAACTGTATGGTGGCTAGCCTGGCATTTTGTGGTACAATCGATCTAGGGCCTTTTTTCAATAGACGCAATATTGGCAGAGGAAGCAGGTTATGTCAGAACTGTTGGGTAATATCTTGAGCAATGCCGTCAATGTATCTATCTTGGCGATCATTTTTACCTCTGTTGTCGGCTTTTATGTTCGCGCGCGCGCCCAAGATCGCTGTATCGCCGACCTGGATGGATTTTTAGTGACCGTCGAGCGAGACGACGGCGAGATCATTTGGGGAACGGCCAAAATCTATGGCACGGGCATAGAACTGATTTATCCACAATCGCACCGCGACACACAAGGGCATGTCGAAAACTCGTACATTTTGTACAACAACGAGCTGGAAAGCGTGCAGGCCTTTTATCGTTTGCACGATGACCAGTCACGCAAAAAACAACAGCTGCGTGCGCGTGACATTCAATGCACGTATCGGCCCTCGATATTCAGGACGACGGCGCGGGCGCTGCGCAACATGCTCAGCACCTTCAAAGACGCGCTTGTCCAGGCGCTAAACGCTGTTCTGTCGGCGCGCGCGGCGCAAAAGCCCCAAAACGCGGTGTTGAGCAAGCACAAAGAGCTGACCGCGGGCGGCGCACAACTGTTGGGCGCCTTGAGAAAGACCTACGATCCCATTCTGGAACACTATATCGGCCAGTATGTCGTTCTCGAGATCCTGCGAGGGGATCGAATCGAAGAGGAATATGGCATTCTCAAAGAATACACGGCCAGGTTCATCGAATTGCTCAACGTCAAAATCCAGGTGCCCACTCATCTGTACCTCAAAAACCGCCAGGACTTGGGGCCGTCGTCCATTCAGATTCAACAGCTTGAAGGCGTGGTCCGCGTGACCAATCACTTGGCGCGCACCATTGTCATAGACGCAATCAAGTGCGCCGAAAATTCGCGCGACATTGACCTATCCATAGACAGCCTTCAGACGTGTGACATTCCGTTGGAAAAAGCCGAGAGCGGGGCCAAAATCGAGTTGGAAACATCGGTACGGTGTCTGACCGACCTGATCGTTCCGCACGCCAGGGCCGTCGTTCGCCACGCCGGCAAACGTGAAAAATTATCGGTGGAAACCTTGCTGGGACTGGACGATTTGTACGAGTATCCGTGGGTCAAGCGGTTGTTGAACTGAGGTGTTATATCGGGGCCAGGTGTCAGGGACGCCAGACCGGCGCCCCTGACATTTGTTTTAACCGCCCACAAGCCACCTGCAAGGGTGCTACCGGGGGGTCGAGATCGCTTTAACGTTGTCAAACTGGGCCTCGAAATCATACGAGTACGGTTTGGTATGGGCAACGTAAAAGCCGACGTAAAATTTATCCGGCACCTTGGCAAAGTCTTTGGTCAGATCGCGCGACGCGATCCGTTTCCACTTGCCCCATGATTCGGCGCCGTGGATGTAGCAATAGAGTGTGTTGCCGACACGTTCAAATTTGAAGGCATTGAACCAGCCGGTGCGGAGCGTAAGATGGGTTCTTGTCGTGCCTTTGGCCAGTTCTGTAGCAGGGTGATTGTGCGTATTGGCAATCGTCCATTTCTTAAATACCCAATTCCTTGTATCTTTGAGTAGTCTCATTTGCAACGTGTAGACCGGTTGCCCATGGCTGTTGGGGTTGGCAGGATCGAGCGGCACCGGGCTGATCAAGATGCCGTATTCGTCGCCGCGCCGTTTCCCCGACACCGTCCGCGCCGCGCTTTGATACACAAAGTTTTGCAGCACAAACGCTTTCTTTTGCGGCCCGGTGACAAAGACGTGATCGCCATCATCGTGCGCCCTGATGTGATAGATCCGGCCATCGGAGCGATAGTTGCCGTTTGGAGCTGGCGAAGCTGTTTTGTAGCCAAAATAAAAATCGTCGCTGGCCGTCCCGTCTGGGTTACGAGTGATGTGTGAGCCGCCGGGCCAGCCGCTGCTCCAACTGCTGAAATCGTCGCTGTAGCGATAGCCAAAAAAACGGCTTCGATACGACAGTGGCAGGTACACCTTGGCCGTCACCTGGAGCGATACGGATGAGACGCTGGCGCAGCCGGAACTGGCGATGGCGGTAAGCACTATGGTTTTTGGCCCGCCCATCGTGTATACATGCTTTACCGACGGCTGGGTGGTGGTCACAACCACGCCGTCGTCAAAGTCCCACACCCACGTCGTCGCCCCGCTGCCGGTGTCGGTGAAATAATTGGTGGCACCGGTTTCCGTTTGACCGGTATTGGCGATGAGCTGAGCCGTCGGCGGCTCGACCACGTTCAAGTCAACGGTACCCACGTCTACACAGCCGGCTGACGTGGCGACGTTTAGTGTAACCCGTTGCCATCCCAGCGTGCTAAAGGTGTGGAAAACGCTGTATGTCGTGGCCGTGCTGTTGTCGTCGTCAAAGTGCCACAGCCGAGAAGCAAAGGTGCCGGTGACAATGCTCGCGTCGCTGAACGTCGTTTGTACATCCCGGCAGATCACGTCTCCGCTGTGGAGGGGAACGACGTCGATCTTGGCCTGGACGTATTCGATCGACACGGGCATCGAGACCACATCTTTGCTGCCAAGTGTACTGGTCGCCGTCATCCACACGGTATGCGTCCCGGCCCGGGAAAAAGTATGTTGGGCCGTATTGCCAGTGCCATAACTGCCTTGCTCGAACGCCCATTCGACGAGCGCAATCCCGCTGGTTGCCGCGCTGGTGCTGTTAAACGCGGTGCTGTTTCCCAGACAGCCGGGTGTACTGGCGCTGAACGACGCCGTGATCTCTTCGGTCACGCGAATCTGGACGTTGTCCAGGAACACGCCTTGCGACACCTGACCGTCGTTATCGCTGTAAAACAGAAAACGCAGATAGACGGTCCCGGAACCGAGCGCATTGTCCAGCGCGTGATCCAGGACCATCGTGTGCCATTCGGCCATCGTCGCCGGCGTGACCGCGGTGTATGTAAAAACGGTGCCGTCCGTCGAGTAGCCCCATTTCAGCCCGTCGCCGGCCGCGGTCGAAATCCAATATGAAAACGCGAGTTCGGCCTGGCGCGCTTTGAGATTGAGCGGCCCATAGGTCACGGTTGTCGACATGTTGTCGGTGTATGTGTCGATGCCGGCGCGCAAAGACGCGCCCAACCCGCCTTGCACGCACCACAATGTGTCGGTCAAGTCCTGGCTTGGGGTGATCACCCGTCCCCACATATAACCGCCGTTTGATGCGATCGTCCTGGGCACGCCAACTGCCGATCCGTCAAACGTGTCGGTCAAAACGGTGATCCACCCGCTGCTCTTTTGCGCCGGGATTTGAATGGCTCCGGCTTGTACTTGCGACTGGGTGCTGTGCAGCATCAAGACCAGCAGCAAAACACCCAATCCCGCGCACGCAAACGCGACCATCATCCGGCCTGATTTCAATTGTGCTTTCATTCTCGTTCATCCTTTCTCTCGATGTGGGCTTGTGCCCATATTTTAATCCCGATCTTGCAACAAACCTTCTCGAACTGCCGGTTTCGAGAAGGTTTGCCTGTGGTGTACGGCATCTGTCAAGATAGCGTACATATAACTATAAAAACGCAGTGGTTCAGTACGGCATACTCAATGGCGTGTATTTGAAATTATCAAACTCGATTTTTTCAAAACTGGCTTCCCAGGAAGTAATGGTCAGGCCGATCAGGCGATTGGTGCCGTATGTGCCATCCATAATATACGTATAATGCGGTGGTGGCATGGGCATCCGAATGCCGTTGCAGTACAGGATGATCATGTCGCCGCGTCGGATAATCATCAAGTGATTCCAGGAATCGTAACCATAGACATAGTTCGGCGCGCCGCCGTATGGGGAGAGGGCGGTTTTGATGTCTTTGCCTTCTGCGGTTTGGCCGTCGTAACGAAGAAACGCCCAGGCATGTTGCTCGCCCCAATAGCCCAACATGTAGGCGTATTGTTGCCGCCAATCGTCGCTTGCGCCAAAGATCAGGCCCAGCCCGTTGCGCGTTTGAAAGGCCGGCGGGTCGCGCCGGTAGGGGCGGTCAAAGCGGGCGTTGACTTCGAGTTTGAAATCGCCGAGCGGACGCCATCCCGGGTACATTACGTATCGATCGGCGTTGTCTCTGATCTCGCAGTAAAAAAGCCGCCTCTCGTGCCGGCAGAATGTGTCGCTGGCCGTGGGCTGCATATTCAGCATCGACCACTGAGGGTCTTGATCGGCAAAGTCATCCAGATGGACGGTTTCTGGCTTGAAAATATACGGGAAAAAGCACTTGTGGTCTTGGGAGGCTTGCGCTTTAACCAGATCATGGGCGCTGCCTCTGAGCAACAGTAACACGGCGACGGTCAATACGCTGATCAAGAATAAACGATGTATTTTAGTCAATATGGGTATCCTTTCTATCACCAATGATCGATCACTGATCTACCGGTATGACCCGGCGGGCAATTATAACATTTTTCGCTCAAGTGTCAACAGAACGCGCCCGAAAGATGATAAACAAGGCCAGGAGCGCGATGCCTGCGCCGGCGCCCAGACACGGCCCACTGCGTTCGGGCGCAGGTGTGGGCGGCGGCAATGTTGGCGTTGGTTGAACCGTCGGGCTGGCCGTTGCCTCGACGGCGGCGCTCGTTGCGGTGGGCAGCGGCGTTGCGCTCTCTTTGGTGGGCGATGGTTCGACGGTTGGGGTGGCGATCGATGTGCTCGTCGCCGTGGGGCTGGGCGCCGGCGTGGCGCGGGTGTGTCCCTGTCTGGGCGGCGCGCCGATGTGTTCTCGCCACAGGTCTTCTATGCCATCCATATCGACGCCAAAGACCTCGCGCATGGCATCGTCATAATGCGCGCCCTGGGCAAAAACGCTGACCAACTCGCCCAACTTGGCCGTGCCATACGCATCAATGATAAACATGATCAAACTGTTGCTCTCGGCATAAGAGAGAATGGCGCGCTCTCGCGCGTCGGGGAACGCGCTGTTGAGCACACGCAGCGAAATGATCGTATCGTTCTTGATCGCGTCGGCCAACGCCGCGCGCTCTTCGCCGCTCATTCCGCCTTCGCTGCGCATCGCCAGCCCTTCATGCAGCCAACGTGGGATGTCGCCAAAAGGCGGTTTGGTGATCATGTACAACGTGGCGTGGGTCAACTCGTGCGGCACCACCCGGTCCATCCAGTCCATTGAGCCTAGCCCAATGGCGATGCAGCCGGTCTCGCCAAAAGTGACCGCCCCAGTCCACTCTGAACTGGCCTCTTGCAGCACGGCCATCAGCTCTTCGTGCGAGTTATAGATCACGATCTGCGCCGGCCGGGGCGTGACGACGCCAAATTCGTCGCGCAGCGCGGCCGCCGTTTCGGTGGCCAGGTTGAAAAAGTGTTGTCCAAAGGCATCGTCCTGATCGTGCCAGTACAGGCGGATCAGATCATCGGACAACACCTGCCAGGTATAGTTTGTGTCCTCGTATACAAACGAGGTTTGCCCGGTCTTGAGCCGATTTCCGCTTTCGTCGGTAATGATCCACCAATAGGTGAACTCGACCATTGGCGGCTGATAGTTTTTCTCATCGGCCATATCCTCGGTGTGCTCAACCGACACCGTCTTGGCGGGATCGAACTCGAGATCGACCTTGTTGGCCGAGGTCTGCCCCGACACGCGATAAAACAGTTTGACCGAATCGATCTTGGCGCTGCTTGTGGCCTCGAGACGAAAGGTCATGGATTGGCGAAAGACGTGTTCGTGATTGTTCGCCGTAACCGTGATCGCCTCTTGCGCGTGGGCCGTCCCGGCCGCGAGCAAGACGATGGCGACGAGCAATGGAATAAATTTGATCGTTCTGATTTTTCGTTTCATTTTGTTATCCTTGATCAGAGCCTGTGTTTTCCTGGTTTATCCAGATCAGGGTATAGGATGCCACATATTGGCAAATTTGTCAACCGCCGCCGATCACCGGCAAATGCACCCTCGACGCAGAATATGATTGACGAATACCGGCGACTGTGCTACAATTCCCGCAAATCAGTTTCCCCTTTGCGATTTGGGGCCGAATTTATCACTGGCCTGAAAATTCAAGGAGTCAAAATGTCACCTAAACTTGGACGTAACGATCCCTGTTGGTGCGGCAGCGGCAAGAAATACAAGCGCTGTCACCTGCGTCAGGATCAAAAAGAGGCGCACGCGGCTTCTCGGCCTGCTGCGCCGGTGGACGACGCCCTTTTGTCAACCCCGGACCAGATCGAGGACATTCTGGACGGATCATTTGGCGACCAGGAGTGGTGTTGCTTTGAGCAAGCCAACCCCGACGAAAAAATAGCGTCATTCCGTCAAGTGCTGCAAGACGGTCAATTGGACGACGAGTGGGCGTTTGAAATGCTCTCTGAAATCCGCGATGACGCCGATGCGCGACACAATGCCGGGACGCGGGCGCAGTTTGCCGCATTGGTCGGGGACTTGAAGCGCGTCCTGCCCGATGTTTACCGGTCGAGCCAGGGGTACTATGTATACGATTTGATTCAAGACGTGCTCGTCGACCAGCGCTGGTCGGACCTGCCGCCCCTGTTGGACGATTTGTCTCAAATGCCCGACCGGGATTACGAGCATTTTGCCAAGGTTATCGAGATGTTGATGTACCATGGTCAGACTCGCCCGTTGCTAGACGCGATGGAGCGCGCGTGGCCACGGATCTCGCAATCGGAGACTATTTTTGGCTGGGCGATCGACGAATTTTTGGGCACAATGATGAAATTGACCCTTTTCGATTACCTGGCGAGTGCCGACGCGCCGCGCATCGACGACCCGCAGCTTGTCAGCGCCTTGAGCCGCCACGGCGATTTCGACGCCGAGTGGTTAGACGTGACTTTTACTCACCTGACCACGCTTTCGTCCTGGCAGCCGAAGGACTTTGCCGAGACTGTCGACGCCGAGCTGTGGCATGAACGGATGGCCTATCTGCTGATTGAATTCGTCGGCAGCTTGCACCGCGCCGGCATTCCCTTGAGCCGGGGCGAACTGATGCGCGACAAATTGGAGGCGGCGTTGCACCGGCACTTTGTGCTGGTCCACCTCGATGCGGCCGAAAACGCCAGACGTTTGTCCAAACGCCGCCGCAAACGACGCGCCTGGGACACGCTTCTGGTGCCCTCGCCGGGCGTCGTCGATCACTTCTTTGTCAAAGAATTTGGCCTGTTTGACATGCAGCCATACCGGGGCGGCGTGTTGTGGGAACTGTTGCCCGCTTACCTGCACTTTGTGGCGCGTCTCGGCTTGATCGACGCCGGCGAGTTTGACGCCGCCTTGCGCGGCCTCAAATCATCGGCGATTCAGGCCGCACAGGCCCTCGATCGCTACGGGGTCGACGTTTGCCTGGTCGAAAACATCAATACGGCCTGGAATAACCAGACGTTGGATGCGTTGCGCCAATCGTCCGAGTTGCGCCCGGCGGCAGATGTCAAGCCCTCGGCGGCGGCCCGGGTTGCGCTGCCGCAGACTATGCGTTTCAAGGTGACTTGTCTGCGCGCGCCGGATGTCTGGTTTGTGATCGAGATGCGCGGCGATCAGTCGCTGTCTGACCTGCACCGCGCCATTTTGCACGCGGCCGACTTTGATTTCGATCACTTGTATTCCTTTTATCTCAGCGGAGAGGCGTGGGACCATGAAACCGAGTATTCACAAGACTCCAAGGCACGCGGATCGCCCAAGATCCGCTTGCAGCACCTCCCGCTGCGTCTGAAACAACACTGGCTTTATCTTTATGATTATGGCGACGAACACCGTTTTGATGTGCAGCTGCTTTTCACCGACACCGATCCGCCGTCGGGCCGCTGCCCCTGCGTGATCGAGCGGCATGGCAAAATGCCACCGCAGTATGGGGGTTGGGATGACGACGAAGAGTGGGATGATGACGAAGAGTGGGATGATGATGAAGAGTGGGATGACGACGAAATCTAGGAGGCCGCTGACAGACCAGAGGTGAACCGCGAGGACGTCGAGATTGTCTTGTGTTTGTGGTAACCATTCAGCCTACCCTCTCGGAGGTTATCATCAAGCGAGTTCCAGAATTAAATTATCCCAAACTGCTCGGCTTGGATTGCCAAATCCGGCGAGAGCAGCGTGGGCCAGGAGACCGCTGAAAAAGTCAAGATTAACCAAGGGCGCAGAGATTAGCTTGTATTTGCGAATATTTGCGGTGCTATTCGGTGTTTTCTTTGCGTTCTCTGCGGTTGGCGGGTGCGCGAGGTTTTTTCAGCACGCTCCTGTTATTTTTCTGGAAACGCTCCAAGCCTCCGGGAGGGAGTGTTGTAACTGCCGGAAAAGGCCAAAATAGGTTTTGCGCGCCGGCCCCGGTGCGAGTCAGTACCCTGCCGCCTGGGCGAATGTTTTCAGCACTTGCAATGCCTGGACGGCCTCTTGTTCCATATCGCCCCATTTGCCCTCAATCGAGAGCCGCCCGTCATAGCCGCCCCGTTTGAGCGCATCGAAAAATTTGGCCCAGTCGCACGCTTCCCGTCCGGGGGCAAAACGCGAGCGATATGTGGCGATGTGGGCGTGCCGGATCAGCGGCGCGCTGGCGACGAGGTCGTCATCGCTGTTGTCGTCGAGCGCCCAATGATAGGCGTCGACCAGCAGGCGGACGTGCGGGTGATCGACCTGGCGGACGTACTCGGCGGATTCGCCAACGGTGTTAAAGACGTTGCATTCGCGCCGGTTGAGCGGTTCGACGACGATCATTACTCCGTACTTGAACGCCACCGGGCCAAGCATTTTGCCAAATTCGAGCAGCTGTTTCCATGCTGCGTCGCGATCGAACCCCTCTGGAATGCGACGCGCGCCGCCGGAGCCAAAGACGATGGTCTGAATGCCGGCGCGATTGGCGCGCCGGCAGGCGACGTCGACATAGGCGGCCAGCGTGTCCATATCGACCTCCGGCCCGGTGATTTTGAGACTGCCGGGCACAAAACAGTTTGCCGCTTCGCAGGGCAGCGCCGAAGCGCGAATTCGCTCCAATTCTGGCGCAAAAACGCTCTCATCCTCTTGGGTTTTCAAGTGATTTTGCGTGTGCAATTCGATAAAATCGAACCCGGCTTGAGCCAACGCCGGCGCGTTTTTTGGATCTGTGCATACACCGTATTTCATCAGTTTCTCCTAAACTTGGAATCGTAACCACTCGGTTTGATCTCCCGGATGATGAGCAATCCGAACTTGGAGATCGCTGAAAAACAAAATATTACAAGAGTTACGCGGTTAGGTTCTGGACTAGAATGAGACTTGGGTAGTCTGTCATTCTGAGCCAGCCGCCGCAGGCGGCGCAGTGAAGAATCTCGTGGCTTGAATTTGAAATGGGTGTGTTTCATTTGAAAAACATTTGGCGGGATCGCTGGCTGTCCTTAACTGAACCGTATTGTTTCTAGGCCTCGTGCTCGATCTCGAATACGTGCGCGTACAGGTTGAACACCCAGATTTTTCCCTCTTGTGTGCGGCGCAGATAATAGAGCGCGTCATGGATATAATCGTCGATCACGTCCCAATAAAAGCGCGCGTATCGCTTGCGCATATCGCCGGGGGTGCGATAGCCTTGCTGTTCGTTTACGCCCAGTTCCTCAAACTCGTAAAACAAGGCCGGGATTTTGCGCAAATAGTTTGGGTCGCCCAGCTGGCCGATAAAATCCGCGGCGCGCAGCAGCCCCGACAAGTCTTTGGTGTCCTGGTAGGCCTCGTTATCGGGCGGCGGAAAGCGGCTCATCTCAATGTACGAGGCGATCCGTTCGGCGTCGACATCGGTCATCAAGTCGCCGCCAAAGCGTTCCAACACAAAGCGTTTGCTGCGATCGACGTGGTAGGGGGTCATGGCCACATCGGTGCCGCCGTGCGCGATCTGCACCGTCTTGTCGCCGATGCCGGTGGCAAAGACGTCGCCGCAATCGGCGCGGCATATTCCCCGCACATAGCCAATGTCGTGACACAATAACGCCATCGTAAATTGCAGCCAGTCTCGCGGAAAGATGCCGCCTTCGCACAAGTGTTTTCCCTTGATGATCGACTGCCCGACCTGTGTGACCATGATCGTGTGCTCGACGTTGTGGTACAGTGCGTCCGAGTTGGCAATGTTTTCGAGAACAATGCGCGCCGTCCAGGCCGCAATGCTGCCAATGTGCGGTTCCAATTCGCCGTACACTTGTTGGTAGGCATTTTTCAGTTCTTGGACAAAGTGGTCGATGACCAGCCTTTGCGGATTGAACATACCAACGCTCCGATCCCCCCAAGAGTCAGACCAGGAACTCGAGAAAGTGAATCGAGGTTTCGATGCCCCGGTAAAAGTTGGCGAGGTGGAATTTTTCGTTTGGCGAATGCAGACGATCGTCGGGCAGGCCAAAGCCCATCAAGATCGTGTCGATGCCCAGCACTTGTTGCAAAGTTGCTACGACGGGCAACGAGCCGCCTTCGCGCACAAAGATGGGTTCCCGGCCAAAGGATGTGGCATAAGCGCGAAATGCGGCTTGCATCGCCGGGCTGTCGCGGCGCACGATGGCGCTCTCGCCGCCGTGCAACGTTTTCACTCGCACCTGGACGGTGGGCGGGGTCAGGTCGAGCAAATGGCGGGTGATACATTGCGCGATCTCGTCTGGCCGTTGATCGGGCACCAGGCGCATCGAAATTTTGGCAAAGGCTTTGCTGGGCAGCACCGTTTTTGCGCCCGCTCCCGTGTAACCGCCCCAGATGCCGTTCACATCCAATGTGGGGCGGCCGGTGGTCCGCTCAATGATCGTGTACGCTGCTTCGCCCCAGTCGCGCTCGACCCCGGCCTGGGCTTGCCATGCCTGTCGATCAAAGGGAATCTTTGCCAACTCGGTGCGTTCCTGATCCCCCAGTGGGCGCACGCGGTCATAAAAGCCGGGGATGGCGACTCGCCCGTGTTCATCGTGCAGCCCGGCGATCATTTCGCACAAGGCGTGGATGGGGTTATGCACCGCGCCGCCGTACACGCCAGAGTGCAGGTCGTGATCGGGGCCGGCGACCTCGACTTGAATATAGGCCAGACCGCGCAGTGCATAGACGATCGAGGGCATGTTTTTGCCCAAAATGTGGGTGTCGGAAATGATTGCCACATCGGCGGCGAGCAGGGCGGCATGGTCTTGGATAAAGGGCTGCAAGCTGGGGCTGCCCATCTCTTCTTCGCCTTCCAGGATGCACTTGATGTTGACCGGCGGCGCCCCGATCGTGCGCGCGATCGATTCCAGAGCTTTGAGATGGGTAAACAATTGTCCCTTGTCGTCCGACGCGCCTCGGGCCACAATATCGCCATCGACGATGGTTGGTTCAAAGGGCGGCGAGCGCCACAGTTCCAACGGGTCGGGCGGTTGGACGTCATAGTGACCATAGATGAGGATCGTCGGCGCGCTTTTTCCGGCTGCCAGCCACTCGCCATAGACCACCGGATGCCCGGCGGTGGGCATTATTGTGGCCTGATCAAAGCCGATGGACAGCAACTGTTCTTTTAACCACGTCGCAGCGCGCTGGATGTCTGCCTGGTGTTCGGCCTGGGTGCTGATGCTGGGGATGCGCAAAAACTCGGTCAGTTCGGCAAGAAACAGGGGGCGGTTGTTTTGGGCGTATTCGATTGGATTCATAAAACACCTCGTTGTGTACTTATTTTCCCGGCATTTTGGGTGAGCTGGGTTTCATTCCCTTGGTCAGTTTTTTGATCCCGCTGCGGAGGTCGATGAATACGTCGTGGACGTTGCGCGTCGCGTCGACGGTATAAAAGCCAAATTCTTGAACCATACTGTCAAATTGAGCAATGACGCGGCTCTGGTACTCGATATAGTTTTCGTAATAGCCGCCGTTGTGCAAAAAATCCATGCCCGACTCCCAGTAATCGAACCCGCGCGCGTTGAGCACGCGCGGAATCAGGTGGTTGAGGTCGGTGCGCAGGTAAAAGACCCGGTCTGGGACCAAAGCAAAGCCAAAGGCATTGTACGCCCACTTGCGGTCGATGCCCCGCACCAGGGCGCGGCACAAGATCGAATAAATATACCGGTCGGTGAGCACCACGAACCCGGCGCGCAAAGCGGGAATGATCTCTCTTTCCAGCCGGTCGGCGAGGTCGGTGGCATAAAATAGGGCATTGGTCATTTCGCCCAACACGTTGCCTTCTTGGGCCAACTCTAGCCCTTTGCCGGCCAGAGTAGAGCGTTTCAAGCCGCTGGAGGCGACGGCATAGCCTTTGGATTCCAGCCATTCTCGCAGCAGCGCAACCTGGGTCGAGCGCCCCACGCCATCGGTGCCTTCCAAAACGATCAGGCGCCCCGGCAGGTATTTTTTCTGCACCCCCGGCAAGCCATAGCCGTAAAAATCGACCTGCGTCATAGTTGCTGCCTTTCTGAGCCGATCTCTTTGAGGTAGCGGCCATACAGTTGTTCTTTGGTCAGCGCGTCTCGCCAGGCGCTGAGTTCAGCCTTGAGCGCGCCTTTGAGGTGTGGGGCGACGATCTCGCGGATGATCTCTTGCTGCTCGGTCAGGGGCAGGGTGGCGTCGATCACGGTCAGGCCAAACTCGTCGACGATTTTGTCATATTCCTGGAGAATTCGTCCCTGGAACAAGGAAAAACTCTCATAAGGGTCACTGCTTTGCCCCAGGTCGAGGCCTGCTTCATAGTATTTGAGCTGCGGGCGGCCGTGCAAGATGCGGCGCAAGGATTCTTGGAGGGGCACGCAGAAATAAAAGCCCACCGTCGGCTGGACGGAAAAGGCGTACAGCCCGCGCACCCACTGTGGGTGTACGCCGCGCGCCACGTCTCGGGCAAACGCCGTGTACATGTACCGGTCGGCGAGCACGATCGCCCCGGCTTTGAGCGCGGGCAGCATCTGCCGCTCCATGCGGTCGGCAAAATCGGCGGCGTGGATCAGGCTGAATGTGGTTGGCGAGAGGAGCCGCTTTTTTTTGCCCCGGCGCGTGGTGGTGCGCACAATCGGCGACGAGTTCCACTCGCTAAAGGCCACGCAATAGCCCTCGCCGATCAGCCACTTGCGCAGCAGATCGAGTTGGGTGCTTTTGCCCGATCCGTCTATTCCCTCAACGACAAAGAGTTTGCCCGGAAGTTGTTTGCCCGTGGATAGTCTGGCCATACTGTGCCGCCTTTGAAACGAGTCAACAAGTGATGTGAAACAAGCCTTTTTTCCCCACCTGAGAGTGATTATATGTACTATAGCGTATTACAAATCCGATGTCAAGCGAGTTTCGTCGAGG
>CAYZYE010000104.1:0-13371 GCA_964481205.1 uncultured Anaerolineae bacterium | reverse complement strand
TCTGTGTCATTCTGAGCCAGCCGCCGCAGGCGGCGCAGTGAAGAATCTCGTGGCTCGAATTGGAGCACAGACCACGGAAGGCTATGCCACAGCCGCCCAAACCATTTGAAATACCCCCCATCCAAATTGGGTTGTCTGAACGGGACACATACGGTATAATGGATCCATCGAGAAAACCCGGCAACAGTTTCACCAATCGCTTCAGCAAAGGAGGTATATTTACAATGAATATCGAGCAAATTGGCGCAATGGCCGGTCAGGTATGGGGCTATCTCGCCGAAAACGGGGAATCGAGCCGCGCGCAGATCAAAAAAGGTCTCGATGGCATCGACGACTTTGGCCTGGCCGCCGCGCTGGGCTGGCTGGCCCGCGAGGACAAGATCACATTCCTCGAATCAGGACGCTACTTTACCATCACCCTCAAATAACCCCAAACGCCGCCACAGAATGGGGATTCCGCCGCAATCCGCAGCCTCGGAATCCCCATTCCGAGGCCTGATCTCGTCCCGCCCAAAAACCAGGTTAACGTCGCATCTTGGCGCCCCTGCGTTGAATCAAGAGTTACGCGGTGAGGTTCTAGTAATAGAACGAGACTTGGGTAATCTGTGTCATTCTGAGCCAGCCGCCGCAGGCG
This sequence comes from uncultured Anaerolineae bacterium, assembly GCA_964481205.1. Lineage (GTDB taxonomy): Bacteria > Chloroflexota > Anaerolineae > JAFGEY01 > JAFGEY01 > CAYRXM01. The sequence continues at coordinate 12,737 of CAYZYE010000104.1, read as the reverse complement.
GCGCAGTGAAGAATCTCGTGGCTTGAATTTGACATACAAGAAGAGATTCCCTCCTCCATGACTCGAACCGCGTAACTCCTGGTTAAATCTGTTTCTCGCGACCTTGGACCGGGTACGAAGGAAAAGTCGAAATGCGTTCCTTGTCTGCTTTTGTCTGGCGCAACCTGCGCGCGCACAGCCTGCGCAGCGCATTGACCACGCTGGCGATCGCGCTCGGCGTGGCCATGATCCTCGCCGCGTCGATCATGGGCGCGGCCGCCAACCACGGCGCAACCGCGCTCTCTGGGGAACACACGCGCGCCGAGGTCTCGGAAAACGTCCAGTTTGACGCCTTGCTCGTGCAAGGCGGGCTGGCGATGGTCGGCGTGATCATTTTGTTCGCGGCGGGCTTTGTCATTCTCAACGCCTTTGCCATGTCGATCACGGCGCGGACGCGCGAGATCGGCGCGCTGCGCGCGCTGGGGATGACCCGCCGCCAGGTGTTGGGCCAGGTGCTGGTCGAAGCGAGCGCGCTGGGCGCAGTCGGCAGCGCATTGGGCGTCGTCGTGGGCGCGGTTCTGGCCTATGTGGTCATGCAGGTGATCGGCGTGCTCGACGAAACCTATTTTGCCGTTCCCTGGTGGGGCGTCTTGTTCAGTCTGGCAGTGGGATTGGGCATGACCCTGGTCGGCGCGCTGCAACCGGCCTGGCGCGCCAGCCGCCTCTCGCCAATGCTGGCGCTCCGGCCGCTGCACAGCGGCGACAGCGGCGGCTGGTACATCCGCTATGGCGGTCGCGTGGGCAGCGGCCTGTTGATCGTGGTTCTGCTTGGGCTATCGGGATTCGCCGTATTCTGGCGGCCCGATTTTATCGTCTCCGCCGGGATCACCATCGTTGGCGTGGCGCTCATGCTCGCGGCCGTCATTTTGCTGCTGCCCGCGCTGGTCGACCCGGTGGCGCGGCTGGCCCGCCCCGCACTGGTGCGCTGGCTGGGCACGGCCGGCCGGCTGGCCGCCGACAACCTGGCGCGCAACAAACTGCGCACGGTGCTCACCACCGGCGCGCTGATCGCCGCCCTGACGACGATCATTGCCACCGGCGGCCTGCTGCTGTCGACACTCAAAAGCGGGCTGCACAGCTATGGACGGCTGTTCAACGAGGACATTTTGGTCTGCCCCGACATCCTGTCCTTGATCGAATCGGGCGATCTCTCGGTGCAAAACTCGACCGAACTGCTGACCGTCGAGGCGGCCTTTGATCCGGCCTTGATCGCCCAGATCGAGCAACTGGCCGAGTCGGGCGAATTCGAGTTTTTCCGCATCGGATTTGCGCGCATCCCCGCACCAATCTGCCCCTATCCGGGCACACCTGGGCTGTTCATCGACCCCGAACTCTATCTGCGGATCGGCAATTTCGACTTTTTCGAGGGCGACTCGGAACATGCGCGACAATGGATGGCGCGTGGACGCGCCGTGCTGCTGCAACCGATCACCGCCGGACGGCTGGGCGTGCATGTCGGCGATACGATCGCGATTGAGACACTGCGCGGTGCGGTCGAGTTCACGGTCGCCGGCATTGGCGGCAACGGGCACAGTTTCACCACCTTGGCCTATGCCGACGGCGAGACCTATTTCGGCGTCGAGCGGCCATCGTGGTACGGCGTGGTTGTCCGGGATGAGGCCAAAATCGACGTGGTGCTGCGAGAATTGGTCCAGATCACGGATTCATTTGCACATGTGACTGCGGTCGAGGTCCAAGAAGCCTTTTACCGGGATATGTTCAAAATGATCGACCAACTGCAAGTCCTGCTGCAAGGTTTTTTGCTGCTGGCCGTGGTCGTCGCCTCGCTGGGCGTGGTCAACACAATGTTTATCAATGTCGCCGAGCGGGGCAAAGAAATTGCCCTGCTGCGCGCCGTCGGGGCAACGCAAAAGCAGGTGCGCCAGGCCGTCATCGCCGAGGGCGCCACCCTCGGCTTGCTCGCCGCACTGGTCGCCGCAGGACTCGGCCTGGTCATGTTTGTCTTGTTCATCGTCGTGTTTACGCCCGGCGGCACCGAGTCGGTGGGAATCAGGAGCAATTGGGAGATATTTTGGATTTTTGTGCGCACCAATGGACGCGATCTGCTGTTCTCGTCTTTGCTGTCGCTGATTTTTGGCCCGCTGGCGGCCGGGCTGGCAGCTTATTACCCGGCCAGGCAGGCGGCAGCGATGGACGTGATCGACGCCACGCGCAGCGAGCGGCTGACCCTGCGTGCCAGGCGCGCCGCGTCTCGCCAACGGCGCAGAATGCGCAAACCAATGCTCTCGACCTCGATCTATGCTCTGGCCTGGCGCAGCCTGACCGAGCACCCGGCGCGCACGTTCTTTAGCGCCATCGCCGTGACCCTGGGCGTGGGGGTCATCATCGCCGCCGGGCAGTTTTCGGAGGGCATTCTCGACCTGGAGGCCGAGGAGAATCTGCTGGCCTCGTTCATCGACATGCTGGGCCTGATCTTGAACGCCGTCGGCTTTGTGATCTTGATCGCGGCGGGGTTTCTGATCTTTAACGCCTTTGCCATGGCCGTGACCCAGCGCCGCCGGCAGATCGGCATGCTGCGCGCCTTGGGGATGACGCGGCGGCAGGTGTTACGGCAATTGATGACCGAAGCGTCGATCACCGGCGGGTTGGGAACGGCGCTCGGCCTGGCACTCGGCCCGCTGCTGGGCTGGGGACTGCTGCGCCTGATCGAACTGTTGGGCGTCGAGGTGGGGCAGGGCCGCGTGACCCCGGGCAGCGTCATTTTGGCCGTGTCGATGGGCATGGGGATCACGCTGCTTGCGGTCATGATCCCGGCCCGGCGGGCGACGCGCCTCTCGCCGATGACGGCCTTGCGACAAGAGAGATCGTTGCCCGCCGGGACGCGACGCGCTGCGCTCCGACCGTGGATTGGCGCAGGCATTGCTCTTGTGTTGCTGATTTACCTCATTCTGTTCCCGCCGGGGCGGTGGGCGGGGCATTATCCGCCGCTGGAATGGATCATGTGCCTGCTGTTGGCCGCACCGTGGCTGGCCGCGCTGGGGCTGGCCCTGCCGTCGCTGATCGACGTGACGCAGCGGGCCGCGCGGTTTACTCTGGCGCGCGTGTGGGGCGCCACCGGCCGCCTGATCGCCGACAACTTGGGGCGCGACCGGCGGCGTGTGGCGCTGACCGTGCTCACCTTTGCCGTGGGTCTGGCCATGATCGGCACGATGAACGGGTTTCTCACCTTTAGCAACGAATTCTTGATGAGAACGGTGGCGCAGGGCGCGCTGTCCCAGGCCAGTTGGTTCATCTATCCCTTTGACCGGCTCAGCGGAGTGGCGCAGATCGACGAGTTTAGCAACACGGCGACGCGGATTTCGCCCGCCGTGCAGCAAGACGTGGCGCAGCTGATCGAGGGGCGGGCGCGGATGGCCGAGATTTACATGGTCTCGGTGCTGGAAATCAGCTCGCCGATGCCGGGCTTTCCTTCGCTCATCACCGACATCGACTGGCTGCGCCGTCCGGGGGTGTACACCTTGGTCGAGGGCGACTGGGATAGCGCGGCAGCGATCATGCAGTCGGGGTGCGGGGTGTTGATCACGCGGAACGCGGCAGCGCGCAACCAGGCCGGCGTGGGAACAGAGATCGTCGTCCATGGCCCAAACGGCGCGGTAAACTGTACGATTGCCGGGATCGGCTACGGCAACATGGCGTCGATGGCGATCATTGGGCTGGCGGCCAGGGAAGCGTTCGTCGATGGCCCGCCGTCGTCGTTGATCGTGTGGCCGGCGCCCGGCGCCGATCTTTTGTCCCTGGAAGCGGACCTGCGCGCCCTGGCCGAGCGCCACGACGATGCCTGGCTGACCACGCCCCAAGAGGAAATCCAGGGCGCGATCGACACCAGCGACCAGTTGGAGGCGATCACCAACGGCCTGCTGACCCTGGCCGTCCTGGCGGCGGCGTTGGGCGTGATCAATACGACGATGATGAGCGTGACCGAGCGGCGGCGCGAACTGGGCCTGCTGCGCTCGGTCGGGGCGACGCGGGGGCAGGTGACAACCGTGGTCTGCGGCGAAGCGGCGTTGATCGGCTTGCTCGGCGGCGCAGTGGGGCTGATCGCCGGGGTTGGGCTGACGGCGATCATGTGCCTTTCGCTGGGCGGCATTCCCTTTGGCATGGTCGAACTCGATCCCTGGCAGGGCCTGGCAGAGAGCATCCCCTCGGCGCTGTTTTCCGGTGCGATAGGAATATTTTCGATGCCCTTTATAGCAGCGGGCGCGGCCTGGTGGCCCAGCCGGTCGCTGCTGCGCGGTTCGGCGATCGCGACGATGCGCGCCCGGCACGGGCTGGAAACGGCGCGCCGCCCGACCAGACGCCAACCGGCCAAAACGGCGTATTTCTTGGCTCTGCGCAACCTGGGCCAACATCGCACGCGCACGACCCTGACCGCGTTGGCGATTGCCCTGGGCGCGGCGACGGTGGTCGCCACCGGCGTCGTCAACGCGGGCATCCGGGCAGCGGTCGAGGTGTCGATTCAGGAATCGGTGTCCTTTGTGGTCGAAATGGTCGGCGTGGGGTTGGGCATCGCCGGGGCAATGATTTTGCTGGCCGCCGGATTCTTGATGTTCAACGCCTTTGGGATGGCGGTCACACAGCGCCGGCGGCAGATTGGCGCGCTGCGCGCGCTGGGGATGACCCGGCGGCAGACAGTGTGGTTGGCGCTTTTCGAGGCGATGGTCGTCGGTGGAGCGGGAACGCTGCTTGGCGCCGGCGTCGGGCCGTTGTTGGGGCGCGGCGTGCTGCTCGGCATGCAGCTGGCCGGGTACGAGGTCGGCCAAGGGCGAACGTCGCCGGGAAGCATCGCGCTGGCCCTGGCGATGGGCTTGTCGATCACCTTGCTCTCGGTGTGGCTGCCCGCGCGCCGCGCCGCGCGCATTTCGCCGCTGGCCGCCCTGCAAACGGAAACCGGCAAACCGGAAAGCGCCAGACTGCAAACCTGGCGAGGCGTCGCCGGCGCGGCGATCTCGCTGGCGCTGTTTACCTATTTATTGCTGGCCCCGCCCGGCCGGTGGACGATTGAGCCGTGGAACTATGCGCTGCCCTTTATATTGGTCGCGCCCTGGCTGGGCTCGCTGCTCCTGGCCGCGCCGGCCTTGATCGATCTGTGGGGCCAGGTGCTGCGCGCGCCGCTGGCCCGGTTGTGGAAAGCCAGCGGCCGCCTGATCGCCGACAATTTGCGGCGGGCGCGCCGGCGCGCGCTGATGACGGCACTGACCTTTGCCGTCGGCGTGATGACCATCGTCGCCGTGAGCGGCGTGTTCAATTTCATGGGCAAAGAGCTGGTCGAGTACGCCCAGGCGCAGCGGTTGCAAAACGGTTTGCTGCCCGGCTGGAGCATCGGCGCGGCGGATTTCACCCAGGGGGTGATGAACCCCGGCGGGATGATCGACGGCGTCAGGCCGGAAATCGTCGCCGAGGTGCGGCAGGTGTGCGCGGGGCGGGCCGAGGTTGGGGTCGAATACCCGCTGGCGATCCCCGAGATCAGCGCACTGTTGGTGCCCGGCTATTTTTCGAGCATGATCGACTTGAACGTGCTCGCCGTGCCGGGCAACGTCTCCTTTGTCGAGGGGGATTTGGCGACCGCGCTGCCGATCATGGAGGCCGGCTGCGGGTTGCTGCTGGCCCCGGCGGCGGCGGAACGCCACAGCGCCGGCGTGGGCGATACGCTGACGATCCAGAGCGATCACGGCCCGCTGGATTGCACGGTCGCCGGCGTGGTGGTCGCCGGCATGATCCCGGTGTCGTTTATCAGCCCGGCGGTCAAGGACGATTTCGACCTCGATGAGCCGACGTCGGTGATTGTTTTCCCCTACCCGGATGCCGACCACGCGGCGTTGGAGGCCGATTTGCGGGCCATCGACGAAAAATATGGCGACGACGCCTGGCTGCTGGCCTGGCAAGAGAACGTCGATACGGTCGCCGAGGGCGCCGACCGCGTGCTGGAATTGATGAGCAGCCTGCTCGTGCTTGCTGTGCTGGCGGCGGCGCTGGGGATGATCAACACCATGGTCATGAGCGTCGCCGAGCGGCGGCGCGAGTTGGGACTGTTCCGCGCCGTCGGGGCGACGCGGCAGCAGGTGATGGCGACGGTGTGCGGCGAAGCGGCGCTGATCGGCTTGTTTGGCAGCGCGTTCGGGCTGATCGCCGGGGCCGGGGTTAGCGCCATCTTTGTTCTCACCCACGGCGGTAACAACTGGGGCTATCCCGACATCGATCTGGTTCAGGCCGCGTGGCGTTCGCTGCGCCCGGCAACGCTCAACGGGTTGATCGGCCTCGCGGCAGCGCCGTTCTTGAGCGCCATCGCCGCCTGGTTTCCGGCGCGAGCCATTTTGCGCGGCGCGACCATTGAAACGATGGAATCCGCGAGAAGCCGAGTTTGGCGAAAAAAGCCCGGTTTCTTTGGCGGCAGCCTTCGCGCGCGTTTCGTGTGGGGCGCAGGCGCGTTGATGATCGTCGTTTTGCTTGGATTGGTGTCGGTGATCGTCGTCCACGCGCGGGTGCGGATGGAAGAACAGGCGCGCGACGCGCTGCGCGTCCTGGTAAACCTGGACGCCGGGTTGATCGAGCTGGGGCTGCCGCCGGACGCCCAGACGCTCACCCTCGACGCGCTCAAGTCTGGCCGGCAATTCCAGGCAGACGCCGACATGCTGCTGCGTTTCGAGACGCTGGTCAAAGAGATGACCGCCCATGGGCTGGTCGATCTGTCGATCGTCGATCGCGACAACAGGATGGTTTTCGGACTGGACCTGTCCAAGATCGGCGCCGCTTGCCCGCCCTTGTCTCCACCCGACGCATCCGGGGCGCGTTCTGAGCGGGTGGACGGGCAATGGCGAATCCACGCCTGGGCGCCGGTACACAACCGCGCGGGGGCGATCGCCGGTTCCGTTCGCCTGACGGTCGAGGCCACGGAAATTCAGACCTTTTTGTCCAGGCTGCGCAACACGCTGCTGGCCGCCGGGGCGATTATCGCGGCGCTCGGTCTGGCATGCAGTTGGTGGTTGGGCGGGTTGTTCATCAGGCGCTTTGAGCGCGCGGGACGCCAACCGCGCAACGGGCTGACGCTCATGTTGGTTCTCGGCCTGGCGGCGATGGTCGGCGCGTTGCAGCTCATCGCCCTGCCGATTGAGCGGCGCTATGTCCAGGATGCGCTCAAGGGCAATTTGCTCGCTGCCGTCGAGTGGATCGGCCAGGCGGCCGCTGACGGCCTGGCTCAGTTTGGCGAACGCCCCGCCGAGTTTTCGCTGGCCGACTGGGCCGACCCCAAGCGCCTCTTTGCCGGCGCGGGCGCGTTCGATCTGGGACGGTTGCAAGCGACAATGGAGCAAGCGCAAAACGACGCCGCCACCGTGGCCTATTCGGCCCTGGTCGATGCCGGCGGCCGGGTGGTTCTCTCTGACCAACTGGCGTTGATCGGAACGTCGATGGACGCGCCGCAGCGCACGCAAATCAAAGACGCGGCGTGGCGTGGCCAGGCCATTTGGGTGATCGCCACCCCCTTGCGGTTGGGGCGAAACGGCGAACAAGTGGGCGCGCTGACCATCGCCGTCAAGCGCGAGGCGGTGGAGAAATTTTTGGACGAAAGCCGCAATCTGTTCGGCCTGTCCGGGATCATTGCCGTGCTGGGCGGCATCTTGGTGACCCAAATGATCGGCAGCGCGATCGTCGCGCCGGCTGCGCCGCCAACGGTGCGCCGTCTGGCCGGGACCGTGCAATCGTCTCCATTCAAGGCGGATGCCAGGGATGAATTGGCCGTTTTGGCCCAGGCTTACAATCAAATGGTGATCGGGCTGCGCGAGCGCGAGTGGCTGCACGATATCTTGGGCCGGTTTGTCAGCCGAGATGTGGCCGAGGCGATTCGCAGCGGGCAGGTGCGGTTGGAAGGCGAAAATCGCGTGGTCAGCGTGCTCTTTTGTGACATTCGCGGCTTTACGGCGCGTTCGGAGCGGCATTCGCCGGAGGAAATGGTGGCCTTGCTGAACGAATATTTGCCCATTGTGGTCGACGCCGCCGGGCAGCACGCCGGCACGGTCAACAAATTTGGCGGCGACAGCACGCTGGTCATTTACGGCGCGCCCAGGGACTTGCCCGCAAGCGCCTATCAGGCCATCCTCACCGCCCTGGAGATACGGAGCGGGCTGGCGCACCTGAACGCCCGGCTTGTCCAGCGCGGGGAAGCGCCGCTGCGCGTCGGCATCGGCATCAACACCGGCCGCGCGCTCGCGGGCGCGGTGGGGCCGGCAGAACGCCAAGAATACACCGTGATCGGCGATACCGTGACTCTGACATCGCAGATCGAGTCCCTGAACAAGCACTATCCCGAATACGACATTTTGATCGGCGACGCGACGTACCGGGCGCTGGGCGCGCACCGCGCCGAATTCGAACTTGTCGCCCTGGATTACAAGCCCATCAAAGTCTGGGCCGTCCGGGCGCGGATCGCGGCGCAGTAACGCGCGCAAGAGACCGCTGAAATCTGCTATCGGTGAAGAAAATGAACTAACGCAGTTCATTCATTTGAATGGTCAGAGATCGAATCGATCTGATGTGACTCATGATTGGAGGACAGAATGCGACCTCGGAGCAAAGTGGCGCCCGGTTGGTGGGATTACACCACACTGGATCGCGCACTTTTGGATGACGCCGCTCGTTTGAGCGCGCAAGACCTGCAACAACTCTCGTGCCCCGGCTTTACGGTCAAATTTTACAACACACTGCAAGATTTTTACCTGGCCGAGGCGCTGGAATACATCGCTGCCTGGCGGCAGGCCACCGAGAGCGAGCCGGCGGGCATTTGCGGGCCGATCGGCCCGACCGAGCAGCTGCCGTTGGTGGCGCGGCTGGTCAACGAACTAGAGATCGACCTGCGGCACGCTCACTTTTGGGCGATGGACGAGTGGGTGCTTGAAGAGCAGGCGGTCTCTACCGCGCATCCGCTCAGTTTTGAGCGCGCCGACCGCGAACTGTGCTTTGAGCGCATTCGCCCCGAGCTGCGCATGCCGGAAGCCAACTTGCATTTTCCCAAAACCGACCTGAAACCATACCTGGACAGTTGGAAGCGGGCGCGCTGCGTGGTGATGCAAGGCGGGCAGGGCGAGGTCAAACACTGGGCGTTCAACGACCCCCCGCGTCGCACAGGGGCGTACCAGGATGCGCCGCCCACGCCGGAAGAATATCGCCAATTATCCACGCGCATTGTTGATTTACATCCGATCACCCTGATCCAGAACGCGCGCACCTCTGGTGGCGGGGTGGTGCAAAATGTGCCCGGCCGGGCGCTGACCGTCGGGCCGGTGGAGACGTGGAAAGCGGAACGAGTGTCGATCTGGCACGCCGGCGGGCACGATAATCCCTTTGGCATGCGCCTCACCGCGCTAATGATCTCGAAAAAGATAGCCGACAGCGCAGTGCCGATGTCGCTGTTGGCCGATCATCCCAACGTGCAATTCAACTATTATCGCTTTGGCCTGGGCACATGCCAGGTCGAGATGCACTGATGTCCCGCCGCGTTTTAGCCGTCGCCGCGCACCCCGATGACATTGAATTTCTGATGGCCGGTACGCTGATCCTGCTTGGCCGCGCCGGGTGGGAGGCTCATTATCTGACCATCGCCAACGGCAGCTGCGGCACGGCGACGTTGCCGCGCGACGAGATCGTGCGTATCCGTCGAGAGGAGGCGCGCGCGGCCGCGGCCAGCATCGGCGCGGTGTACCACGAGAGTCTGGTCGACGACCTGGCCGTTTTCTACGAGCCAGGGCTGTTGGCCCGCGTGGCGGCGATTGTGCGCGAGGTTGCGCCCAACATTGTGCTCACCCACGCGCCGGTGGGTTACATGGAAGACCATCAAAACACTGCCCGCCTGGCGGTGACGGCCGTCTTTGCGCGCGGCATGCCCAATTTCGTCACCGCGCCGCCCCGCGCGCCGACCGAACAGCGCGTGACTTTGTACCACGCTCAACCGCACGGCAACCGCGACCCATTGCGGCAGCCGGTGTACCCCGACATTTACGTGGACATTGGCAGCGTCATTGCGGAAAAACGGGCAATGTTGGCCCATCATCACAGCCAAAAGGAGTGGCTCGATCGCACCCAGGGGATGGACGCTTACCTGGACGCGATGGTCGCCCTGTCCGGCGAGGTCGGGGCGATGTCCGGGCAATTTGCGTATGCCGAAGGTTGGCGCCGGCGGCTGCACCTGGGTTTGGGCGCCGAAACCGACGATCCGCTGTCGGCGGCGCTGGCGGCGTATCTTTGATTCGCACTTCAAGTTCCAGAATTTCAATTACTCCAGCCTGCTCGGATTGCCAAACCCGGCGAGAGCAACGTGAGGTAATTGTCTTTCTGGAAACGCCTTACTCGAAATTCCGCCCCTGGTCCAACATGGCCAGATAATGATCCACGGGCACATAATTTGCCACCGTGTTGCCCGTTCCCAGGCAATAGCCGCCACCGGGCAGGCACACGCGGAGCGTGTCATTGACCCGCTCGCGGATCGCGCTTGTGGTTGCGCGGCAGATAAAGTCCATATCTATGCCGCCCAAGAGAGCGATACGATCGCCCCACAGCGCTTTGGCCTCGCGCACATCGACGATGGTGTCCTCAAAAGAGTGTTTGGCATCGATCTGGACATCGTCGATCAGGTCGTCCATAATCGCCTCCAAATTGCCGCACGAGTGGAGCAGGTACAGCCGACCCGCGTCGTGCGTAATTTGGGCCAACGTTCGGTGCCCCGGCAGCACCAGGGCGCGCATATCCTTGGGGCTGATCAGCGTGCCCGAACGAAAGCCCATATCATCGGAGCCCCAAATCATCTTGACCCGCTCAAATTCGACGAGCCGGGCGACAACCTGGCGATCGATGTCCAGGCAGCGGTCGACGATGGCCCGAACCAAATCTGGTTGATCATAAAGCGCGTAACACAACGTCTCATAGCCCATCAACCAGGAAAGGTTTTCGGCAAAATGCCCGGTCAACCCGCCCAAAATGCACATATCATCGGGCAGGTTTTTCTGGTACCACTCGAGCGCCTCGGAATTTGCCGCCTGGGGGTCGGGCCAGGGATAAGCCTCGAATTCTTCCCAGGTGCCGATCGGTCCGCGATGTTCGTCGATGAAATGCCGCCCCGCTTCGCGCTTGATCGCGGCCGTGTCTTCGGCGATGAGCCAGTTCACCGGCATATCCAACCCTTCCAGGCCGCCCAGCACGTAATCGTAGCCCAAAAAACGCTGAATGGCGATCTCGCGTTTTTGGGCAAAGAATGGATCGGCCTCGTCCAGGTCGGCCAGCAGGTCATAGCGATCGCATATTGTCTGCTTGACTTCGTGATCGATGAACAGTTCGATAAAATGGACCCGCCGGGGCGTGCCTTCGCGGGCGATGCACCGTACAAAGCTTTCCCAGTCGGGCGTGATCTCTTGGGCAAAAGGGGATAGTGCCATTTTGTTGTTCCTCTCTTTTCTCCGGCGCGGCGGGGGTTGGGTTTCCCGGCGCGTCGAGCTAGGGTCATATCGGGTCGGAATCAACCTGACCGCATTTCGCCACCAGATCGCTTTGCGCTGCAACCCGGTCAAAGATGGGGCATCATCAGTCTCGCCTCGGCAAAGCGTCCGGCCTACACCACCAAGTCGACATGCAGCGCCTCCAACACCGGCTGAATGGGATTGATCAACGTCGCTGCCTCCGAGCCGGCGAACAACAAGCCGATGACCTTGCGCTCCATGTCCAACACCGCCGATCCCGAATCGCCGCCCGCACTCATCCCGGTCGCCATAAACTGATCTACAAATGTCACCATTTGTCCTGCATAATCAACCTGGACCGTCACATCGACCTGCGTGATCCGCCCGGTTGTGTACCCTGTGGTGCGCCCCATCTTTTGCACCGCCATCCCCAGCACGCCGACGCCCACCCCCTGCGGCGCGCCGATTTCGAGAATATCGGGTCTGACCAAATCAGCAGACAGCGGGCGAGCGATGGCGCAATCCACCAGGTTTTCAGCGGGCTTTTCCTGCCAGGTCCCAAGACGGCTGGTCGAACCAACCGCCTTGGCCAGCGCATTGAGCACATTCGCCAGCGTCTTGGCCCACGGGCACGTCGATTCTTGGACGCCCATCTGCAACGGAACCCATGCCTCCAGGACGGCGATCCGGTCCCCGTTCGTACCGCCGTCATACTGGCCCGGCTGAATGATCGCGTCCCCTTTGGACGCCTTGTTGACATTTGCCAACACGTGATTGTTGCTGAGAATAAACACCCGTTTGCCCCGTCGCACCAGGCATCCAAACGTCCCGGCAGAAACATCGACGTGGCCGCACGAAACACCGGGCATCGCCGGACGATACCTGCCCTTGAGACCAGGGCCGGCGCCAACCTGCAAAGCGCGAAAGACGCCGGACTCTTGCACGTCGGTCTTGACCGCGTCGAGCGTTTGGGGAATAAAATCCCGGGCCGTCAGCTGCTCCTTGGGCAGTTTTTTACGCACCGAGACCACAATACAAGGCTCGTCCGTCAACTTGCCCCCCGTCTCCTTGAACCCCACCCCACAAGCAACGACGTTTTTACTGCCAAACAACTTGCTTGTGTGCAACCTTTTCACCTCTGCAATCGAGACCAGTTCCGGCATCATCCCCTGTGCCAACATTGAATTTGCCTCCTCAAATTTTCAGCTTGCCCACTTGCTTGACATCAACCGCCACGCC
>CAYZYE010000103.1:0-13424 GCA_964481205.1 uncultured Anaerolineae bacterium | reverse complement strand
TTTTAAGGCCAGGTCATTCTAGTTGATTTGCGGTAAAAAGCAAATGGCGCTCTTGTAGCCATTGCCGCACCTGGCGGGCCGGGCGGTCCACCGCGTCGAACCAGCGGATCGCCGGGTTGTTCAGGCGAAACCAGTTGTACTGTTGCCGGATAAAGCGGCGCGTGTCTTTTTTGATCAAGGCCACGCACGTTTGGCGCGAGGCTGTGCCTTCCAGGTAGCCTCTCAATTGCGCGTAGCCCAGGCTCGACAGTGCCGGCAGCGACCAGCTGTAGCCTCGATCCAGCAGCCGTTTGATCTCGTCGATCAGCCCGGCGTCGAGCATGGCGTCGATGCGGGCGTCGATGCGATGGTATAACGCTTCTCGCTCCATCGTCAAGCCGATTTGAATGATCTCATACGGCGGCGGGTTCTTGCCGCGTTGTTGGGAAAAGGGGCGTCCCGATTTGATACATACTTCGAGCGCGCGGACAACGCGGCGGATGTTGCGCGCGTCGATCAGTTCGCCGGCGCCGGGGTCGAGTTCGAGCAGTTGCCGGTACAGGGCCTGGGGGCCGGATTGTTCGGCATCGGCGTAAAGTTGTGCGCGCAAGGTTTCATCGGGGGGGACGCGGGGGATGATCCATCCTTCGATCACGGCGCGGATGTATTGTCCCGTTCCGCCGACCAGGAGGGGGTGTTTTTTTTGCGCCCGCAGGTCGTCGATCGCGCGGCAGGCCAGTGTTTGATAGGTTGCCAGGCCAAAGTCTTGATCGGGGTCGACGATGTCGATCAGGTGGTGTCTGGCTTGAGCTTGTTCGTGGCGAGTGGGTTTGGCCGTGCCGATGTCCATATAGCGGTAGACCTGGCGCGAGTCGGCGGAAACGATCTCGCTGCCCAGCGCGCGCGCCAGCGTCACGGCCAGGGCGGTTTTGCCCACGCCGGTCGGCCCGACGATGACGATGAGCAGTGGTTGTGTCGTTGTGTTTGGTTTGTTCATCAAGTTGCTCCCCAAGTTGCAAGTGTCAACTTGTTTCTGAACCAGCCCTACCCGACAGAATATAAATGCAATTGCCTTGCCACATGCTCTTGTCGGTATCAATGATCGTTCCGTTGCGGTTCAGCGCTACCATAAAGCCGCCATATTCCCGGTCAACGCGGCGCGGGATCCAAAGGCAGTGTGTCGTATTGTTTTTGTGTGTCATGGCCGGTTCTTTTCCAGTTCGATCATTGCTTTGGCGTACCGCCGTCCCAGTTCTTGCGCCGAAGGTGTGTCGAAATGCAGATTGTCGCCCTTGTGAGTCAGGCCTTGCGCATCGACGCAGGCCGTGTTGGCGATGCGTTGCGGCAATGAGAGTAAAACTTTGTTGATTTTGGCGGCCCATTCATTGCGCAGGTAAAAGTCGCCCAGCGTTGCGGCGACAAAGGGCAGATCGGCGATGCCTAGTTCGGCGCGCAGGGTGGCGATGAGCTGTGTCAGCCGGTCCTGGTAGAGCGGCGCATCGGTTTCGTTGCTGTCGCTTTCACCATGGTGCCAAAGGATGCCTTTGAGGAGGCCGTCTTGCTGTCCGATTCGGGCGCGCGCCAGAGCGTCGTCGAGTGGGTGGCTGCCGGTCTGTCGCCAAAAGCCGCCGCGTGTCCAGGAGGTGATCGGCGAGCCGCCGGCCGCGCCGGGGATCAGGCCAATGCGGACGGTGGGGTCGCGCTCGGCCATCGCCTGACCGAACGATCGGCCGGGGCCGACGCCGAGCATGGCCGGTTTATCAAAGTGGATTGGATCGACGGCGGGCGTCCATTGCCGCGCCTGATTGAGCATCAGGACGCGAGGATGGGGTTGCGGGTCGGCGTCGACCAGCGCGCCGCGTCCGGCCATATTGGATTGGCCGATGAGCAGGTAAAGGTGAAATTTCCGCATCGTCATCGTTTGCCCTCCTGTTGGTTCGCAAGTGCATCGTAAACCAGCTTCCCGCCGGCGATGGTTTTGAGCACGGTGAAATCGCGATCGAAAAAGACAAGGTCGGCGTTGTAACCGGCCGCCAGACAGCCATATTGGGCGTCGATGCCCAGCAGTTTGGCCGGGACGGTGGTCACGGTGGGCAGGGCGTCACGGAACGAGCAGGCGGTGAATTTCACCAGGTTGCCCAGCGCCGCGTCGAGGGTGAGGATGCTGCCGGCCAGCGTGCCATCGGCCAGGCGCGCGCTGCGTTGATCGACCGTCACCTCGTAATCGCCGAGTTGGTACCGGCCGGGCGGCATGCCCATCGCCGCCATTGCGTCGGTGACGAGGTTGAGGCGGGTGTTGCCCAATTGCTGCCAGGCCAGTTTGACGATTTTGGGGTGGATGTGGATGCCGTCGACGATCATTCCGGCGGTGGCGCGTTCGTCGGTCAGCAGCGCGCCGGCCAGCCCCGGTTCGCGGTGGTGCAAGGCGGGCATTGCGTTGAACAGGTGGGTGCCGTAACGCGCGCCCGCATCGAACCCGGCCTGGGCCTCGGCATAGGCGGCCAGCGAGTGGCCGGCGCTGACCGCGACGCCTCGTTCGACCAATGTCCTGATCAAGGCTAATGCGCCGTCGAGTTCTGGGGCCAATGTTACCAGGCGTACCGCCTGTTCTGGCGACCAGTTTTTAATGATGTTTTGGTCGGGTATGCGTAAATAGTCGGCGTTATGTGCGCCTTTTTTTCGAGGGTTCAGGAATGGGCCTTCGATGTGCAGCCCAAGCGGAAGCGCGCCGGCGAAATTCGACGGCGGATTCAGGATGGTTTGCTGCGCCTGGGCAATGCGTTCCAACGGGGAGGTGATGATTGTGGGCAAAAAGGCGGTGACGCCGTACCTGGGCAGTTGCGCGGCGACGGCCCAGATCGTTGCCGGATCGGCGGTAAAGTCGAGGCCAAAGCCGCCGTTGAGTTGGATGTCGATCAGTCCCGGCGTGACCGTCAGGCCGGCCGCGTCGATGACTGTGCCCTGGTCCGGACAGGGTACCTGTTCGTTTGTGCCGAGGGCGACGATTTTTTCTTTTTGAATCAACAGCGCGCCGCGTTCGATCTCCCGGTTGGGGGTGAGGATGTGGGCGTTTTTTATGTACAGCATTTTTTCTCCTTGTGGCCGGCTGGATTGTCCGGCTCGGTGGATTGGGGTGTGTTGTAGATTGAGCGGTTTGCTTGGCGGATTTCTTGTTTGAGCGCCTCCCAGGTGGGCATGTCGGCGCAAGGATAGATGGAATTGTTGTGCCGTAGCGGGTCGGTCTTGGCCGCGATGTCGCCCCGGGCGACGGCTTGATGCCATTCTGCTGTGCCGGGGATGGGGGTGTACTCGGCCGGCTCGACGCGCACGCCGAGGCGATGCGCGAACGCGACGGTGGCGCGCACGGATTCGACGCTTTGGCCCGGACGGGCGATCAGGACATAGGCGGCGAGGTTGCGCGCTGTAAAGCCGGCCGCGTAAAGCGCTTTGATGGCGCGGGCAAAATGTCGATCATTGATTTTGCCGCCGTCGCGTTGCTGCTGTGCCGGGTCGGATGTTTCCAGGCCGAGGAACAAGGTTTTGAATCCGGCTTGATCTAGTTTTTGCGCCAGCGGGCGGTCGATAAAGCGGGCGTGCAGGCCATTTGGGGTGTGAAATCGTGCCTTGATTCCGCGTTCGATGATCCCGTCGAGGATGGGGTGGATGTGGCGGTCGGCGTTGTACAACAGTGCGTCATCGTAAAAGGCGATGTCTTGTGCTCCAAGTTCGTCGACGCACCAGGCGATCTCGTCGACGACTTGGTGCGGCGGTCGCGGGGCAAAGGAGGCGGGGCCGAGTTGGTGTACGGCGCAGTATGGGCAGTAAAAGGGACATCCGCGCGCGGTGAGGATTGCGGCGTAGCCTTGCCGCCGGCGCAGGTCATGGGCGGGCCAAGGCCGGGTGGCGGGGAGTGGTTTTGGGTTGCGCCCGCCGAGATCGCCGATCCACTTGTTGGCTTGCGTTTCGCCTGGGCCGGTGAAAACAATGTCGGCGCCGGCGTGTGCGCGGGCGTGGTCGGGGCACAGGGTGGCGTAGACGCCGCCAAGGGCGACGGGGACGCCGGGCCAACGCGCTTTGACGCGGCGGATCGCTTCAAAGGGGCCGGGGTACCAATAGGTCATCATTGAGGTAACGAGGATGGCGTCCGGGCGCGGTTGGGCATCGAGTTCGGCGTTCCAGACCGCGAGCGGCAGGCCGTAGCGTCCCCATCGACGGGGGATGTGGGCCAATGCAGGCGGTTTGGGTTGCTCGATTTTGTGAAATTGACCGCAGCCATAGCGGTCGCGCCGAGATTGTGGCGCGGGGGCCGCCGGGTGGCGGCGATCCAGGCAGTCGATCAAGGCGACGTCGTGACCGGCCCGGCGCAGTGCGGCGGCGACGGTCAGCAGGCCAAGCGGTTCGATCCAGAAATTATAGGCGGCGAAATCGTAAATCCAGGGGTTGATGCACAGGATGCGGGCCATAGGCGTTCAGGGTATGTGGGCGATATGAATGGTGCTGGCGTGTTCTTGTTTGGCTTGTTGCAAGAGCCGCCGGGCGGCGTCGTAGACCTGGACCGGGTGAACGCCTGGGCCGCTTTTGACCAAAATGATGGCGATGGATAGCGTGGGGAGCATGTCCTGGAGGGCGTTTTCGCCGCCCCATTCGCTCATCGCGGCGTCAAACGCTCGGATCACGGTTTGGGCCAGTGGTTGGGCGCGTTTTTGGGTGGTGAGCAGGGTGAAATGATCCATGCCGCTGTGCGCGACCAGATCGCCTGGGTTGGCTTGTTGTTGTAACAGCCGGGCCAGTTTCCAGAGGACACGTTCGCCTTCTTGAAAGCCGGCAAATTCGTAAAATGTCTCAAATCCTTTCAAATCAAGGTAACACGCCGCGAGCGGTATGCCCGATTTCAGGTATCGCCGCAAGGTGTGTTCGGCGGTGATGCTTCCCGGCAGGTCGGCCAGCCAGCTTTTGGTGTGATCGTTGAGGCGTCGCTTGAGCAGCATTTTGATCCGCCCGTCGATGTGGTTGATGTGATCGCTCTTGTGGACAAAATCATCTGCGCCGATGGCCGCTGCTTTTTGGCGGGCCGCCGTGCCCGACATGGCCGTCAGGATGATGATCGGCAGGTCGGTTGTGCTGGGCGTTGCGCGCAGGCGGGCGCAGACCGCAAATCCGTCGAGTTTGGGCATCATAATGTCCAGGATCACGACATCCGGCTGCTCGTGAAATGCTTTTTCCAGCGCTTGTTCGCCATCTCGGGCGACGATGACCTGGTAATGGTTTTCGCGCAGCAGCTTTTCATAGAGTTTGACGATGATCGGGTCATCGTCGACCAGCAGGATCTTGAACACTTCATAAGCCATCAGCGATCCTTTGCGGCGTATCGGTTACGAATCGAGTCGCGTAGTGTGCGGATGGCGGCGATGGTCGCCGTCCACGGGTCTTGTACGCGCCATTCAGCCGGTTCGGTCAGGGCCATGATCGAGCCGGCCAGGCGGTAGCCAAAGGTCAAGGTGCGGTAGGCGGGCATCACGCCGATTACCCACCCGTTGCGTCGCAGGCGAGCGCGGATGGGTGGGGTGGCGATGGCATAGACGGTGAGCATTGAAATGGCGGCGATCAGGCCGTAAAAAATGTAAATGATCAGCCAGGCGCTAATGATCAGGCTCAGGGGGTAGCCAAAAAAGACCAGCGCCGGAAACAAAAAGGTCCAGACCAGCCGGGGAAAGAGAAATGTGTGATCGATGAGCAGCGTGCGGCCGAGCGCCAATCCGCGCAGGCGCAGGATGTTGGCGTCGACCAGTTCCTGGTGTACGGCGGCGACTTCGATTTCACCACGCTGCCAGCGCACGCGCTGCGAATAGAGGGCGCGCAGCGATGGCGTCGGAGTGACATAGACGATCGCTTCGGGTATGCAGGCCAGCCGCTTTTCGCCAAAACGGGTGCGCATGTCAAATGTCACCTTGGTATCCTCTGATACGGTTTGTTTATCATAGAGCAGTGTTTTGAGCAGTATCTCGCGTCGGAAAAAGGAAAAGGCGCCGGCCAGTGTAAACAGGCTGCCGCTGGATGTTTGTCCTTGTCGTCCCAGCCAGAACGCGCCCAGGTATTCCTGAAATTCACACTCGGCGATCATAAAGGCGATGCGGTCGCGGTTTTCCGGGCGGACGGGCAGCACTTCGATTGCCCCGGTTGCCGCGCCGATGCTGGGATCGGCTTGAAAGTGGCGCATCATTTCGTACAGCGCGTTGGGGTGGACAATAGTATCGGCGTCGATGTTGCAGATATAAGGATGACTTGCCAGGTGCAATCCGGCGTTCAGGGCGTAGGATTTGCCTCGCCCAGAGATCGAAATCCAGTGCATTTGCCCGCGAAAGCCGCTCGATTGCTGCGTCTGAAATACCTGGTAGGTGCGGTCGGTGCTGCCATTGTCAACGACGATGACCTCGATCAGTTCGCCGGGCAAAGTTTGTTCGCGCAGGCTTTGCAAACAACTGCCCAGTGTTTGCTCGCCGTTGTAAACGGGGATGATGATCGACACCCCTTGCGGCGATTCGAGTTTGGGTACGGCGTGGCGACGCAGGGCAATGCGTCTCAGGATGACTTGGACCAGCTGTACCAGCGTGCTCACTCCGTCGATCAGCGCCGGCATGATCAACCATACACCCCAGTAAACGGCCAAACTCAAAATACGCGCTTTCATGTCTGCATTCTCTGTTGCAATTTCCGGTTGAGCGTGCGCAGTGTGCCTTTGGTCAGAACAAACCAGTAAAATGCGGCGACGATCACAAAAAAGATCAAGCGCCCGGCGATGGTGTGCGCGACAAAGATGGAGCGTTTGCCCAACAGGTGTAAAATCCAGATGATACCGAGCACGCGGATGACATTGCTGGCAAAGGTCGCCAGCCAGCCCAGCAGCGCCAGCCAAATGCGTCTACCGGTTGACCAGGCCGGGTAGAACAGGAACAAGCCGCTCAAAACGGACATTTCGAGCAAGCCGGAACATTCTAGATCGACCCGCACCACCGTCCAGCCCGGTTCTTGCACCACAACCCAAACCAGGATGTTGCCCGGCGCGGCCTCGAACACGCGAGTGGGAATGCCCACCATCCGGCTGATGGCGTGGGCGCTGTACGCGGTGGCCATTTCCAGCATGCGTTCGAGAGACAAGAGCTGTGTGCCGGCAATGATCAACAAAAAGGCCAGTCCCACCGAGCCGACAATGTAAAACAAGAGCCAGATGCGATAGTGGTGGAAAAAGATCAGCGCGGCCGTCCAAAAGATGCAAGCGATGATCAGGATGGTGATGTTGGCTGCCATTTGAATCTGCCTTTGGTGTACCACGCGATGGCGACGACGACCACGATGACGCCGGTGAGCCAGACCCAGCCCAGCGTGGGAATTGGCGCCCAGGTGATCGTTCCGCTGTCCGGCGCCCAGTCAAAATATGACGAGTTGAACGATGGAAAAGCCACGGCGGCCATATTGATCGTTTGGTGGGCGTCGATCCCCAGGTCGGCAAAAGAGACCCCGATTTCGGCGCGCCGGCCAAAACCCCACATCGAATCGCCCCAATTGCCCTGGTTGGTGCTGATATTGTTGCTGTCCCCGTCGAAAACCCAAATTTGGACATAGCCGGTGAACCAGCGCGGCGTGTAGCGCACGATGACCAGCCGGTCGTCGCTGTCGGAAAAATCGCCGTCATTGTTGGTGTCGATCAGAACCGCAAAATAGGTCGCGTTCAATGACGCCGTTCGCTGGAACATAAAATAGACGATTTCCTGGCCTGGGTTGGTGGCCCAGTAAAATGCCCGCAGATCGCTGTTGGACGCGCCGTCGCCGGCCGGGTCGGTGATATAAGGCTGCCCGCTCCAATCGCTAAATTGGCCGTCCAGGTAAATTGGCCCGGCGGCGAGAACGACGCCCGGTAGTAATGAAAACAGCAAAATGACCACAACGGCGCTCCAACCGCGCAGGTGACGGTTTACTGTGTGTTCAGGCATGATCGTTTGCCTTTCCTGGCGACCAAAACCTTTTTTTCCCCCAATATAACCATAAAATGCCCAGCAGCGCCAATCCGCTGACCGCCTGGCCAAAGAGATAGATGAATGGCCGTTCGATGGTGGTTGTGACCCGGTGTGTGCCTGCCGGGGCGTCGAACGCGACCAGGTTTTCAAAAGAGGTGACGCCAACCAGCGCGCCGTCGACCTGCACGCGCGTGCCTTCGTGATGGGCGATCGGAACCAACAAGACGCTGTCCCGGTCGAGTGTGTATGCAAAGCTGTAACCGGTCGGCGAAGGTTGATAGTTGGACAACGGCGTGGCTTGATAATCGTTCGGCTCGCCCGGCGGCAGGTTGAGCAGGTCGGCCAACAGATCGATCACCGCCGGGTCTTGGGTGAGCGCGGCGTGGTAGGGCAGGTTTAGCCCGACAAACCAGACGCGCCCCGGAGCATACTCATTATACCCCAAAACGGCGCTTTTTGCACCCAAATAATTGTGATACAATACGTCAACATCCATCCCTTGCGGCGTATAGGTTTGCCACATGTCAAACTGGACGCTCAAAGATTGCAATGTGTAGCGTTGTTCGGCGTCTCCCTGAATTTGGATGACCCCCGGCGCGATGGTGATCGTTTCGCCCCACACACCCATAAAGTACGGTTCTCGGGCCATTGGATCGCGAGGGATGTTGGTCAGATCGACGACAATGTGGACGCCGGCTTGGGCGGCCTGCTTGGTCAGGGCTTCGGCGGCCTGGCGATTTTGCCACTCGAAACCGGAGAGAAAGAGTGTATCATAACGGGTTAATTCATCCAGATTATATTCGTCGAGGTTGGTGCGAGTGCCGATGATCAGTTGTGGAAAAACATAGGCCAGGTTTTGCGCGCCGCGGCCGATGCCCAGCGCGCGCCATTCGGCGCGGTAGGCGCGGGGCGCGCCGTCGCGGTGATAGAGTGTGGTCGTCTCGCCACGGTATCGAGGCGCAAACCCGGCTTTTTCCAGCGCCTCGGGCAAGGCCGGGTCAATGTCGGGGTCGTGTAACAGCGCCAGATCGTCCGCGCCGAGCAGCTCGAGCCGGTCGAGCACAAAAGACGTATATCCGCGACGCATGCCCTGGTTGATCGCGGCGACGTTGCGCGCTGTGCGCGCGCCCTGATAGGCCCAACCGTACAATTGCTCGCGGCCGCCTTGGGCCGTGAAAAAATAAGAGGGCGCCGAACCGAGTTTGCTGTAATCGAGGGTGGCCTGACGCCAGCCGGACAGGTCGCGTAACCGGCCGGCGATGTTGAGCACGTCGCGGTTTGCCGGGCGCAGGTAGACGAGCCGCTGCGAGAGTTGGCCGTCGGCGAGCAGCAGACCCAGCACGATGAGCGTCAGGGGCGCCGATTTGCGCTGCCAGGCGCGCACGCGCCAGATCACGGCGAGCAAGAGCGCGAAACTGGCGATGCCCAGGAATCGCAGCGGCCAAAAGAGGTTGGACATGGGCAGGGCGTTAAAGAGGGCGTTGAACCCGTCGGTGCTGATCAGAACGCCAAACAGCCCGGTCAACGTCAGGGCAATGGTGACGCCGCTGCGTCCCCGGCGGAGCAAGAGCAGCAGTGTTGCCGTCAGCAGCAGTGCCGCGCCGGGGTAAATGATCTCTGGGTCGTGGGCGCGCAGAAATGGGTTGAGGTAGGTGCTCAGTGGCAAGACGGCCAACGCTTCGGTCATCGCCGAGGCGTTCAATTCGGTGATGCCGCCGGTCAAGCTGGGCAGAAACCACCAGCCGGAGAGCATGACTCCCAGTGCCATACTGACCACGCTCAGGATCACGCGGCGTATCGACGCGACCTGCCACAGCCAGCAGAGCAGCGCCAACAGCGTGCCGCACGCGGCATAGATGGCGGCCATCATTGCGTGGGCGAGGACGATGGCGGCAAAGCAGATGGACAGGGCGGCGCGGTGCCATCGCGTGGCGTCGCTTTCCAGCGAGCGGAGCATAAAATAGATCGCGATGGGCAGCAATGCGGTTGCCAACACGCGAGGCAAATTGCCTTCGGCCAGGGCAACGCGCACATTGTCGGGCAAAAATACGTACAGGACGCCGCCCGCGACGGCCGGCAGCCGTCCTACCCAGCGTCGATAGGGCAGCCAGCCCAGCCCGCCGAGCGTTGCGCACAGGACGATGAACCAGTTTGCGGCGGCGATCGAATTGCCGCCGATGACGATCAGGATGACCAGGAGATAATAAGGCAGCGGCGGATAGTAGCGCAGCATTTGTACGCCAACGTACCAGCCGGGGAACAGGTCGGGGTACAGGTGGCCTTGCGCCAACTGTTGCAAGAGGTATTCGGCCTTGATCACATGCCCCAGCGTGTCGGAGGCCCAGGGGTACAGTGTGGTGTGCGGATCGGCGACCAGGATGCCACGGTAGCAGATCAGGGCGCTCATGCCGATCAGCAGGGCGCTGAGGGTTGTTTTGCCCCAGGTGGCAAAGCGCACAGGTTTTGGCTCGGCGCGTGATTGGGTCATTCTTGCACTCGAAAGGTCACGTAATTGGTTGGCGATTCCCACAAGGTGAGCGAGTACAGCGTCGCTTCGGTGCCGCGAAATTCTTTTTCGAGTTGTTCAAAGAGGTAAGCGGCAATGTTTTCGGCGGTGGGTTCCTGAAAGGTGAACGGTGGAACCTGGTTGAGGTAGGTGTCCTCGTAGCGGGCAAAGAGTTGGCGCATTCGCTCGCGCGTTTCTTCGACGCTGATCAGGCTTTGTTCGCCCAGGTAGCGCGGCCGCCGCACCCTGGCTTCGATCTTCCACGAGTGTGAGTGGACTTGTTCCTGGTCGATCGAATGCCGGGCGTTAAAAAAGTCAATGACGCCGATCTCGTAGATATGTGATTGGCTGGAAAAATCGGATCGTAGCAAGCTCATAGATGCCTTTACAAGGTTGTGTTGCGTTGCCTTGTCTCATTGTACCACAATGTCAAGGTCTGTAGCAAGACAATGTGGTTACAATTTCGTGTTTGGTGGTGGTTGATCCTTGGGAGAATCCGAGTATAATTGCCATACGATTCCACAAGCGTCAATGAGCTGCAATTGGTCGAGTGAAAGTGGGATGAATTTGACTGCCTGGGCAATTTGAGGCGTTGGAGGCCAGGCGGGCCGGTGGTGGCCTTGTCTGGTCTTTATTGTTGGGGAGGAAGAGGTTGTGCCCAAGATCGAGGCTGTTCCGGCTCAGGTGTCCTGGCAGCGCAATCTGGCCGTGTTGTGGATCGCCGAGGTGCTGTCGATTGCGGGGTTTTCGGTGGTGCTGCCTTTTCTGCCCTATTACGTGCAAGAACTGGGCATCACAGATACAAGTCAGGTGGCCTTTTGGTCGGGGGTGCTGACCTCGGCGCAGGCGATCACGATGGCGCTGATCGCGCCGGTGTGGGGGTCGCTCGCCGATCGCTATGGCCGCAAGGTGATGGTGGTACGGGCGATGTTTGGCGGTGCGATCATTATGTCGGCGATGGGGTTGGTGCAAAATGTGCCGCAGCTTGTTTTTCTGCGCGCGATTCAAGGGTTGCTCACCGGAACGGTGCCGGCGGCGATGACGCTGGTGGCAAGCAGCGCGCCGCCGGAGCGTCGTGGGTTTGCCTTGGGGCTGCTGCAAATGTCCATCTATGTCGGCGCGTCGGTGGGGCCGCTGATTGGCGGCTTGATCGCCGATCAGTTTGGGCATCGACCGACTTTTTGGATCACGGGCGGGCTGCTGCTGATCGCCGGCGTTTTGGTGGCCTGGTTGGTGAATGAGCAGTTTACTCCGGCGTCCCGGTTGGATGGGCCAAGCCGGACGTCGTTGTGGGACAGTGTGTTGATTGTGTTTCGCACCCGCGCTTTGCTCGCCGTGTTTGGCATTCGCGTCTTGTCGCGGATGGCGGCCCAGGTGGTGTCGCCGATTTTGCCCTTGTTCATCCAGTTGATTTCGCCGCCGGCGATCAAGGTGGCCTCGGTGACGGGGGTCATTGCCGGATTTGCCTCGGTTGCGAGTGCGGTGTCGGCGGTGGCATTGGGCCGGGCGAGCGACCGGGTTGGCCCGCGCCGGATCGTGATCGGCTGTTCGATTTTGTCTGGTCTGTTGTACGGGTTACAATCGCAGGCCCAGTCGCCGGGGCAGTTGTTGGTGTTGCGCACGTTGGCCGGCGCGGCGATGGGCGGGCTGTTGGCGTCGATCAGCGCTTTGCAGGCGGCGCTGGTGCCCAAAGATCGTTTTGGCGCGGTGTATGGCATCGACACCAGCCTGGTGGCGGCGTCTAATGCCATTGCGCCTATGCTGGGGGCCGCGCTGACGACGATGTGGGGCTTGCGCGCGGCTTTTGTCGGCGCGGCGGTGGTGTATGTCGTTTCCGCGATCCTGGTCGCGGTCGCGGCGCCGATCAAGGCAAGAGCATAAGTCGCCGCCGGCGATGGCGGGGCTTTACCAAGACCTTACATACTTTTTACGCATTCTTTACTCAACGTGAGCCGATTTTGCGATATACTAGCAACATGTGATATGTGCTTGATGCTTGTTCTGGTGGATCCAGATTGGGGAGATAAAAATGAGTCTTGCGCGGTTTTGGAGATTACAAACGCAGCGTTATCAATTGGGGGGCCGGGTTTGCGCGCAATGCGGCGCAAAAATTGTATCGGAGCGTGCCGTGTGCCCGGTTTGTCACCCAGCACTTTATCGACCGGCTGATCAAACTCGCGGGTTGGCTTGGGCCATTCCGCTGTTCGATATTTCCGTCAACGAGGCGCGCGACCGGCTCAAGGCGCGTGTGGCTGCGGCCGATTGAGGCTTGCCGGCGGGGATAATAATTATTCCGTTTGCTCCCGCCGGATCGCCAGATCCGGCGGGAGAGCAATCTGCGCTCCTTTTACTTCTCGTTCAATGCGGCCTCGATTTGCGCTCGATAGGTGAACGCGATTTTTGACCAGGACGCATAGTCATCAAAATGATCCTTGACCTCTTGTTCCAGCGTGTCCCAGTCGATCCACCGGCACGCGCTGGCCTCAGCCGGGTCCGGCGTGGGTTCCCCGTCAAATCGACCGACCAGAATGTGGTCGATTTCGTGTTCTTTGAGGCCGTGATCGATCTCGACCCAGTAGGTGAACCGGCATGCTTTTTTGAGCGGGCAGTCAAAGCCCAATTCCTCGTACAGCCGGCGATGGGCCGCGGCCTGGATCGTTTCGTCGGGGCGTGGATGACCGTCGCAGGTGTTGGTCCACAGTCCGCCGGAATGGTACTTGGTTTCCGCGCGTTTTTGTAGCAACAGTTGGCCTGCCGGGTTAAAGACCAGGATCGAAAAGGCGCGGTGCAGTTTCCCCTCGCGATGAGCCTCTAGTTTGTCCATTTCACCGATTTTTTGATCTTGGTGAGTGACCAGGATGACCTTTTCTTGCATATTTTTACCCAACCTTTCATAGTGTTAAATCCGATTTAATCGTGATTTTGAA
>CAYZYE010000102.1:0-13508 GCA_964481205.1 uncultured Anaerolineae bacterium | reverse complement strand
CTCTGCTCTCCCCCAATTTGCCAAAAAGGGGGCGTTGGCGTATAATAGCCATGTTGTGCGGGTGTGGCGCAGTGGTAGCGCATCTGCTTCCCAAGCAGGTAGCCGTGGGTTCGAATCCCATCACCCGCTCTGACCGCCTTTACTCAGCGAGTAAAGGCTTTTTTTCTGCCCCGGTTCACATGTCCACAAAATTGTTCGTGCAGCGCGCCATTGCTGGCGATGACCGCCCCCGTCCCCGGACGCCAGGGTTGCCCCGCCGTATCCGTGACCACGCCGCCGGCCTCGCGCACGATCACTGCCCCGGCCGCTGCATCCCACGCGCTCAATTGCAGGTGAAAATAAGCGTCCCACCATCCGGCGGCGACGTAACAGATGCCCAGCGCCGCCGACCCGCTGCAACGAATCGAGCCGCTGTGTACGGCCAACTCGCCGATCACGCGCACAATTTGCGGGCGAATCTGTTCATCGCGCGACCAGTCCATGCCGATCTGGGTGTTGAGCCAGTCCTGGTTCGAGCTGACGCGCAGCGTTTGGCCGTTGAGGGTGGCGCCTGCGCCCACGGCGGCGGCGAACAGCCGTTCCTGGATCGGATCATAGACTACGCCGGCGATTGGCCGGTCGTCGTAGGCCAGCGCGATCGATGTGGCAAAGTGCGGAAAGTGGTGTACGAAATTGCCCGTGCCGTCCAGCGGGTCGATGATCCACTGGTAGCGCGAGTTGCGCTGTTCCGGCGGCGTTTCTTCGCTGAGGATGTCGTGCGTCGGAAATTGGTCTCGAATTGCCTGTATAATCGTGCGCTCGGCGGCCAGATCGACGTCGGTGACGAAATCGCGCACGCCTTTTTGCCGCGCGTCGAACCCGTTTTGCGCGCCCTGCCGAATGACCTGGCCGGCGGCGCGAGCGGTTTCGATGGTGAATTGGAGAAAGGTCTGGTATGGGTTCATTCTGTTTCCTTGTTGTCGGGGGCGCAAAGGTTTGCATTGTGTTCGACCAATTGGATCACGCCACGCTTGCCGTTGATCATCCAGGTTGGGTCTTGACGGCGCAGCGCTTCGGCCTGCCCCGGTTGCAGATCGACGATCAGTTCACCTTTGAGCGTGCGCAGCGCGACGAACGGCGCCGGGAAATCTGCTGCGATCTCGCTCAGGTGAGCGGTGTACGGCCAATGCCGGTCGTCGAGTAAACGACGATAGTTGACGTCGCCTTTGAGTAGCGTCAACCGGGATTGCGCCAACTCGGCGTGGATGCGCGGTGGCAGGCGGCGATACGAGAAACAACTGCTCCAA
The DNA here is from genome assembly GCA_964481205.1 of uncultured Anaerolineae bacterium. Taxonomy (GTDB): domain Bacteria; phylum Chloroflexota; class Anaerolineae; order JAFGEY01; family JAFGEY01; genus CAYRXM01. The sequence continues at coordinate 12,222 of CAYZYE010000102.1, read as the reverse complement.
AATGGATCGTCGCGGACGGTGAGGCGATTTTCGTCCATAGCCGCGCGTAGACGCTGCGCCAGCGCCTTGCCCGGTGGCGAGTGCGCGGCCAATCTGTCCAGCGTGTGTTCCAGGTCGCGGCGCATGGCGTCGGAGATGAAAAAGGGCATCTGTTTCAGGTGCAGGCGAACCTCTTGCGCCAGGTTGGTTTGCAGCAAGAAATCGGCCAGACGCAGGTCGAGCAGCAGTTCGAGGCCGCTGTTGTCGTGAATGATGTCGATGCGTCCCGGCGGGGCGCCGGTGATCTGGGTCCAGATGCGCGCCGAATCGTCGATCAACAAGCGATGAGTTTGACGCCCGGCCAGGCCGTCGTCGGCGCGCGCGGTGACGGTGCGGTTGCTGAGGTCGGCGCGGTTGCCCCACAGCGCGTCGTGGAGCATTTCGGTCAGCGCCTCCGCCGATCGATGCTGCGGGCGTTGCAGCAAGGCGACAAAGGTCGGCAGGGCGGCTGTTAGTTGCGCGGCTTTTTGCGGTGCAAAAGGATCGACGTCGCGCCACGGGCCGGGTTGGTAAAAGCGCACGGCTTGCATCAGTCGGCGGTAAAAGAACGTTTCGGCCCAGTACCAGGGCGCGTCGCGCCAGGTGCGGCCTCGATATTGGCGCCATACTTTGTTCCACAGCTCGACATCGGGGGCGTTTTCGGACAGCGGTTGGATCGGGGCGCCGACGATTTCGGCGGTCAGGGTGTCCAGAGCCGCCAGGATGTCCGGCGGGTACGGGTGCGCCCGGCCAACCTCGCGCAGGATTTGTGGTTTTCGCTCGACGATGGTTTTTTCGGCAAATGACCCCGCTTCGGAGGTCATCAGGGGTGGGGGGAGCGGGGTTGGATCTGCTGCGGGTTTCACTCGATCAGTCCTTCCAACAGGTGAACGATCATTTTTTGCGCCGGAATGTCTACCTGAACCACGACCTCTGGAATTGCCGGGAGCAGGACCTGGCCGGTGCGTCCCTGTACGACATAGACGTCGTTGGCGCCGGTTTCAATGATTTCGGCGACCTGGCCCAATTCGACGCCTGCGTCGGTGATGACGTGCAGTCCCAAGACCTGATAGGTATAGTATTCGCCTTCTTGCAGCGGGATGGCGTTTTCTCGATGTATCCAAACCCACTGCCCGCGCAGCGATTCGGCCTGGTTGCGATTGTCGATGCCGGCCACGGTGAGCAGCACCAGGTCGTGATGAAAACGGTGTTTTTTGATCTTGTAGCGTGTCAAAGGTTCGCCGATATACACGTGGCCGTATTCGGCGAATCGTTCTGGATAGTCGGTGTGGATTTCGACGCGCAGTTCGCCGCGCACGCCGTGTGGGCGGAGCACGCGCCCAACGACTAAAAACTGAGGCTCAGACCGGTTCAAAACCGCATCTGAGCCTTGAGGAAAAACCGGCGCCGGGTTCCCCAAATCATTCACGAGACGATCTCGAGGGTGGCCGGTTTGGACAAGCGCGCCGAGACGACGCGCAACAGGGTGCGGATGGCGTTGGCGACCCGTCCCTTTTTGCCGATCACGCGGCCCATATCTTCGGGGGCGACGCGCAGTTCGTAAATGATCATGCTCGATCCTTCGACCTCGGTCACTCGCACCTGAGAAGGATCGTCTACCAGCGAGCGGGCAATGTACTCAACGAGTTCTTGCATATTGGCATCGCTCATCGTTTGTGCCCTTTCTATGTGGTTGGTCGTGGCAAGATGCCGGCCGATGGGGCCGGGTGAAATCTTGTCCCCATCAGTCGATGTGTAGTCACTGCCTGTGGGTTATTTTTATTCGTCTTTTTGATCGTCGGCGGTTTCCGCCTCGGCCAGCGCTTCGAGTTCGGTTTCCTCATCGACGGTTTGCTCATCGACGATTTCTTGAGCGCCGGTCTGGTCGATCACTTGATCGATCTGGGGCGCTTCCGGCTCTTGCGTTTCGGCCGGCGGGTTGCCGCTTTTGATCGCCTCGAATTGGGCCATCGCGCCGCTCTTGCGCAACAGGCGCAAGGCGGCGTCGCTGGGCTGCGCGCCCTGGGAGAGCCAATAGACCGCGCGTTCGACTTTGATCTCGATTGTGTCGGGGTCGGTGCGCGGGTTGTAAAAGCCAATGTTTTCGATAAATTTGCCGTCACGCGGCGACTCGATGTCGGCAACCACCACGCGGTAGCTGGCCTGGTGTTTTTTGCCTACACGGCGTAATCTGATTCGAACCACTTGATTCCTCTTTCTTGTTATTGAAACATTGAGAATAAATTTCGTCTTGCGTTTTTGCCGCCGCCGGTCATTTGTTTCATCATGCGCTGCATCTGCCGGAACTGGGCGATCAGTTGGTTTACTTCCTGGACGGTGTGTCCGCTGCCGGCGGCGATGCGGCGTTTGCGGCTGCCGTTCAGGATTTTCGGGCGGCGACGTTCTTCTGGCGTCATCGACTGGATGATCGATTCGATCAGTTTGAATTGGTCGTCGGTCACATCGGCCGAGATTTGATCGCTGTATTGCGACATGCCGGGGATCATTTCCAACAGTTTTCCCAGCGGCCCCAGTTTTTTGATTTGCTGGAGCTGGTTCATAAAATCTTGGAGGTTGAATGTGCCCTCGAACATTTTTTGCGCCGTTTCGAGCGCCTGTTCTTGGTCCAGCTCTTGTTGCGCTTTTTCGATCAGGGTGAGCATATCGCCCATGCCCAAGATGCGCGAGGCCAGCCGGTCGGGGTAGAACGGTTCCAGGTCGCCGACTTTTTCTCCGCTGCCCAAGAATTTGATCGGTACGCCGGTGACCTGGCGGATCGAGATCGCCGCTCCGCCGCGCGCGTCGCCGTCGATCTTGGTAAAGATGACGCCGGTCAGCCCCACTTGTTTGTTGAATTCGTCGGCGACGTTGACCGCCTCTTGCCCGGTCATCGCGTCGGCGACGAGCAGTACTTCTTCTGGGTGGGTGCGCTGTTTGATCTCTTGGACTTCGCGCATCATTTGTTCGTCGATCTGCAACCGCCCGGCGGTGTCGAGGATGACGGTGCTGTACGCGCCTTCGCGGGCGCGCTGCATCGCGTTGGCACAGATCGTTGGCGGCGGCGTCTGCGCGCCTTCGCTGTGAACGGTGATGTCGATCTGCCGGCCCAGCGTTTCAAGCTGTTCGATGGCCGCCGGACGGTACGTGTCGGCGGCAACCATGAGAGGACGTTGCCCCGATTTGCGCAGCCGTAAGGCCAGTTTGGCGGCCATGGTTGTTTTGCCGGAGCCTTGCAACCCGACGAGCATGATCACGTGTGGAGACGCCCCGGACAGGTTTAGCGGCGCCGATTCGCCCAATGTGCTGATCAATTCTTCGTGGACGATCTTGATTACTTGCTGTGCCGGAGTCAGGCTGCGCATCACTTCTGCGCCAATTGCCCGTTCTTTGATGCGCTTGACGAATGTTTTGACCACTTTATAGTTGACGTCTGCTTCCAGCAAGGCCAGGCGAACCTGGCGCAGCGCAACGTCGATGTCTTTGTCGCTCAACTTGCCGCGCTTGCTCAATTTGTCAAACGTCGCCTGCAATTTGGCGGTCAGGCTCTCGAACAACGTTCTGTTCTCCTAATCGTACAGTCTCGATTTACACGAACAGGAATTGTAACGCATTTGTGCAATTTCGTCAAATGAGATGGGTGTATTTCAAATGATTTGGGCGGCGGCATCGTCCTTTGTGGGCGTGGTCTGTTTATGGCGGCGCGAATGCCAAATTGGTTGGGTACGGCGAAACTGTGGTATAATCTTGGCGGGTCCACTGAAAAAATGACAGATGCAGAGAACGCCAAGCTTTGGGTACCGTTGAGAGGTCGCTATGAACGAATATTTGAAAAACCTGGATTTTAGCACCCTGGCCGTGCATGCCGGCGAACGCGCGCCCAAACCGGACTTTACGCCGACGGTCACGCCCATTTATCCGGCGTCGAGCTTTATTTACGATGACATGGATGACCTCGACGCCATTTTTGGCGGCACGCGCCAGGGATATGTCTATGCCCGCTATGGCAATCCCACCGTCCGCGCATTCGAGAACGCCGTCGCCGCGCTGGAAAAGGCCGAGTCGGCACTGGCTTTTGGCTCCGGGATGGCGGCGATCCATGCGACGCTGCTTGGCCTGGGGCTTGGGGCCGGAAGCAGCGCCGTTGTGGCCCAAGACGTGTACGGCGCGACATTTGCCCTGTTTGCCAAACTGTTCGCCGGGCAGGGCGTAACCACACGCTTTGTCGATGCCGCCGATCTCGAGGCCGTCAAAGCGGCGTGCGCCGAGCTGTCCCCCAGGTTGCTGTTCGTCGAAACCATTTCCAACCCGCTGCTCAAGATCGCCGACATTCCCAAACTGGCCGACATTGCTCACCGGTGCGGCGCCGCGCTGGTGGTTGACAATACTTTTGCCACGCCGTACTTGTGCCAGCCGTTAACGATCGGCGCCGACGTGGTGATTCACAGCGCCACCAAGTACATTGGCGGGCATGGCGACGCGCTGGGCGGCGTGGTCGCCGCGTCGGCGGAACGGATTGCGCCGATTTACGAGACGCTCAAGATCACCGGTGGCAATCTGGCCCCACAAGAAGCGTGGAAGTTGCTGCGCGGGCTGAAAACCCTGCCCTTGCGGATGGAGCGTCACTGCGCCAACGCGCTGCGGGTGGCAAATGGCCTGCGCGGGATCGGCGGCATTTTGCAGATCATTTATCCGGGACGGCCCAATCATCCGCAACAGCGTTTGGCGACGCGGCTCTTTGGCAAGGGCTATGGGGGGATGATTGCCTTTGAACTGCGCAATGGCAGTCAGGACAAGGTGTTTCGTTTCTTTGAGGCGCTCCGACTTTGCCTGCCCGCGACCACGCTGGGCGATGTGTACTCGTTGGTCTTGTACCCGGCGCATTCGTCGCACCGCGCTCTGACGGCGCAGCAACGCGCCCAAATCGGCATCGGCGATGGGTTGGTGCGTTTGTCGGTCGGGATCGAAGCGCCCGACGATATCCTGGCCGACATTCGACAGGCGATTGAAACTGTGTCGTCATAAACCAAGACAGAAAGGCTTTAAATGTTTCAGGCTTTGCTAAATTTATTTATCACATTCACCAAACTCGGCGTGGTGGGTTACGGCGGCGGCCCGGCAATGATTCCATTGATCCAGGAAGAGGCCGTCGAGGGGCAGCAGTGGATGACCGAAGAGGATTTTATCGACACGCTGGCGATGGGCAACGCCCTGCCCGGCCCCATCGCCACCAAGATGTCCTTTTTTATCGGATACAAAGTCAGCGGCTGGCCCGGCGCCGCGACCGCCTTGTTTGGGTTGCTGTGGCCCTCGCTGGTCTTGATGATGGTCTTGGGCCTCTTTTTCCTCAAATTTGCCGATATGCCCTATGCCCAGGCCATGCTCAAGGCGGTGCGCCCGGTGGTCTTGGCCCTGCTTGTCTATACCGCTTACACCGTCTTGCCCAAATCGGTCCAGGAATGGCATACCGGCCTGATCGCGGTCGTTGCCTTTGTCGCCGTCGCCATCTTGAACGTTCATCCGGCCTTGACCATCCTGGCCGCGGCCATTCTCGGCTTGCTCGTTTATCGCTGAACGTCGAAAGACAATGCCGGCGCGCCTGGGCAACTGGGTTCAACAGGCTCTAGTGCGGCAAGTCTTGGGTCATCTCGGAAACTGGACAAGCCTACATCTCTTGGCGTCCTTCGAGCGCGCGGGCCAGGGTGATCGCGTCGGCGTATTCCAGATCGCCGCCGACGGGCAGCCCCCGCGCCAGACGGGTGACGCGGATGTTCAGAGGCGCCAGGCGGCGCTGGATGTACATGGCCGTTGCTTCGCCTTCCAGGCTGGGATTTGTGGCCAGGATCACCTCGGCCGGGGGGGAGCGACGCACGCGCTCGATCAGCTCGCGGATGCGCAGATCATCCGGCCCAATTCCTTCGACCGGCGAGATTGCGCCATGTAGAACGTGATACAGGCCGTGATAGTCGCCCACGCGCTCGATCGCCAGCATATCAAGCGGTTCTTCAACAACGCAAATGATGCTGGCGTCGCGCTGCGCATCGCTGCACACCAGGCACGGATCCGACTCGGTGATGTTGAAACAGCGGGAACAAAATTGAATCTGCTCTTTGAGCCGGGTCACCGCAGCGCCCAACGACAACACTTGCTCGGTGGGCGCGCGCAAGAGGTAAAAGGTCAGCCGGGACGCGGTTTTGGGGCCAATGCCCGGCAAACGCGCAAACTCGTCGACCAGCCGGGTCACGGCTTCTGGGATAACGGCCATCTCAGATCAGCCCCGGAATGTTGAGGCCGCCGGTTAGCGCCCCCATTTGTTCTTCGGCCAACGCTTTGGCTTTTTCCAACGCCTCGCTGACCGCCGCCAACACCATATCTTCCAACAGTTCCACATCCTCCGGATCGACCACTTCGGGATCGATCTTGATCGACTCGATTTCCTGGTTGCCGTTCGCCACCACCTTGACCATTCCGCCGCCGGCGCTGGCGGAGACGGTTTTTTGACCCAACGCTTCTTGTGTTTGCGCCATTTGTTCCTGAAACTGCGCTAATTGTTGTTGCAGCCCACTGGCGCTCATCTTGGGTTTTTTCTCTTGCCGGGGTTGAAACGAGGAACGCCTTTTGGGACGACGAGCTTTGGCCATTCAAATCCCTCCTGTTTTGATCATTCTGTATCCTGAAAATAACTCGTAAATTCGTCCACCGCCCGGTCGAGCGCGTCTTGGACGGGGACCAGACCCGGAATGGCCGTGTCGAGGGCATAGCCCCACGGGTACCAGATCGAATCCATTTCGAGCATGTTGGGCAACGGCCTGCCAATCTTGGCCTGTTCGTACCAGGCCTGAATCTCGTGGTTGGAACGCATATCTGGAGCACGTAAAATATCTCTTCGCACCGGTATTTTTCCCAACGTTTCTCCCAGCGCGCGGACGTTTTCGGCGTTGGCAATCCAGTTGACCAGTTCGATTGCCTGATCGGGATGCGTCGAGTCGGCGCCAACATACATGGCCTGGACAATGGTGAACGGTCTGGGCGGGCGCGTCGCGCCGGGCAACGGCGGAATCGTCGCAACGCCATAATCTATGCCGCTGGCGCGAATTTCGTCCAACGCCCAAGAGCCGTCGATCAGCATGGCGGCGCGGCCAGAGGTGAACAATTGCCGGGCGTACCCGGTCATCGTCTCGCGGTCGGCCAGCGGTTCGGGAAACAATTTCTCTTTCAAGTACAGGTCGACGAGGAGCTGCACCCCGCGCACCGCGCCCTCATTGTTCAACCCCAGGTCGTCCAGCGCGCAGTGGGCGCGATCGCACCCAAACACATACCCGCCGTAACCTTCGATGAACGGGTAGGTGTGGTATTGGCTCAACAAGGGCAACACCAACCCCCAGCGATCTTGGGCCGCGTCCGTTTGCGCGCGCGCCAGATCGAGCAGTTCTTGAAAGCTGGCGGGGGGGGCGGGCGCCAATTTTTTGTTATAGATGAGCGCAATCGTATCGATCAAAACGGGGACGCCGTACTGCCGGTCATCGACCTGGCACGCCCACAGCGCCGCGTCGAGGTATTGGATCACGTCGTCGATCTGCTTGCGTTCCAGGGCCAGCACTTGCGATTCGGCGACGAACCCGCCCGTCCAATTGTGCGGGACGGGGCCCCACACATCGGGGCCGGCGCCGGCCTCTTGCTCTAGCGCCAACTGCGTGCTGCCGTATCCCCGTGGCGCAATGTCGGACCAGGGCACGGCAACCAACTTGACGTCGTGCCCGCTTTGGGCCGTATATGCCTTGGCGATGGCCTCAAAGGTCGGGTACTCGGCGCTGTCCTCGGCGTATGTCACCCACCAGGTCAACGTGATCGTGGGTTCCGGCTCCTGGCGCCAGCAGCCGGTCAAACTCGACAGTGCGAGCGCCAGGAGGCAGATCGAGACGAATTTGGGCCGCTTGCTGTGCATAGATTCGTGTACCTACAACTCGGACGACTCGGAAGTGGAAAACATGTAACCGGCGCCGCGCACGTTCAGGATATACCTGGGCGACGACGGTTCCGGTTCGATTTTTTGTCGCAGTCGGCGAACGTAAACGCGAATGATCGAGCGCGCTTCGCGCTCGTCGGTCTCGTAATTTTGCACCTGGTACACCAACTCGCGGCAACTGAGCACCTGGTCCGAGTTGGCGATCAAGGTGGACAGCAGGCGCAGCTCGGTTGGCGTCAGGTCGAGCGACTCGTCGCCCATGGTGACGATGTGTTTTTGCAAGTCGATGATGATCCCGCGCGCCTGCAAGAAACGCTCCCGGCGCGGTCTGGAGGTCGATGACACGGGCTGTGTTTCCTGGTCGCCGCGCAGTTCCTCCAATGCGCCCTGGATGCGCCCGATCAGTTCCTCGCGGCGCGCCTCTTCATACCGCTTTTGCAGCGCGCGGTCTACGGCGGCTTCGATTTCCGGCGCGCTGGCCGGTTTGCGCAAATAGTCCACCGCGCCGCGCCGCATCGCCTGGACGGATGATTCGAGGGTGCCATACGCCGTGATCATGATCAGTTTGGCTTGCGGAGCAAGTTTGTGCGCCATATCCATCACCTGCAAACCATCGATGCCGGGCATGACCAGATCGACGATGACCAGATCAAACGGGCTGTCTTCCAGATAGGCCATGGCCTCCTCGCCGCTGGCTGCGGTGACGATCTCGCGGTCGTCGGCGGCCAACAATGCAGCGGTCGTCGTTCTCAGACTTGCTTCGTCATCTACAATCAAGATTCGCGTTGGATTCATCGACCTGCCCCCCGTGTTCAACAGACATATCACATCGAATAAATGGGTAATTTAACTGTAAAACAGCTTCCTTTGCCCTCGATGCTTTCGACCTCGATGTCGCCGCCATGCTGCTCGATCAGCCCATAGCTGATCGAAAGCCCAACGCCGGTGCCCTTGCTTTTGGTGGTGTAAAATGGTTCAAAGATGTGGGCCATCACCTCGGCTGAAAGCCCCACCCCTTGATCGCGCAGCGCAATGTAGGCCCAACCGTCCTGGCGGTCGTACCGCGTGGCGATCGACAATTCGCCGCCGTTGGGCATCGCCTCGATGGCGTTGAGCACCAGGTTGAGAAAAACCTGCTTGAGTTGATCCTTGTCCGCTCGCAAAAGCGGCATGTCGGGGCTAAACGCCTGTCGAATGGACACGTGGGCGCGCTGTGCCCGTTTGTTGACCAGCGCCACGACATCCTGGATGATCGTGTGGATGTCGGCCTCTAGATCGCGCGTCGCCGAAGGCCGGTTGAAATCCAGCATGCGCTGTACCGTCTTGATCAGGCGTTCGACTTCTTCTTGTGCCATGCCCAAAAACTCGCGGCTTTTCTCCCGGCTCAACGAGCGATGGATCACCAGGTGTAGACAGTTTTGCACGGCCTGCAAGGGGTTGTTTAATTCATGGGCAATGTACACCGTCAGCCGTCCCATCGCGGCCAGTTTTTCGGCCTGCACAAGCTGCGCCTGCGAGCGCGACAGCTCGTCGGCGTAGCGGCTGATTTGCGTGTACAGCCGCGCGTTTTCAATCGCCACGCCGACCTGTCGCCCCACGGCTTCGAGCAGGCGAAAGCTGTGTTCTTGCCACGCGCTCTCGTCGCCGGCCAGGATGATCAATGCGCCGACAATGCCTTGTTTGGAAAAGAGCGGCGTGCCGGTTGCCGCCTGCAAGCGATACGGCGTCAGACGCGCCAGGTGTGGATCGACGCTCAGATCGTCGATCACGATCAGCTCGCCGCGCCGGACGACATCGCCCACCAGGCCTTCGCCTGGCGCCCACCGCGCGCCGGTAAATTGCTCGCTGACCTCAAGCGGCAGGCCGCGGTGCATTTGCAGTGTGATGTCGTTCTGGTTTTTGCCGGTCAGGGCAATGAATGCAGCCTGGGCGGCCATTACCAGCAGCGTTTGGTTGAGTGTGGTGGCCAGAACCTCGTCCAGGTTCAACGAGCTGCTTGTCGTGTGCGCGATTTGGTTGAGGACGGCCAATTCGCGGCTGCGTTGAACGGCGGCTTGTTCCATGTCGCGCACGCGCAGCGCCGCGTTGATGCGCGCGAGCAGTTCTTCGGGGATGAATGGTTTGGTCACATAGTCGTCGGCGCCGAGGTCCAAACCCCGCGCTTTGTTCGCCGTCGAACCGAGGCCGGTGACCATGATGACGGGCAAGTGGCGCAGCACGTCGTCGCTTTTGATCCGCCGGCAGATTTCAAAGCCTTCGATCCCGCCGGGGGAGAGCATCAAGTCCAACAGCACGAGGTCGAATGGCAAGCCGGCCAGCGCGGCCTCGGGCGATCTCGCGCGCAGTTTCGAGAGCGCCTCGGTGCGATCAAAGGCCCAGTCGGTGTGATACCCCCTGGATTGCAAGAGTTCCGCGAGATATTCGGCGGTCTGGGCATTATCTTCGACAATTAAAATGTTTCCAAGATGGGTCATGTGTCATTCTATCGCTGGCGATCGAGCCAGTCCCGGTAGGTGGAAATTTCATGGGTCATTATACCACCAATGGAAAAGTTGACAAAACAGCCTTATCTGTGCATAATCAGGAATCGCTTGTTGAAAGGATGGGCTATGGTTTTGCCGCTGTGGGCGTTTTGGGTTGCTTTTATGATGATGATAGTTGGCTTGTTGGGCGTGGCGCTGCCAATTATTCCGGGCACCGGGTTTATGTGGATCGTCGTGTTGATCTATGCCATCGCCGAGCGTTTTGCCACCATTGACGTGTTCTCGTTCATTGTCTTGACCGTTTTGGGGCTGGGTGGCGCGACCGCCGATGTGTGGATGAGCCAACTGGGGGCCAAGGTCGGCGGGGCGTCGTTGTGGTCGGTGGTGTGCAGTTTGCTCGGCGCGCTGCTGGGCGGGCTGGTGGGGTTGCTGTTCGCGGGGGTCGGTGCTGTTCCGGGGGCGCTGATCGGTTCTGTGGCCGGCGTTTTGCTCAACGAGTATCGACAACGCGGAAAATGGCGCGAAGCCTGGCAGGCGACATTGGGGCTGGTGGTTGGCTTTACCCTGTCCAGCCTGGTCCAGCTGGTCATTGGTGTCTTGATGATCGTCATTTTTGTGTGGCAGGCGCTGCTGGGATAAGCGCATCGAGGTTATGCTTTGTACACCGGCAAGGTCACGGTAAATGTGCTGCCCAGCCTTGGAATGCTCGAATAGGTGATCTGCCCGTCATAGCTTTCGACAATCGACTTGACGATGGCCAGACCCAACCCCGTTCCTTCGATGCCGCGCGTTTCGGGCGTCTGGACGCGGTAAAATTTTTGGAACAGTTTTTCTTGCGCCTCGGCGGGGATGCCAATTCCCGTGTCTTGCACCTCGATCACCACCGTGTTGTTTTCCTCTCGCGCCGATACCGTCACCGACCCGTCGGGGGTGAATTTGATCGCGTTATTGACCAGGTTGTTGAATACCTGTTCGAGGCGTACCGCGTTGCCTTGGATTTCGGGCAGCACTTTGGGTAGATCGACGATCAATTTCAGCCCAAGCCGTTCGGCGCGCGGCCTCAATGTGCTCATTGTGCGGGCAATGATTTCGTTGACCGAGCATGGCTCGATCTCCATCCCCACACCGGCCTCGATCCGCCCAATGTCCAGCAAGTGTTGAACCAACTCGGAGATGCGGCGCACCACGGCCAAAATGTGCTCTACTTCCTGACGTTGCTCCTGGTTCAACGCGCCCAGTTTGGGCAAGAGTTCGGCGCTGGTTTGAATGCCCTGCAAGGGCGAGCGGAGGTCATGTGAGACGGTGGAGACAAAACTCGACTTCATCTCGTCCAGTTCCTTGAGATAGGTGATGTCTTGCATCACAATCACCCGGCCAACTCCTTGCACCAATGACATGTTGGCGTAAAGCGTCCGTCCGTCCGGCAGTGGGATTTCGGCCAGCGCAGAGCCGGTTTCCAGCGAACTGTCCCACAGCGCCAGGAGGGCCTCGTTGGAAACCAGGTCGTTGAGCCGGTTGCCCGGTTCGACATCCAGGTCGGGCCAAAAAGCGCTTTTTGCGGCCGGGTTAAAGAACATGATGTGGCCGTCGGGGTCGGTGACGAAAATCGCGTCTCCGCTTCCGCTCATCAGCGCTTCCAACGTCGCTCGTTCTTCGCGCACGCGCCCAAAGAGACGCGCGCTTTCGATGGCTACCGAAACTTGGGCCGCCAATGATTCGAGCAGGTCTTGATCGTCGATGGTAAAGGCGTTGACCTCG
>CAYZYE010000101.1:0-13521 GCA_964481205.1 uncultured Anaerolineae bacterium | reverse complement strand
TGTTGCGCACCCCTTTTGGCGCGAACCGGGTGCTCGATATGCTGGTTGGCGAGCAACTGCCGCGCATCTGCTGACGACGCGCCAGACTCGGACCGCAAGTCTTTTGCACCGAACTAGAAACACCCCCAGTCGACGTAGCGATTTTGCAAGAATGGCATTTGGGAGTACAATATACCTGATGCAAGCAGGATTTCGGAGCGACGTAACCTAGCCCCTTGCGGACGAGGCCAGCACACTCTCGTCCACAAGGGGCGATGCTACGATTGGGCAAGAAAGTATTGGAAAATGAACGAAAAACATATTCAAAAGATATTGGAAATCGAAAAACAGGCGCAAGGTATTCAAGAAGAGGCGATGCGCGAGGCCAAGCAGCTTCCGGTGCGCGCGCAGCGCGAGGCCGAGTCGCTGATCGAGCAGGTGCGCGCCGATGCGCAGGCCGAGGCCGATCGCCTGGTGAACCGCGCCGAGGCCAAAATCGAGTGTGAGCGGATTGTCGCCGATGCGCAAGAGGCCGCAAGCCGGATGGAAGCGCTGGCGATGACGCATTTTGACCGCGCTGTGACCTATGTGCTGAACCAGTTGGTGGGACGAGAGTCCCGATGAGTTCAGAAGGGGTTTCTGCTTATGCCGCCGTGCATGCGCGCGTGCGGGCGATGCGCGCTTCGTTGCTTTCGCCGGAATTGTGGCGGCAGCTCGACGCGGCGCCCGATTTCGCGGCGTTGTCGAGCACGCTTCAGGAAACCGTTTACGGCCCTTATCTGGATCAGGTCGATGACGCGCTGTTGACGCCGCGCCGCGCCGTTTACCAGATCAAGATCCATCTGTCTCAAGCCTGTATGACCGTGACGCGCATGGTGTCCAACAAGGTGCGCCCGCTGATGACCCAGTTGTATCGCCTCTACGAGGTGGACAATCTCAAGGCCGTGTTGCGCGGTCTGGCGGCGGGCGATCCCTGGGACCGTGTGCGTTATTTGCTTTTTCCGATGAACGGCAATACCGTTCTGCCCGCGCAGAAAATCGTCGAGTCGGGCAGCATTGGCGACGCGGTCGATCTGCTGCGCAGCACGCCCTATTACGCCACTTTGTCGCATGCAATGGAACGCTATGCCGCCGAGCAGAGCCTTTTTCCGCTCGAAGTGGCCCTGGACCTGGCTTACTGGCGCGAGTTGTGGCAAGACGTGCAGCGGTTGGTGGGACGCGAGCGCGAGCATGCGCTGCGCCTGGTCGGCACGATGTTGGACATCAACAATCTGATGTGGGCAATCCGTTATCGCGTGCATTATCAGCTCTCTGAAGAAGAGATCATCAACTATACTTTGCCTTTTGGTTATCGCGTTCACGACCGCGATATTCGCGCCATCGCCGCCGGAGGCGCGATTGCCCCTCTGTTGGCGCGTATTTATCCTGACCTCGGCGACGTGAGCGGCTATCTGGATACGCCGGGGCTGCTCTCGCGTCTGGAAATTCGCCTGCAACAAAGGCTGGCCGCGCAGTGTAACGCTGCTTTTGTCGGCTATCCTTTTCACGTGGGCATTCCGACGGCTTATTTGCTGCTCAATGAATTAGAGATTCAAGACCTGACCGTGTTGATCGAAGCCAAGGCGATGCAGGCAACGCCCGAAACTTTTTTACCCTACCTGGTGATGCGAACGGACGACCAGGATTAGGAGGCCGCTGAAAAACCCAGGCTCAACCAAGGACGCCGAGACTATCTGGTGTTTGCGAATATTAACGGTGTTGTTTGGTGTTTTATTTCTTTGCGTTCTCTGCGGTTGGCGGATGCGCCGGCGAGTTCTTGGCGCCTTCCTGGGATGATGTCACCTTGATGATGGAGCGTGTATGTTTTACCCTCAAGAAATGACCGAGATCGAACTGATTGTGCCCGAACGTGATACGTTGGCCGTGGCCCGCGTGTTGGCCGATGAGGGCGTGTTTCACGAGATCGATGCCAGTTACCTCTCTTCCAACGGCGACAGCCATGGCGATACCCAAAAGTGGCGCGCCAAAGCCACCGCGTTGGCGACGCTGGAACGGCGCATTCTCTCGACGATGGAGATATTGGGCATCCAGGAAGGGTTGCCCCCCTCTGAAACGCGCGCCGTCGAAGTCGAGGTGATTTTGCCCACCACCGAGCGCGTCGAGCAGGACGTTCGTCTCATCCTGGACGAGATGGCCGGCGAGCAAAAAAAGCTCGAGTCGCTGCAAAACCACATCCGGCAGCTCGAGTTGCTGGCCGATATTAACGTCGATGTGGGTACGTTGTGCAGCCTGCGCTACGTGTCGGCGATCTTGGGCGCGATGCCTGCCGATAACGTGGCCCGTCTGCGTGACAGTCTGTCGCGCATTCCCTTTGTCTTGCTCACCCTGCACCGCGACAGCCGTCAGGCCATTGTACTGCTCTTGGGCACGCAGCATAACGCCGATGTGTTGGAGCGCGCTTCGCGCAGCGCCTATCTGAACCCCATCGAACTGCCCAAATCGTACTGCGGCACTCCCGGCGAAATTTTGGCCTCTTTGCGCGAGGGGATCGAAGAAACGCGGCAGCACATTGTGCAGCAAAAAGGGCTGATGACCGAGCTGCGCGAGGTACACGGGCAGCAGCTGCAAATTTTGCTCTGGCGAGTGCGCGCCAGCCGCGTCCTGGCCGAAGCGATGACCCGTTTTGGCCGCTTGCGCTATACCTATCTGATCGCCGGTTGGGTGCCGGTGTCGCGCCTGGACGCGCTGATCCAGCACGTCAACCAGGTTTCCCCCGACGCGCTGGTCGAGACGAACCCGATCCAGCGCCGGCGTATCGATCGCCAGGTGCCGGTCGCGCTCAGAAATCCCGGCTTGTTGGGCGCGTTTCAACAGTTGGTGACTATTTATGGACATCCACGCTATGAAGAGATCGACCCCACTTTTTTGATCGCCATCACCTTTCCGCTATTGTTCGGCGCGATGTTTGGCGATGTTGGGCACGGGCTGGTATTGGCCGTGTTTGGCGGGCTGGTGGGCAGTGGCAAGATCGCGGCGCTGCGCGGCATGGCCGATATGGGCAAGATTGTCGGTGTGTGTGGCGTTGTGGCCACGCTTTTTGGCTTTCTCTATGGCAGTGTGTTTGGCTTTGAAGACATTTTGCCGGCGCTTTGGCTGCACCCGCTCGAAAACATGATGTCCATTTTGGGCACAACCGTCGCCGCCGGTGTGTTTTTGTTGACGTTGGGCATGATCTTGGGGATCATTAACGCTTTTACCGCTCGTCAGTGGGGGCGGATGTTGTTCAGTCCGGTTGGTCTCTCTGGCCTGTTGCTTTACTGGGCCTTGTTGGGGCTGGTCGGTAAGGCCTTTCTGCCCAATTTGCCGATTCCCTCGGCTTTGTTGGGGGGGATTGTGTTTTTGACCGGCGCGGCGGTGACCTTTGGCGAGCCGCTGACGCATCTCGTGGAACGGCGCCGGCCGTTGATTGAGGGAAATATCGCCACATATATGGTGCAGGCTTTTTTCGAGTTGTTTGAGACATTGATCGGTTTTTTGAGCAACAGTCTGTCGTATGTGCGCGTTGGGGCGTTTGCCGTGGCTCACGGTGGACTGAGTGGCGTCATCTTTATCTTGGGGGAAATGCTCAGCCCGGCGCACGGTTTGGGGTACTGGATTGTCGTGGTGCTTGGCAATTTGTTTATCATTGGTTTCGAGGGGTTGATTGTCGGTATTCAAACCTTGCGTTTGGAATATTATGAATTCTTTTCCAAGTTTTTTACCGGTGGTGGTATGCGTTACACCCCATTAAAGATATTGTCCGATGCGGGCAACTAGATAATTTTTCAAGGAGAGGTTCCCATGTTCATTTTGATTGTTCCCGTTGTTGCAGCATTGATCCCGGTGATTCCGGCGGTGTATTCGTTTTTGCAGGTTCGTCATGAATCGCCCGCCGAGGCCGCTCAGACCTTGTTCAAAGGGGTGGTCGGTTTCAATGTTGTTTTGGCCCTGATGGCGCTGGGCATTGGCGCTATGTCGTTCTTGTTTCCTTCGGTGGCGCTTGCGGCCGGGCCAACCGCGCAAGAAGGCGCGACGGTTGCCGATCCTTACGCTTCCTTGGCTGCGGCAATATCCACCGGTCTGGCAGCGGTCGGGGCCGGCATTGCCGTGGGCAACACCGGTTCGGCGGCAGTGGGTACGATTGCCGAAAAACCCGAGTCTTTTGGCCGCGCCCTGATTTTCGTCGGGCTGGCCGAGGGGATCGCCATTTATGGGTTGATCATCTCGTTTATGGTTTTGAACAGGTAGGGCAATGAACATCAGGGTCATTGGTCACCCAGAGACCGTGTTGGGTTTCAAACTGGTTGGCGTGCAGGGGCAGGCGGCTCAGACGGTCCAAGATGTCCGGCATGCCCTTGATGCAGCGATGCAGGACAGCAATGTCGGCGTCATTTTGGTGACGCAAGACGCCGCCGCGCTGATCCCGGCGCGGATGGAGCAGCTCAAACTGCGCAGCACCGTGCCCCTGGTGGTCGAAATCCCCGGCCCGCAAGGGCTGCCGGCCGATTATCCCTCGCTGGACGAGTTGATCCGGCGCGCGATCGGGATTAGAATCTAAATTGGAAAGAGTCAGGCATGTGAACGATGGCAACGATTGAACAGAGTATTCAGGGTTTGGCCCGCGCCGTGTTGAATGAGGCGCAGGGCGAAGCCGATCAGACCTTGGCCGACGCCCACGCCCGCGCCGAAGCGATCCGGCAGCAGGCGCAGGCGCGCGCCGAAACGATGCGCGAATCGATCTTGAACCAGGCCCGGCAGCAGGCGGCCCACATTCGCAGCCAGGCGATGGCCTCGGCGCAACTTGAGGCCAAGCGGCTGCAAATGGAACGGCGCGAGGCGCTGCTCAACCGCGTGTTCGAGACCGCCCGCCAGCGCTTGTCGGCGGTGCAGGGGTGGGGTGGTTATCCCGATATTGTCCAACAGCTGGTCCGCGAGGGCGCGACCCAGCTCGGCGCGGAGACGATGCTCGTCCACGCCGACCGGCGGACGATGGAACTGCTGCCCGACGCCGTTTTGCGGCGCTTGTCTCAGGCTTTGGGCGTCGAGTTGCAGCGCGGCGATTTGCTGGCGCAGGGCATCGGCGTCATTGTCGAGACGGTCGATGGACATCGCCAGTTCGACAACACGCTGGAAGCGCGTTTGCGCCGCTGGCAAGATACGCTGCGCACACCGGTCTACCATTTGTTGATGGGAGAGTCATTATGAGCCAAGAGATCGGAACCGTTACCTGGATCAACGGCCCGGTGGTCCGCGCGCGCGGCTCGCGGCAGGCGAGTATGTTGGAACTGGTCGAGGTGGGACAGGAACACCTGGTGGGCGAGGTGATCGGGCTGGAAGGCGAAATGATGACCCTTCAGGTCTACGAGGAAACCTCCGGCATGCATCCCGGCGCGCCGGTCTATGGAACCGGCATGCCGCTCTCGGTCGAGTTGGGGCCGGGTTTGCTGCGCAGCATCTTTGATGGCATCCAACGACCTCTGCCGATCCTGGAAATGCGCAGCGGGGCGTTCATTGGGCGCGGCATTCAGCTGACTCCGCTTTACCGTGGCGATCGCTGGCATTTTACCCCCACCGCCCAAGAGGGCGAGCATTTGAGCGGCGGCGCCGTTTTGGGCATTGTGCCGGAGACGCCGGCGTTGGAACACCGGATCATGGTGCCGCCCGACGCGCAGGGTTCACTGGTTTGGGTGGCGCAAGAAGGCGAATACACCATCGCCGAACCGATTGCCATCATTCAAACGCCGGACGGCGAACAGGCTTTGACGATGATGCAGCGCTGGCCGGTGCGCCGTCCGCGCCCTTATCACGTGCGTCTGGAGCATGGCGAACCGTTGATCACGGGCGAGCGTGTGCTGGACACTTTTTTTCCGCTTTCCAAGGGCGGCGCGGCGGCGATCCCTGGCGGGTTTGGTGCGGGCAAGACGATGACTCAGCAGAGTATCGCCAAGTGGGCCGACGCCCAGGTGGTGATCTATATCGGCTGCGGCGAGCGCGGCAACGAGATGACCGAGGTGCTGCAAGAATTTCCCAAGCTGGTCGACCCGCGCACCAATCGACCGTTGATGGAGCGCACCGTGCTCATCGCCAATACCTCCAACATGCCGGTCGCGGCGCGTGAGGCCAGCGTCTATACCGGCATCACCATCGCCGAGTATTACCGCGATATGGGCTACCACGTGGCGTTGATGGCCGACTCGACCTCGCGCTGGGCCGAGGCGCTGCGCGAAATATCGGGCCGGTTGGAGGAAATGCCCGCCGAAGAGGGCTATCCGGCTTATCTGGCCGCCCGTCTGGCCGAATTTTACGAGCGCGCCGGGTTGGTCGAGACGTTGAGCGGCGAACGCGGCTCGGTCAGCGTCATCGGCGCGGTGTCGCCGCCGGGCGGCGACTTTTCTGAGCCGGTTACGCAGCACACCAAGCGCTTTATTCGCTGTTTTTGGGCGCTGGACAAATCGCTGGCTTCGGCGCGGCACTTTCCATCTGTCAACTGGCTAGAGAGTTACAGCGAATATATCGACTATATGGTCGGGTGGTGGCGCGCCCAGACCGGGTTCGATTGGCACGGGATGCGCGCTCGGGCGATGGAGTTGCTCAATGAGGAAAGCCGCTTGCAGCAGATCGTCAAGCTGGTCGGCCCGGATGCGCTGCCCGACGAGCAGCGGTTGACGTTGGAGACGACGCGTTTGCTCCGCGAAGGGTTTTTGCAGCAAGACGCATTCGATCCCATCGACAACTATTCGACGGTGGGCAAGCAAATCAGGATGCTCGATGTGATCTTGCACTTTCACCAGCGCGCGCGGCGCGTCATCGAGCGCGGTGCATTGATCATTACCATCCACAACCTGCCCGTGGTCAATACCCTGATCCGCTGCAAAGCGACGGTTGCCAACGACCACCTGGAGCAGTTTGAAACGATCCGTCGCCAGATCGATGAGCAAATGGATCGATTGGAGCAAGAATACAGATGAGCGAGTGGCTAGAACAAGGCGGACAAGAGGTAATCGGCGTGTCCCGCATCGAAGGCCCGATTGTCGTGGTCGAGGGCGCGGGCAATATTGGCTATGATGAGGTGGCCGAGATCATTGATTCGCGGGGGCGGGTGCGACGGGGCCGCGTGTTGGAGGTCAGCGAGCAGATGGCGGTGGTGGAGGTGTTTGCCGGCACCACCGGGTTGTCGATCTCGGACACGCGGGTGCGTTTTTTGGGGCATTCGCTGCGCATTCCGGTGTCGGAAGAGATGCTGGGCCGCGTGTTCGACGGTTTGGGTGCGCCGATCGACGGCGGGCCAATTCCTTTGGCCGATCGCTATGCCGATATCAACGGCGAGCCGATCAACCCCACGGCGCGCGTTTACCCGCGCGACTATATTCAAACCGGCATCTCGACCATCGACGGCATGAATACGCTGGTGATGGGGCAAAAATTGCCCATTTTCTCCGGCAGCGGTTTGCCGCACGATCAATTGGCGGCGCAGATCGTGCGCCAGGCCACGCTCGGCGCACCGGTTGGCGAAACGCGGCCGGATGCCACCCAGTTTGCGATCGTTTTTGCCGCAATGGGCGTCAAGCACGATGTGGCGACCTATTTCCGCAATGCGTTCGCGGCCAGCGGCGCGTTGAGCCGGGTGGCAATGTTTCTCAATCTGGCCGACGACCCGCCGGTGGAACGGCTGGTGACGCCGCGCGTGGCGCTCACGCTGGCCGAGCATTTGGCTTTTGTGCGCGATATGCATGTTTTGGTGGTCTTTACCGATATGACCAATTATTGCGAAGCGCTGCGGCAAATTTCAAACATTCGCGGCGAAGTGCCCAGCCGCAAGGGCTATCCGGGTTATCTGTACAGCGACCTGGCGTCGATTTACGAGCGGACGGGGCGGATCAAGAGCAGCAAGGGGTCGATCACCCAGATTCCTATTTTGACTATGCCCAACGACGATATTACTCACCCTGTGCCCGACCTGACCGGTTATATCACCGAGGGGCAGATCGTGCTCAGCCGCGACTTGTTTCAGCAAAATATCTATCCGCCGGTGTCGGTGCTGCCCAGCCTGTCGCGCTTGATGAAGGACGGCATCGGCGAGGGGCGCACTCGCGCCGATCACAATCACGTTTCGGCGCAGCTTTACGCCGCTTATGCCCACGTGCAGGATGTGCGTTCGCTGGCCTCGGTGATCGGCGAGGAAGAGTTGTCGACCGTCGATCAGCAATACCTGGAGTTTGGCCGCGTCTTTGAGCGCGAGTTTGTCAGCCAGAGCAGCAGCAATGATCGCACCATCGAGCAAACGCTGTCTTTGGCCTGGCGGCTGGTGTCGATGCTGCCGCGTGAAGAGTTGACCCGCGTCAGTCTGGACGAGATCGAGCGTTATTATGGACAATCAACCTAGATCGCCATTGAACGAGAATTTCAGAGGTTAGGCTTTATGGCGCGCATCAACGTTCCTCCGACCCGCAGCAATTTGCTGCAAATGAAACAGGAACTCAAGTTGGCCCAAGAGGGTTTCGATATCCTGGATAAAAAACGCGAGGTGCTCACTTCCGAGTTGGTGCATCTGGCTCATGACGCCGGGCTGCTCCAGGAGCAGGTCTGGGGATTGCTGGATCAAGCCTACCGCGCCTTGGAGCGCGCGCAGTTGACGATGGGCCGCGAACGGCTGGAATGGGCCGCTTTGGCCGTCAACCAGACGGTCGAGGTCGAGATTCGCACGCACGGCGTGATGGGGGTGCCCATTCCCAGCATCTATGCCGAGGGTGGCCCCCCGCCGCTCTCGTTCAGCCTGGGCGATACAATGTCCACCCTCGACGAGGCCAGTCTGGCCTTCCGCGAGGTGTTGAGCCGCCTGCCCGAACTTTCGGAACTGATGACTTCGGTTTGGCGGCTGGCCCGCGAGTTGCGCAAGACGCAGCGACGGGTGAACGCTTTGCAGTATATTTTTATTCCCAATTACAAAGAAACGGTCGAATTTATCGAGGGGGCGCTGGAAGAACGCGATCGCGAGGAGACATTCCGTCTCAAACGGCTCAAAACCAAAACTTCCGGAGCGACGATTGGCCCGCCAACCCGCGAGTACGAGCAGCCTTATCGAGACATTGCGGGAGGTAAATCGCCGGTGTATCGTGATCTGTTGGGCGGCGGCCCGCGCGGCGGCGAGTTTGGCTGAGTTTTTCGTTTGGGGGTGTTGTATTTCGGTTGTGGCTATATGGTCCAGATATGATGCTCTTGATCATCCATTCCAATGGAGGGAGGGATACGTATGCAGACCGCGATTTTTGGTCACATTTTGGTTCCCACCGATGGTTCTGAAGCGTCGGTGGCCGCCGGGCAGATGGCCGTGCGCCTGGCGGCGGCGCACAAGGCGCGGATCACTTTTGTGTACGTGGTCGACGACGGTGTGATCGATGAATTGGCGCGTGTGTCGCGGCGCACCGAGTCTCAGGTGCGTGACGAGTTGGAGCAAAAAGGGCTGCATTATCTTTATTATTTGATGCGGCTGGCCGTCAATGCCGGGGTGGTATCGGAGCAAGAGACGCGGCACGGTAAGCCCTATCACGAGATCCATGTCTTGGCGCGGGAACGCCGGGTTGACCTGATTGTGATGGGGCGGGCCAGCCACTCCCGGCCGCAGCAGTTGCGCATTGGCGATGTGACTACCCGCGTCATCGACCGCGCGCCTTGCCCGGTGCTGATCGTACAATAACCTTTCAAATGCCTTCTTTTTCGACGCCAGCAAGGCCAGATACTCTCCTGGTGTTGTTCTACGCTGCTTTATCCTTTTTTGTTCCCCCGATATTGAAATACTGTTAAAAAAAAAAGTTCTCAACCGCAGAGAGCGCCGAGATCGCAAAGCAAGAAAACATCGAGTAGCGCCGTAAACATTCGCAGGTACAAGATAGTCTCGGCGTCTTTGGCGTCCTGGATGAACGGCGCCGGGCTGGATCGCCGGCGGGGATCCGGCAATCCCCTTGGAGCAGAGGCTTTGTTTCCTCGCGCCGGCGATCCTCCGTCGGCGCGTTTTTGTTGCGTCAGCAGCGACGGAATAGGGATTCCGTCGCTACAAAGGGGGTGTTCCGTCGCCACGTTTTGAGTTGGTCCAACCCGTAGCCTCGGAATCCCCATTCCGAGGCGAACCGGCATGACTCGCGCCGCCTGTTTACGACGGCGCAAAGTGCAGCCGCATCAAGTTGCCCTCATATTCGATGTCCATTGATTTTGCAGGATAATCGACGACGCAAAACGGGTTTTCGTAATGCTTGAACCCGGACAGCGGTACACGCTCGCCATTTTTGATCAAGTCGCCTTGCCAGCCGAATTGCAGCCTGTCGCCGCGCAGGGTGTTGCAGGCGACGGCGAGGCCGTCAAATTCGACATCGAGGGCCAAGACCTTGTCCCGGAAATCCTCGAACGCGCCGTCGATGGCGGCGCGGCCGGTCATACACAGCCACACATTTTGCTTGCCCCAAGAGCGCAACTCGCGGTTGGCGTTGGCCCCGCGCTCGATCAGTTCGATGCCCGCCGAGGCGGTGATCGCCAAAAAACCGTCGCCGGCGCGGGCAAAGGCCCAGTCATCTTTTAATTGATACTCGTCGAACGCAAAGGTTGGAAAATAGGCGTGGGTAAAGCCCAGCCAGTCGTCGTCCGCCAGCCGGCGCACGTCGATCAGCGTGTCCTTGTACTGCGCCACCCGTGGCAAAACCACGTTGCCATGCCAGAAATTGGGCCGGTGCGATCCTTCTTCGCTGCAACAAGGGGGGTGACTGACAAAGACCACGGCGTCGGGGCTGAGGGTGGCCTGCCAGATGTGCTGCTGGTAGCCGCTTTGGCCGGGGTTGAAATCCTGGACCGAGCAAAGCATCGCGTCGGGCGTCTTGTATGTCACCTTGTTGACCCCGACGTGCTGCTCTTTGTTCCACATCTCGTCGCGTTCGTCGAGGGCGATGGCGGCGATGGGCAGCGGCAGATCGTATTGCTCGCAACAGGCCATCGAAACCGGCCCCATCACATGTTTGTTCCAGACACCCATGCCCCACATCAGCCTGGTGATCCCCGACGTCGCTTCGCGGTACGCGCCCTTGATCTGCTGTGTGTAGGTGCGCCCGTGCGTCGAGCCGAACACGCCCTTGTACGAGTTGAGGGCAATGGTCAGGAACATTTTGTCCATCACCACCGAAGCCAGTTGATAGACCGGATCGCTTTCCGCCAGATCGACGAGGTGCGAGAGGGCGAGCAAATCCTCTTCAAAGTAACAGTTGGAATCCCACTCGCTGAACCCGGCGGCGCCGCGCTGGTGCAGCCACTCTAGGGCCAGTTTATCTCCTTTTTCCCGGTGCCAGCGCCCCGTTTGGCCGGCGTTGCTGAACATTTCGTCGGGGTAAAGCTGTCCGGCCAAAATTTCGCAGCTGTGAAAAAGAATGCTGTGGTTTTCGGTGCGATAGCACATCGCATCGCTGCCCGGTTCGTCGTCCCAATACTTGAAACCGAGTACGCATTCTTTGAGCGGCTGCTTGAGCGCGCTGGGGAACGTAAATTTATCCATATATCGATACATCATCCCCAACAAGCCGATCAGGTAAAAATCACTGCAATCCCGCCGCCGGTTGATGCCGTCGATGGCGGCGAGGATGACATTGTCATCGACGTCGGCCCAGCGGTTGAGCGCCATTTTGGCGATTTCGGCGTAAAGGTTGTTGGCCTGGGTCGCAGCGTGTTTCAATGCTGCGCTGCGTCGTTGATCATAGGTATTGTAGGCGGCGGTCGAGTACTCGCTGTGGAACATTGTCAGCGGGATGGTGCGCCGGATGCGCATGCCTTGTTCGTGATAGATGTGCGGCGGGGGGATCACCAGCACTTCAAAGGGCCGGTCGGGGAATTGGTGGGTGAGGCCCAGCGAGATCGGTTTGGCCGTTGACGTTTCCATCGACGCTTCGGCGTAAATGCGCGCCTCGGGGGTTTGCAAACGCAAGGCAATGCGGGACGTTCTCGGCATTTTGGGCCAGCAGACGGTCAGTTTGTCGTCGCGGCGAAACACGTCGCGCTCCAAATAGGCTTCGACCAGTGCCTCGCCAAGCAGTTTGCGGCTGTTGGCCGGCGTCAACGACGTGGGCAGCAGCACCGGGGCGTCGTCCAACCCGACGATTTGCAAGGCCATCACATAGGGGCACTCGCGCGCAGCGACCTCTTCAAAGCGCACCAGAATCTCGTTGACGCCCTCTTGCAGCGCGGTTTCAAAGGGGACGCGCTGTGGAATCTGGTGGTGGAAATGTGCCTGTCGATGGACGTGCTCGCCGTTGATCCACACGTCGGCGGGGCCGTTGGTGGTCAACACCCAGGCGCCCTGGATCGCCTCTTGGACCTTGATCTGCGCGTAGGCCCAGGAGCGGAGGTAATGGGCGGTGTGGTAAAACGCCGTCCGCTCGACAAAATGATCGTCGCGGCAGCGCACCCATTCCCAGGTCAGGCCGCTGTCCTGGCTCTCAAAAGGCAGCCTTTCGACCGGCGGCTGTGTCACTCCGGACCCTTTTTGGTAGTAATGCTCGGCGATGCGCAGTTTGTCATCCGCGCCGGTGAATTGCTCCAGATCGATCGCTGTGGCCAGCGGGCCGGCGACCAGCCAATCGTGAATGAATCCGTTGTGTGTTTGATATTTCAACGATGGATAAGACATTAAAGATGCTCCTTTGAAGAACTAGGCCAACCACGGTGGAAACGGTTTTCCTTGCTGTTTTAGATAACTTGCATACAAGAACCGATACGAATCGTGTATGTAATATTGACCGAACTGTTTTTCCGGCAGCACGTTCAACAGGCTATCGACGACGCGCTCGGCCATTGCCTCATCCAGACCAGATCGCACCTCGTAATCGAAATAGATCGCCAGGTCTTTTTCCGGTGGTTCGACGATCCGTTCGATCCCGTAATGCTGCCAACGCAAATGGGCCGGCGCGTAGCGTTCCAGTAGAAACGTGCCCGGCGACGCCGAGTGGATGTGCTGCTGGTGCTTGTAGACCAGGTTGACCGTTTCTTGTGCGTCGTTCATCGTCTCGCCGGGAAAGCCGAAAAAGAAAAACAAATGGTTCCACACACCTGCCTGCGCGCTTTCGCGCAAGATGCGGCTGACCTGTTCGACCCTGGTGCCTTTGCCGATCTGGTCGATCATTCGCTCCGAGCCGCTTTCCAGGCCAAAGAGCAGCATCCGGCAGCCGCCGCGCGCCATTTGCTCCAGCAGCGATCTGGTCAGCTGTTTTTCAAAACGCACGCAGCTGATCCACTCGATGGGCGAGTTTTGCGCGGTCAACCGTTTCGACATTTCCCGCAGGTTGCGCGGCGTGATTGCTTCGTCGGCGAAAAAGATGTGCCGCGCGCCATATTTTTCGTGTAGCGATGTCATCTGTTCAACCACAACTTGGGCGTCCAGCTGACCAAAGCGCTCCGTTCCGCCATAGCCCTGGTTGCAAAAGGCGCATTGGCCGTAATAACAACCGCGCGTCGTCGTCAGCGGCAAGATCGGGC
>CAYZYE010000100.1:1924-13619 GCA_964481205.1 uncultured Anaerolineae bacterium | reverse complement strand
AACGGCTCACCCAACGCGGTTTCAACCGCTGGATTGTAGAATTGAACAGCCCTGCCCATTATACTATGAGCAGCAATACTGGCATAGCGCGTTCGGACCGAGAGCGCGGTAAGCGCTTCTGCAAGCGACGTTATGCCGCACGCACCGGATGCACGACCAGACGACCTCTGGCAAAACCGCACACATGCAAAAAAATTTGACAGAGGCGGGAGAAATGTGGTAAAATTTGTCTAACCAAACCAGTCAGGCTCGACAAACCTGAAAAGCCGGTCAGAGATCGGGTTTTCAGCACACTCCTGGTACTGCCCCTTGGGGGCTTTTTTTTTGGGATTCGCCTATTTCTCCGAAATTTGCTGGCCCAAGTATTATTGATCTCGTCCTGTGGCTACCTCAAACGATGCGGAACTCGCGCACGAGCCGGCCTTGTGCTCAACCAAGTGAGCCAGAGATGAACCAGGGAGTCAAAACGATGAAAAAACACCATTACACCGCCGGCGGCGGCGTGGTCGTCGCCACACGCGGCAAGGACGATAGCCAGGTCTTGATCTTGCGCCGTCCCAGCCGCAACGAAATCCGCCTGCCCAAAGGCCACGTCGATGCGGGCGAGTCGGTACAACAAACTGCACTGCGCGAGGTCGCCGAAGAAAGCGGCTATGACGATCTAGAGATCGTCGCTGACCTGGGACACCAGGTCGTTGAGTTTGACTATCGAGACAAACACATCGTCCGCGACGAATACTATTTTTTGCTCCGCCTCAACAGCGACCGCCAGATCGAACGCGACCCGCACGAGTACCAGTTCACGCCGGCCTGGTTGAGCTGGCGCGACGCGCTGGCGCAGCTGACCTTTGAGGCCGAGCGCGAGTGGCTGCGCCGCGCTAAAAAAGCGTATGAGCAACTCGATTGACGATGCCAGGCCGCCGGGCGCGCGTCCCCCCGACGACTTGCGGCGCAAAGGAGAACGAGATCGTGTTCGCTCTACCCAAGCCGAACATGAACCACACCAATGACCTTGCACAAAGAAAAAATCCTCATCCCCCTTGGCTACCTGACCCTGTACATTGTCTGGGGAGCAACCTACTTTTTCATCAAAATGGCGGTCGAAACCATCCCGCCCTTTTACGTCGTCGCCGGCCGCTTTATTGTCGGCGGCCCGCTGCTCTTGCTGCTCACCTACCTCACCGGGCGGCTGAAAATTCGCCCCACCCGGCGACAACTCGGCGTCTCGATCTTGCTGGGCGCGCTGCTGCTGATCGGCGGCAACGGCCTGATCTCGATTGCCGAAAAAAAGGTCGATAGCTATATCACCGCCCTGGTCGTCGCCTGCATGCCAATGATCATTGCCTTTTACGACCGCGTGCTCTTGAAAAAGAAAATCCCGGCGATCCAGCTGGGCGGCATCGTCATCGGCATCATCGGCGTGGGATTTTTGCTCCACAACGGCCAGTCGATGCGCAGCAGCCTGTCGCCGCACGTGCTGATGGTCGTCGGCGGCATCGCCTCGTGGGGGCTGGCCACCAGCCTGAGCCGCAAACTCGACCCCCATCCCGACCCCATGGTCAACAGCGCCATCCAGATGACCTTTGTGGGCATCGTCGTGCTGCTCGCCGACCTCGTACTGGGTCCCGCGCCCGCCGAGTTTGCGCCAAACGTGTCGCCGCAGTCGATGCTGGCGCTGTGCTTTTTGGCGATCGTCGGCTCACTGGCCTTTGCAGCCTACAACTATCTCCTCGCCCACGAGCCGGCAATACGCGTGGTCAGCTATTCGCTGGTCAACCCCCTCATCGCCACACTGCTCGGCCTGCTCGTCGGCGGCGAAGCCGTTGCCCCATTTCTCGCCCTCGGCCTGCCGCTGATCCTGATCGGCGTGACCCTGATGCTCTATGGCGTACCACTCTTGGGCTGGTGGAAAAGACGCACCGCCGTCAAAACGGCGCCATGCCCGCCGCCCACCTGATCGTCGCCGGCGTCCCGAATGCAAACCTGCGGCCCTGACCCGTGTTTATAACAAAAAATAGCGCAACGGCATCCTGCCTCCCTCCACACCCCCCCCAAAAAAAAAGATTCAGGAGAACGCTCGTGGAAACCTACAACATTGCACAACCTCTGACCGAAAACGCGGCCCGCGTCCCCTTTCGCACGGCGATCGTTTTCCCGGCCGGAAGAGACAAAAAAGGGCGCGCCAAGACAACGCAGCTGAGTTTTGCCCAACTCGACGCCGAGTGCGACCGCTACGCGCACGGCCTGCACGAATACGGCATCCGCCGGGGCGACCGCACCTTGATGATGGTGCGGCCGGGGCCAGAATTTATCGCCCTCGTCTTTGCCCTGCTCAAAATCGGCGCGACGCCGGTAATGATCGACCCCGGCATGGGGATCAAACCATTTTTGCAATGCGTGGCCGAGACCGAGCCGGTCAACTTTATCGGCCTCCCGGCCGCCCACCTGCTGCGCATCATCTTTGGCCGAGCCTTCAAAACGGTCAAACGCAACGTCACCGTCGGCAAAAAACTGGGCTGGGACGGCGTCACCCTCGACCAGGTCTACGCCCGGCGGAGCGATCCCTTTCCCGTCGCCCCGACCACCGTTGACGATGAAGCGGCGGTGGCCTTTACCTCCGGCAGCACGGGCGTTCCCAAGGGCGTCGTCTTTACCCACGGCATGTTCAAAGCGCAGATCGACCTGCTGCACGACGAGATCGGCTATGGCGACGGCGACATCGACCTGCCGGGACTGTACATCTTTGCCCTCTATAACCCCGCCCTCGGCGTGACCACCATCATCCCCGACATGGACCCGGCCAAAACGGCGCAGCTCAACCCCGCTTACCTCGTCGAGGCAATCCAGACCCACGGCGTGACCACATCCTTTGGCTCGCCGACGGTGTGGAAGATCGTTGGGCAATATTGTATAGAAAACAAGATCAAACTGCCCTCGCTCAAACGCATCTTGATGGCCGGCGCGCCGGCGCCGCCGTCGCTGATCCGGCTCTACGCCGGCGGCGCCGAAAGCGACATCCTCCCACATGGCGACATCTATACCCCTTTTGGCGCCACCGAGGCGCTGCCGATCACCATGATCGGCGGGCAAGAGATTTTGGAGGAAACCGCCGCCCTCAGCGAGCAGGGGCGGGGGATGTGCGTTGGGCGGCCGACCAGCGGCAACACGATCCGCATCATTCGCATCGACGACGCCCCGATCCCCGAATGGGACGAGGCGCTGACCCTGCCCCAGGGACAGGTCGGCGAGATCGTCGTCAAAGGGCCGGTGGTCACGCGCACCTACCTCAACCGCCCGGCGCAAACCGCGGCCGCCAAAATCCGCCAGGGTGACGAAATCTGGCATCGCATGGGCGACCTGGGCTATTTCGACGAAAAAGGCCGCCTGTGGTTCTGCGGGCGCAAAAAACACCGCGTCGAGACGGCGCACGGGCTGCTCTTGCCCGTACCCTGTGAGGCGATCTTTGACCTGCACCCCGGCGTGGCGCGCACGGCCCTGGTGGGGGTGGGGGAGCCGGGGCAGCAAGAAGCGGTGCTGATCGTCGAACCCCACGCGGGGAAAATGCCGGTCACAGCGCAGGCCAAACAAACGCTCGTCGCCGAACTGCTCAAACTCGGCGCGGCGCACGCGCAAACGCGCGCCATCCAAACGGTGCTCTTTCACCCCGCCTTGCCCGTCGATGTGCGGCACAATGCCAAAATTCAACGGGAAAAACTGAAACCCTGGGCACAAAGAAAACTGGGCTTGAATCGTTAAAGGAGCACAAACAATGCAAGTTCTCGTCACCGGAGGCGGTGGATTCCTGGGGCGGTACATTGTCGAACAACTGCTCGAACGCGGCGATGAGGTGACATCATTTTCGCCTGGCCGTCACAGCGAATTAAAAGACCTTGGCGCCACAACCATCCAGGGCGACCTGCGCGACGCGGCTGCCGTCGACCGCGCCGTCCGGGGCCAAGAGATCGTTTTCCACGTCGCGGCCAAAGCGGGCTTTTGGGGCGCGTGGGCGGCCTATTACGGCCCCAACGTCACCGGCGCCGAAAACGTCATCGCCGCCTGCCGCGCCCACGGCGTCAAAAAACTGGTCTACACCAGCTCGCCCAGCGTCGTCTTTGACAACCAACCCCAGTCCGGCGTCGACGAATCATACCCTTTTCCCGCCAGGTACGAGAGTTTTTACCCGCACACCAAGGCCATCGCCGAGCAAAAGGTGATTGCGGCCAACGGCCCCAACCTGGCCACCTGCGCCCTGCGCCCACACCTGATCTTTGGCCCGCGCGACAATCACCTGCTGCCGCGCATCATCGCCACGGCCCAAGCGGGGCGGCTGCCCCAGGTCGGCGACGGCACAAACAAGGTCGATCTGACCTATGTCGAGGACGCGGCGCGGGCGCACTTGCTCGCCGGCGACCGGCTGGAACCAGGTTCGCCCGTCGCCGGATCGATCTATTTCATCAGCCAGGACGAGCCGGTCCTTTTGTGGCAATGGCTGGGCGCGCTGTTTGAACAACTCGGCATTCCGCCGGTCAAACATCATTTTTCGCTTGGGTTGGCGCGCCTGGCCGGTGGGGCGATGGAACTGGCGTACAAGACGCTCAAACTGGGCGGCGAACCACGGCTGACCCGTTTTTTAGCCAGCGAGTTGGCGCTGGATCACTATTACGACATTTCCCGGGCCAAACGCGATCTCGGCTACCGGCCGCAAATCGACATGACCAAAGCCACACAGCGGACGATCGAGTACCTGACCGAAAAAATGTATTCCAAATGAATTGGGCAGGTTGCCACAAACACCACATTCGAGTACAATTCTGGTTCGGCCAAATGATGGGCTGTATTTCTAGTTCGGGGCGTCCGGCTCCTCGAGGGCGAGAACAAGGCTAAGAAATAGCGCGTTCGACTGGGAACACAGCCATCGATACATACCATATCACAAAGGAGAAATAGAAAAACCAATGAACGCACAAGCAACAACCTGCGCAGACCTCATCCGTCCCACCGAACGGCGCGCCGCGCTGGCCTTTGACGCGACGCTCGTCATCGGGGCCAGTTTGTTGGTCGCCCTGGCAGCACAAATCTCGATCCGCCTGCCGTTCAGCCCGGTGCCCGTCACCGGTCAAACACTGGCCGTCCTGGCCGCCGGCGCGCTGTTGGGCAGCCGTCGCGGCGCATTGAGCCTGATCGCCTATCTGCTTCAAGGACTCGGCGGACTCCCGGTCTTTGCATCGGGCGCATCGGGGTGGGCCTATGCGCTGGGCCCCACCGGCGGCTATCTGATTGGCTTTGTCGCCGCCGCATTCGTCACCGGCTGGCTCACCGAGCGCGGTTGGGACCGTCACGTACTGCTGGCCGCCCTGGCAATGATCGCCGGCAGCGCCGCCATTTACGCCTTTGGCCTGCCCTGGTTGAGCATCTATGCCGGGCGACACGTCGTGGCCGTAGGACTGACACCGTTCATCGCCGGCGACGTGATCAAGGTCGCGCTGGCGGCGCTTGCTTTGCCGGCCGGATGGAAACTGGTGGGACGCAACGCATAACAAAACGTCGCCCCACAACAGAAAAACCCCAGGTCACGGTTTTGCCGTGACCTGGGGTTCGTCGTTTGACAAAACGGTTAACTCAACTGACCGGCGCGCCAGGCCCTGGCGCATTTTTTACAGAGGTCGCCATGCTCCGTGTCAAACGCCCAACCCCAACTTTGCGCCAGCATCTTGAACTGCTCCATCGTCACCGCCGTCGCTTTGGTGCTTTGCAGCCGCTCGCAATGATCGCAGCGAACCAAATAGGTCTTGTTTTCATAGGTCAACATTTGTCCTCTCCCTCACACGCACATTACCCTCTTGGCAGGATTTTTTCACCCTGAAATTATACCCAAAAAACGTTAGAAAAACATTAGAGGCCGATTGACAAGGGGGAATATTTGTGCTATGAATACACGCAAATGGAGGGGCTAGACTCAACCAAAACAATCTGGAGGTTAACTCGATGGGACTCAAATCCGACGCCTGGATCCGCCAAATGGCCGTTGAACACAAAATGATCGAGCCTTTTGTCGATCACCAGGTACGCGACGGCCTGATCTCGTTTGGCCTGTCATCCTACGGCTATGACATTCGCGTGGCCGAAGAATTCAAAATCTTTACCCCCGGCCTGGGCGACCTGACCGTGGTCGATCCCAAACAATTCGACACGCGGGCCATGGTCGATTTCGAGGGCAATGTGTGCATCATCCCGCCCAACTCGTTTGCGCTGGCGCGCACCGTCGAGTATTTTCGCGTGCCGCGCGGCGTGCTCTGCATCTGCGTCGGCAAATCGACATACGCGCGCTGCGGCATTGTAGTCAATGTGACCCCTTTTGAGCCTGAATGGGAGGGATTTGTCACCATCGAGATCAGCAACACCACGCCATTGCCGGCCAAAATCTATGCCGGCGAAGGCATTGCCCAGGTCATCTTTTTCGAGGGTGATGAACAATGCACCCTGTCTTATGCCGATCGCAAAGGCAAATACCAGCGCCAGAAATCCATCGTCTTGCCGAGGCTATGATCGACCCCGTGCTCCTTACAATCTGCCCATACTCTGCTCACATTTCCTTCATCATCGCGTGCTATACTGCCAATGTAACTCACACACAACAACAAACAAGGAGCACAAATGTCCAAAGCAAAACTCTACTATCTCGTCGATACTTTTATCGTCGCCGCTTTCATCCTCGCGGCGCTATCCGGTTTGATCCTGTTCTTTGTGCCGAGCGGCTACCAGGGCGGGCGCAACCCGTACTATGGTCAAGCCGTTCTCTTGCTAACCACCCACACCTGGACGACCGTCCACACCTGGAGCGGCATAGTCATGATCGCCGGGATTGTGATACATCTCGCCTTGCACTGGAACTGGATCGTCCATATGACCAAAAAATGGTTCCAGGCGCACCCCGCTCAACCCAATAACGCCGCCTACTGAGGCGGCTCATCCAAACGCGCGTGCAACGCCGCCAACTCGGCCTCGACCTGCGCCTGCGTCAGCTGCGCCTCGATGGCGCTTGCATCCAGCTCGCGCGCGGCCTCCAAAACCGCGTCGCGCGCCTGGCTCTGCTCGACGGCCCGCGCCAGCGCCCGGTTCAAGTCTCGGATCGCACCGTCGCGGTGACTGGCGCGCCGGATTTCCGCCTCGGCGTCCTGACGCTGCTGCCGGGCCTGGATGATCTCGCGCTGGCGCCGCACGGCGTCGAGTTGAATTTGCAGCTCGTGCGCAAAACTGCGCAAACAAGCAACCGCCTGACTCTGCCGCCCCAACTCGGCCTTGAGCTGCTCGGACGCGCGTTCGGCGGCCAATTGGCGCTCAATCGCGTGCCGCGCCTCATCCTCGCGCCCCGCGCCCAGCGCCATGGCGGCGCGCGCCCGCCAATCCTGCGCCAGCGCGAGCGCGGCCGCCACCTCGCGCTCCAGACCCTTTTCCTGCACCAACGCCGCCGCAACCGCCTCGCGCGCCTGGCCCAATTTCTCCTCCGCCTCCCGGAGCAACCACTCGATCTCGTCCCGATCGGCATCATAATCTTGAGCCAACAGCAAAGCAATGCCACGGCGAACCAAACGTCGAATTTTCCTCAACAACCTGGCCGCGCAGGCCATCCTCACCTCACTTGACGACGGGTAAAAAATATGATACACTCTTGACCGATACTATGAATTGCGATACTCAAAGGAGTCGCTATGGGATACCCAAAGAAAAAATACGTAAAACGAGTACAAACAATGTTCACCGAGCATCAATACGAGGTCTTGCAAGAATACGCCCAAGAACAATCCAAACCGCTGGGCACGGTGATCAGGGACACGATCGAACAGATATTGATTTCAGACCTGGAACAAAAGCGCAAGGAAAAGGCGCTGGCGCGTCTATGTTCCGGCAATACGCCGGTAAAAGACTGGCCCGAAATGGAACGACAAATTGAGCAGCGCTGGACGGCATGCGAGCATGAATAAGCCCCTCTTTGTCGATGCCAATATTCCAATGTACGCCCATGGCACAGAACATCCCTATCGCTCGCCATGCAAAGCAGCACTAAAATACATCGTCGATAACCAGATACCCGCTGCCATCAGCAGCGAGATCGTCCAAGAGATCATTCACCGCTACCTGTCACTGCAATGTTTCGAGCAGGGCATCCAGGTGGCCCAAGACACAATGATCCTGATCCCCCAAGTCCTGCCGGTCACCCAAGCAGATATTCGCCTTGTTTTGCGGCTGATTCCTCAATATCCCACCCTTCAGGCCCGCGACCTGGTTCACGTCGCCGTGATGCTCAACAATGGCCTCTCGCACATCCTCAGCACCGACGCGCATTTTGATCGGGTGAACGAGATACAGCGCATCGATCCCCACGACTTGACGCCCTGAACGAACGCGACACCCAAAAATTTCCTATTCGTCCAAAAAGCCTGGCATCAACCCCATGGGCAGGGGTGCAGGGCGCTCACAAGTGCTCTCGACCATCACATGCCGCCCGTCGTTCGATGCGTCGTGAATGGCGTGCATCACATCGAGGACGTGGTAGGTCAGCGACTCGTTGGCGCGGTGACGACGACCGGAGCGCAGCGCATAGCACAGATCGGCCAGCCCCAAACCACGACTGTTTTCGACATAGCCAAACGCCAGCGGCGCTTCGCTCCACACTTGCGCCCCGGCGCGGCGCACCAGCACCGGCCCGCCAAAAGTGTTCGGGTCAGGCACGCTGAGCGACCCCGCCGAACCGTAAATCTCGATCCTCGGCAAATTGGCGCTCCACACATCGAAACTGGTCATTATCGTGCCGATCGCCCCGTTGGCAAAGTCGAGCAGCCCCACGACATGAGTCGGCACCTCGACCTCGATCTTGGCCCCGTATTTCTTGGCGCTGGTGATCGTCCGCTCTGAAAAAGTGATCCGCGTGCTGCCACTGACGCGCCGCACCGGCCCGATCAGATTGACCAACGCGGTCAAATAATACGGCCCCATGTCAAACATTGGCCCGCCGCCGGCCTTGTAATAAAATTCGGGGTCCGGGTGCCAACTCTCGTGCCCGTGACAGGTCATAAACGCCGTCGCCGCCACCGGCTCGCCGATCCAACCATCGTCGATCAACTTGCGGCAGGTTTGAATACCGCCGCCAAGGAACGTGTCCGGCGCGCCACCGACCAGCAACCCCTTCTCCCCGGCCATCCGCAGCAGCTTTTGACCATCCTCGCGGGCAATGGTCAACGGCTTTTCATTGTACACGCACTTGCCCGCCTCAATCGCCCGAAAAGCGACCTCGGCGTGGGCGTTGGGAATGGTGATGTTGAGCACCACCTCGATTTCAGGATCGGCCAACAACTCGGCCGGCGTACAAGCCTTGGGAATGTCAAACTCGCGCGCGCGCGCCTCGGCGCGCTCTGGGATCAGATCCGCGCAGGCGACAAAATCAAGAATATCGAGCTTTTTACTGTTTTTGAAATAAATGGGGCTGATATTGCCACAGCCCATCACACCAACCTTGACCTTTTGCACCATCACTTTTCCTCTCTATACATTGCTTTTATGAAAACCCAGGATTGTCACAACACCTGGTCATCGCGAGCCAATCCAGCGCCGCCTCTGCTCCGAGGGGATTGACAAATCCCCGCTGGCGAGCCAGTCCAGCGCCGGCTGTTTACGGCGCAAAATTTCAACGCCCGCCCTGACGCTCCATCGTCGGCCCCCAGCGGTCGATCACCGTCACCCTGGCGCCCAACGCCGCGATCAGTTCCGCCAGGTCGCACACATGCAGCAGGCCGCGCACGAAATTGGCCGCCGGCCAGGTCACATACGGCGTCTGCGTCCATGCCAAAAACGACCCCGGCGCATCCTTGAGCGTCACCGAGGCCACCCCCTCGTGAAACAATGCGCCAAACAAACCCAAAATCGCGCCTTGCCCACGCCCATAGAGATGCACCCGTCCCGCCCCCTCGTGTACCAACAGATCGAGCACGCAGAGCAAATCATGGACGCGACGGCCCAAATAGCTCCGGCCGAGCATCGCGCCATAGGCGTGCAGCATATAATCCATGCTATACACGTTGAAAAAGTCGTCCCGGTGCTCCTCCGGCATCGACTCGCCCAACCCGCGCACGTCGAGAGCGTACAAAGGGCGCGTCGCCTTGAGCGAAATCGCCCACTCGTCCTCGGCCAAATCGGCCTCGGCGGAAACGTGCGGCAAATAAAGGCGCACCTCCGGCGCGAGATCGAGGCTGTACGGATGCGGCGGATCGGCGCATACCTGGCGCAAAATGGCGCGAACGCCGCCCTCTGTCTCGACCGCGTAACGCGCCTGAACCTCGCCCGGCCTGTACACCGGCCTGGGGATGCGATAATGAGGCAACGCGCGCGACTCGTCCAGCGCCAACCGTTCGGCCAGCCGATTCTTGAGCGTTTCAACGTCGAGACGCGGGCGGCGCTGTGCGGCGTCGCGCCCCTGCGCAGCGATCAACTCGTAAATCGGCGTCGCCCCGGCCTCGTTGGTCTGCCCGGTGGGGGTGGCATACAGGTCTTGCACGGGCAGCGTCTCGACCTCGGCCACCTGGGTAACGGGCAGCCCGGCGTGCCGGCAGAAAAACGCGACCATCGCCCGCTGGTTTTCGACATAATAGCCATGCCCGTGCGGGCCGATGAACAACTCGACCTGCCCGGCGGCGCCCAGTTTGCCATAAAACGACCGCACATCGGCAAAAGCGCCCTCGAGACCGCGCCGGTCGAAAAAGTCGTACCGCTGCCCCAACAACAGCACCGGCTTGGGCGCGCCGGCAATGATAAAATCGGCGTGATCGACGCCCGCGCCGAGCACGTCCGGCGGACACTGCTCGGCATCGGCGGCCTCCTCATTCTCCAAATTGGACAGGAACGAGATCACATAGCAGCTTGGCGCGGCCATCGTAAAACGGTCGTCGAGCGCCCACAACCAGGTGGTCATCGTACCGCCACCCGAATTGCCGGTCAACCCAACGCGGTTGGGATCGACCTGCGGGCGAGAGAGCAGGTAATCGAGCGCGCGAATGCCGTCCCAGGCGCGCCAAAAGCCAAAAAAGTCGCCCAGCAGCTCGAGCTGCTTGCCGGCCATATTGTGCGCGCTGGTGCCCCACCCCACCTGCTCACGATAGCCGGAGCGATGGTACTGATCGCGCTCGCCCTGACTGATCGGGTCATAAGTGAGGACGACAAAACCGGCATGCGCCAGACGACGCGAGAACTGTTGGTACAACTCGGCGGCTTTGCCCGCCTCCGAATGGCCGCAAGCGCCGAGCACGCAAGGCGCCGGGGCGCGCAGATCGTTGGGAATGTAGAGATTGGCCGTGACCAAAAACCCGGGGCGGCTCTCGAAAACGACATTCTCGATGCGAAAAGCCGCCTGTTCGATCACCCGCGTCACCCGCGCGTTCAACGGCGTCTTGGGCGGCAGCCCGCCCGGTGGCATAAACGCGCGCCGGATCGTTTCCCGCGCACGCTGTTGATAAGCGCGCGCCTGTTCGGGCGTCGAGATCGCGTTCAGGCGCGCGCGGCGCCCGGCCAAAATCTCACGCACTCGATGTACATATTCGTCGAGCGCCATATGTTGGTAGCCATTGCGATACATATCTCTCCCCCTCGAACTGATTCGTTTGAATGCGTTTCATTTGCCTTGCAACCGCCCACAAGGGGCTGGGTG
>CAYZYE010000100.1:0-1824 GCA_964481205.1 uncultured Anaerolineae bacterium | reverse complement strand
TGATTCGTTTGAATGCGTTTCATTTGCCTTGCAACCGCCCACAAGGGGCTGGGTGCCTCGGAATCCCTATTCCGCCGTCACCCCCGCGTTTTTTCCACGGGCGACTGGCAATGCCCAACAAAGCGCTCCATCCGATCCAGCGCCTCTTGTATCTGCGCCATACCCGCCGCATACGACAGCCGGACGTGCCTGTCGCTGCCAAACGCGCTGCCGGGCACCAGCGCCACCTGTTCGTGTTCGAGCAGCAACCGGCAAAAATCCATCGATCCGTCAATCGCCTGCCCCTGATAACGCCGCCCGAAACAGGCCGACACATCGGGAAAAGTGTAAAACGCGCCGCCCGGCTCAAAACAGGTCACACCGTGCATCGCGTTTAATCGTCGATACATATACTTGCGCCGCTCGTCGAATGCCCGGCGCATCACCTCGACCGAACTTTGATCGCCGGTGATCGCGGCCAGCGCGGCCATCTGGGCAATCGAGTTGGCGCCGCTGGTCGAGTGACTCTGCAACCGGGCGCAAGCGGCGATCACGTCTGGCGGCCCCGCCGCAAAACCAACCCGCCAGCCGGTCATCGCGTAGGCTTTGGACACCGCCCCGGCAATGATCGTCAGCTCGACCATCCGCGGATCGACGGAGACGATGCTGACAAACGACTGGTCGTACACCAGCGCGTCGTACACCTCGTCGGCCAAAACCGGCACCCGGTGGGCAATCAAAACCTCGGCCAGCGCGGCCAACTCGGCGCCGGTATAGACCGATCCGGTGGGGTTGGACGGTGAGCAGAGGATCAGCAGCCGCGTGCGCGGCGTGATCGCCGCCGCCAACGCCTCGGCGGTGAGCTTGAAGCCTTCTGGTGCGCCGGTTTCCAAAATCACCGGACTCGCGCCAACGGCCTTGATCATCTCGGAATAACTGACCCAATAGGGTGCGGGGAGGATCACCTCGTCGCCGGCGCCGGCAAGGGCATAGACGGTATTGAACACGGCTTGCTTGCCTCCGGCGGTGACGATCAGCTGCTCTGGGGCATAGGTCACGCCGCGCTCCGAGCCGATTTTTTCGGCCCAGGCGGCGCGCAGAGCAGGCACACCGGCGGCCGGCGTATAGCGAGTAAAGCCATCATCGAGCGCCGCTTTGGCCGCCTCGACGATGTGCGGTGGGGTGGGGAAATCGGGTTCGCCGGCGGCAAGGGCGATCACGTCGTGACCGGCGGCTTGCATCGCCTTGGCGCGAGACGAAATCGCCATCGTCGCCGATGGGGCAATACGCTGAACGTTGGCGCTAAACTTGAACATTGCTTCTCTCCTGTCAAAAGTGGGGAGCCAAACCAGGGCTGTTCAATTCTACAATCCAGCGGTTGAAACCGCGCCTGGCGAGCCGTTTGCTGGTCGTCCCCCTACGGCGACGAGTCCACGCCAGTGATGGCGTCCACGCAGGTAGGACGCCCGGTTTCAGCCCGCCAGCAGTAACTTTAGTCACAAATTAGAATTGAACAGCCCTGGGAGCCAAACTCCCATCCTGTCGGGCGCCTGCACATCTGCGTACAGCCGGGCGACTCTGCCAACGCGCTCCGGGGCGGTCAGTTGATAAACCGATTATAAAACGATTCTCGTTCTCATGCAAAAAAGGGACGCGCCGAACTAGCCACCCTACACATTTGACTTTGGCCGGCGCAAAATCAATTTAGGGGGCATGGTTGCCCCCTAAAACCCCCCCTCTGGGGGAATTGCGGTGCGGGCGGTGGAACACAACCGCACACCGCCTTCCAAACTGCCCGGAAAAACCTGGTTTTGCTCGTTGCGAGTGGCCGGGGAAGCCAATCCG
>CAYZYE010000099.1:0-13684 GCA_964481205.1 uncultured Anaerolineae bacterium | reverse complement strand
CCTATCTGGGGCAATTTGACAACCTAAAAATTTTCAGGTATAATCTGAAATGTTCACCAAAATTTCACATAACCACCAAAACTAGCCATTAGCTTGCAAAGAGTTATATTATGGTCGACACAGTCACCTTGCGTGATGTTGCTCAACTGGCCGGCGTCTCTATTGGCACGGCGTCACAGGCACTCAACAACCGCCCCAACGTGGCCCAGGAAACGCGCGCCAGGGTATTTGATGCGGCGCTGACATTGGGCTATCCGATCAAGGACCCCGAGTTTTCCGCCGCGTCCAGCACCGTCAAGATCATCGGCCTGCTGGTCAAGCACGATGTTGGGCAGCCAATCGAAATCAACCCCTTTTACTCTTATATTCAGGTAGGCGTGGAAAGAGAGTGCCAAAAACGGCAGATCAGCCTGATGTATGCCACGGTCGAGGTCGATCTTTCCAACCATCCGGTAGTGTGGCCGGCCATGCTTGGCGCACAACAAATCGACGGCTTGATCTTGGCCGGAACGTTCATCGAAGAAACGGTCGATCTGTTTCAAAGACGCGCCGACGTGCCGGTGGTATTGGTCGATAGCTATGCGCCCCGTTTGCCTTTTGACAGCGTGGTGATCGACAATGTGCCGGCGACCATTGCGGCGGTCGAGTATTTGATCCAGCAACAACATCGGCACATCGGCTTGATCGGCTGGAACGAAACCTGGCCGCCGAGCATCCAGGAGCGCAAGATTGGATACTGTAAGGCATTACAAAAGCACGGCATCACCGACCGCTACATCTGGCCCGCCGACCCAGACCGCACGACGCACAAGAGTGGCGTACAACAGTTGCTGAAACAGCACCCACAGGTAACGGCGATTTTTGCCAGCAATGACTTTACGGCGCTAAGAGTGCTGCGCGAATTGCGCAACATGGGTCTCTCGGTGCCCCAAGACATATCGGTGGTCGGCTTTGACAACATTGACCTGGCGAAACAAGTCACCCCAGGCCTGACCACCGTCCATGTCCACAAGACCTGGATGGGGGCATTGAGCGTCCGCCAACTCGTCGACCGGACAATGACGCCCGAAATGCCCAAGGTGACGATTACCGTCTCGACGCAGCTGATCGTCCGCGACTCGGTGGCCCCGCCGCGAAAATAACGTCAACCGGAATGCAGTTGACGATTATCTCTATTCTATCATAAAACACCATTGTATTGCCAAGACCGGCAGAAAGGAGGCCATAACAAACGCAAACAACAAGCGTTTTGTGTTCTGGTTCATTTCTTTTTGAATTCAAAGGAGGAAAACGTGCGCAAGTCTAAACTTTTGAGCGTTTTGGTATGCATGGGGCTTTTTCTGGCATCTTGCACCACCCCCACGCCCCAGATCATTGAAAAAGAAGTCAAAGTCACGACAGTAGTCGAAAAAGTGGTCAAAGAGACGGTGGTAGTCAAAGAAGAAGTGACCAAGATCGTCGAAAAGCCGGTCGAAGTCGAAAAAGTCATCACCGCAACCCCGCTGCCGGCCGCCCAGTTCAAAGAATCGCCGATGCTCAGCAATCTGGTCGAGCGTAACAAGTTGCCCCCCATCGAAAAACGATTGCCCACCAACCCGATGGTCGTCGAACCTCTGGTTGAACAGGGCGCATACGGCGGCTCATTGCGCTTGGGCTTTGTCGGCACCAGCGCAGCCTGGGGCGGCATGCTCGGTCTGGCGGGATGGGACCATCTGGTCATCTGGCAACCCGATTTTAACAGCATCGAGCCGAACGCCGTCGCCGGGTGGGACGTCAGCGATGACGCATCCGAGTATACTTTTTATCTGCGCAAGGGGATGAAATGGTCGAACGGTGATCCATACACATCTGAAGATATACGTTTCTTTATCGAAGATGTGCTTGGCAACGAAGAACTGTACCCCGGCGGCCTCGGCGGCGACTGGCTGCCCAGCGAGATGCGCGAGGGGTTCCACGTCCAGGTGATCGACGACTATACGATCAAGTTTGTCTTTCCCAAGCCTTATGGCACCTTTTTGTATAAATTGGCTACCTGGAGCGGGCGACAGTTCACCCAGTACCCGGCGACTTATTTGAAACAATTCCACAAAGAATACAATGCCGATGTCGACAAGTTGGTCGAGGCCGACAGCACAGTCGAAGACTGGACCGGCTTGTTTTTCAAAAAAGCGCCCGATACCTGGGGAAATCCGCAGCGTTTCTTCGAAGACCCCGATCTGCCCACCATTGGCCCGTGGATGACCGTCCAGCCATTGGGCACCGGCACCACGATCATTCTCGAACGCAACCCCTATTACTGGAAAGTAGACACCGAAGGCAATCAACTCCCCTATATTGATCAGGTCATCGGTACCTCGTTCCAGGACGATCAGAGCCGCACCTTTGCCATGCTCAACGGCGACCTCGATTGGATCGTCAATCCCGGTGAGCCGAACCGCGAGTTGTATTACGAGGCCATGGATTCCGGCAAGCCGATCCGGATCATCTCAACGCACCCAGATGGCGGCAACACCCACTCGATCCACTTTAACCTGGTCGCACAAGACCCGATCAAAAACCAGGTTTTCAACGACAAAAATTTTCGCATCGGCATGTCTTATGCCATCGACCGTGACGAGATCATCGAAGTCGTCTTTAAGGGACAGGGTACCCCTTCTCAGGTTTGCCCGCTGGAAAGCTCGCCGCTCTACAACGAGCAGTTGTGCAACCAATACATCGAATACGCGGTGGACAAGGCCAACAAATACCTGGACAAGGTGCTGCCCGAAAAGGACGACGAAGGATTTCGCCTGGGGCCGGATGGCAAGCGCTTTGTGCCGATCTTGACCGTCACCAATGACCTCTCTTACGGCACGCACTATGTGCAGGTGGCCGAGATGCTGATCTCGTACTGGAAACAAGTGGGCGTCGAGGTACAGCTAGATGCCGTGACCGATGCCGTGTTCAACGAATCGCGTCGCAATGTCAACGCATACGACATGTACCTGTACCACGGCGGTGAAGGCGGCGCGGGGCTGACGGCGATCCTCGACCCGCGTTGGCACGTACCCGGCGGGTTCTGGGGCATGTTTGGCTATGCCTGGTATCTGTGGTGGACCGATACCACCGGCGAGAATGAATACG
This sequence comes from uncultured Anaerolineae bacterium, assembly GCA_964481205.1. GTDB lineage: Bacteria > Chloroflexota > Anaerolineae > JAFGEY01 > JAFGEY01 > CAYRXM01. Next base: position 10,561 of record CAYZYE010000099.1, on the reverse strand, counting down.
CCATCGAGCCGCCAGAATACGCCAAAGAGGTCCGCGAAATGTACTTTACGGCGATCCAGCAGCCCACCATCAACGGACAGATCGAGGCGATGAAAAAGATTATGGAAAAATCGGCCGAGTATTTCTGGACAATCGGCATCTCGCGCCCCGGCCTGGGCTACCAGCCACTAAGCACGCGCCTGGGCAACGTGCCGGACGACTATTGGTCTGGGTGGACCGAAGGTATGCAAAAGATCATCCGCCCGGAGCAGTGGTACCTCAAATAAGTTGTGATGCAATTAATGGGGCGCGAATTTTTTCGCGCCCCAGCGCATCGAGTTTGTCTTCATCTCCCCCTTGTCTTTGCACCGTCCCGTCGACCGGCGCAGAGCAAGACCCGGTGAGCGCCGGGCAAGGAGTTGGTTTATGTGGAAATATCTATTACGCCGCTTGAGCTATGCGCTGTTTACCCTGTTTTCCATTTCGGTGGTCGCTTTTGCCGTCATCCAGCTGCCGCCGGGTGACTATGTCACCGATATGGTCAACCGCATCCGCGCTCAGTCTGGCGAGGTCGATGAAGCATGGGAACAGCGAATGCGCGAGATATATGGCTTTGATGACCCATTCTATGTTCAATATTTCAAATGGACACGCAACATCATCCTGCATGGCGACTTTGGGTACTCGTTCATCTACAAGCGGGATGCCAGAGAAATGATCTTTGAACGTCTGCCCATGTCGGCCACGATGTCGCTGGCCTCGTTTATGCTGGTATGGATGATTGCCCTCCCGCTGGGCATCTATGCCGCCGTCAAAAAGTACTCGATCTTTGACTATGGCGCCTCATTCATCGGCTTTTTTGGTTTGGCCATCCCCAACTTTGTCCTGGCGTTGGTCGCCCTCTATTTGAGCTACCGGTGGTTCGACAAAGCGGCCATCGGCCTCTTTTCGTCCGAATATGTCGATGCCCCCTGGTCATTTTCCAAAATAATAGACCTGCTCAAACATCTGTGGATCCCCGCGCTGGTGGTCGGTTTGGGTGGCATCGCCGGGGTGGGACAAACGATGCGCGCCAAACTTCTTGACGAGCTCAACAATGCTTCTGTGATCACCGCCCGCTCCAAAGGGTTGAGCGAAGCCCGCTTGCTGTGGAAATATCCGGTGCGTTATGCTCTCAACCCCTTTATCAGCACCATCGGCTGGATGCTGCCCTCCCTGGTCAACGGGGCAACGATCGTCTCAATCGTCCTCAACCTGCCCACCTCTGGCCCGGTGTTGTATAGCGCGTTGATGCAACAAGATCAATATGTGGCCGCCGGATTCATCCTGGTGCTCAGCGCCTTGACCATCGTCGGCACCTTTGTTTCCGATGTTTTGTTGGCGTGGCTCGACCCGCGCATTCGCTTGCAATAGCCTGGCGCGATCAAGTAACCGGTCTGGCCGAAATCTGTCGTCCAAGACCTTTTTTGCACGAGATTCAGGAAATGGCTATGGTAAAATGGTTTAAAAAATCACCGCCGCCGGAATCAACCTATCAAGCTCAACAAGATGAGACACGCATCGAGGCCGCGTCGCAATGGCTGCTCATGTGGTGGAAGTTCCGCAAAGACCGTCTGGCGGTGGTCGGAGGCATTGTGGTTATTTTTACCTACCTGGTGGCGATCAATGTCGAATTCTTTGCCCCCAAGTCGGACGTTTGGTTCAACAAAGTCTATGTCTATGCGCCCCCCCAAACGGTTCACCTTTTCCACGACGGCAAGTGGCAAGGGCCATTTGTCTACGGCTACAAATATGAACGCGATCCGCGCTCGCTAAAAAAGATATTTAGCCTCGACCGCGAAACGATCATCCCGATCCGCCTGTTTGTCAAAGGCGAACCATACAAATGGCTGGGTTTTATCCCGGCGCGCCTGCGGCTGATCGGCCCCAAAAACGCTGCCGACCCATTCTACCTCTTGGGCGCCGACCGGGGCGGGCGAGATGTGTTCAGCCGGATCATTTACAGCGCCCGCGTCTCGCTGACGGTGGGGCTGATCGGCGTGGTCATCAGCCTGCTGATCGGCATTGTCATCGGCGGCGTCTCCGGCCTTGTCGGCGGCTGGATCGACAACCTGATCCAACGGCTGATCGAAGTACTCATCTCGGTACCCAACGTGCCCATTTTGCTGGCCTTTGCCGCCGTGGTGCCGATCGACTGGAAACCGGTCAAGGTTTACTTTATGACCTCGCTGATCCTCTCATTCATCACCTGGACGGGAATGGCCCGCGTGGTGCGCGGGCGGTTCCTGGCCCTGCGCGCCGAAGACTTTGTCCTGGCCGCCCGCCTCGACGGAGCCAGCCAATTCCGGCTGATCACCAAACACATGATCCCCTCATTCTTGAGCCATATCATTGCCACCGTCACCCTCTCGATCCCCTATATGATCCTGAACGAAACCGTGTTCAGCTACCTGGGCGTCGGCTTGCGCCCGCCGGTGATCAGTTGGGGCATCATGCTCCAGGATACTCGCCAGATCGTCACCGTAGCCAGCTATCCCTGGCTCTTGTTCCCGGCACTGGCGGTGATCATTGTCACTTTATCGATGAACTTTTTAGGCAACGGTCTGCGCGACGCCGCCGACCCCTATGCAACATAGGATTGAACGATGTCTGACACACTGCTGGAATACCAAAACTTGGGTTTGTACTTTTTCACCGATGAGGGGGTGGTCAAGGCCGTCGATGGCGTCGATCTCGTCGTCAAGCGGGCCAGGACACTGTGCGTGGTCGGCGAAAGCGGCTGCGGCAAAAGCGTGATGGCCCAGGCCGCGCTGCGCATCGTCCAGGCGCCGGGGCGCATCGTCAGCGGCAAAATCATCTGGCATGGCAACCCCGCGCAGCAACAAGATATTGCCGCCCTGAACCCCAAAGGGCCGGAAATCCGCGCCATTCGCGGCGACCAAATATCGATGATCTTTCAAGAACCGATGACCAGCCTTAGCGCGCTGCACAGCATCGGCGACCAGATCGTCGAAGTGATCCGCCTGCACCGGGGATTGTCCAAAGAGCAGGCCCACGCGCTGGCCATTCAAATGCTCGACCAGGTGCGTATTCCACGCCCGGAACGGCTGGTCGACGAATATGCCTTTCGTTTGAGCGGCGGCATGCGCCAGCGAGCAATGATCGCTATGGCCCTCTCGTGCAGCCCCAGTTTGCTCATCGCCGACGAACCGACCACTGCCCTCGACGTGACCACTCAGGCTCAAATCCTCGACCTGATGCTCGAGTTGCAAGAGGACTATGATATGGCAATCATGTTCATCACCCACGATCTGGGCGTCGTGGCCGAAATTGCCGCCGACGTGGCCGTGATGTACCTGGGGCGCGTCGTCGAGTATGGCGACGTTGACACCATCTTTAACTCGCCCAAGCACCCCTACACCAGGGCGCTACTGAGTTCGATCCCCAAAGTAACCATCGAACGCGAACCGCTGGAACCGATCAAAGGAATGGTGCCCAACCCGTTCCGCCGGCCCAGCGGCTGCACCTTTCATCCTCGCTGCGACTATGCAATGCCAATTTGCAAAAAGCGAGAACCAACCACCATCCAGGTGGCGCCGGGGCATACCGTGCGCTGCCTGTTGTACGAGTCAAATGAATCTGCCCAGGATGAAACAGCCTCCGGGGATGCCAATCAGGTAGAGATACAATGAACATTGAAAAACAAAACGCAACCTCCAACCCGGTCGAACCACTGCTCCGGGTGCGCAACCTAAAAATGTATTTTCCCATCGTCAAAGGCCTTTTTGGCGGAGTGACCGGGTATGTACGCGCCGTCGACGATGTGTCATTCACCATCCGCTACGGCGAAACCCTGGGATTGGTGGGTGAAAGCGGCTGCGGCAAGACAACCATTGGACGACTCATCGTCCGCGCCTACAAACCCACCGGCGGCGAGATCATTTATCACGACGACAACAAACCGGTCGATCTGGCCCAGTGTGGCGAAAAAGAACTAAAGCCCTACCGGCGCAAGATCCGCATGATCTTTCAAGACCCCTACTCTTCGCTCAACCCCCGCCTGCCGGTGTTCGAAATTGTCGGCGAGGCGCTGCACAACCTGACCAATATGAGCCGCACCGAAACGGAAGACCACGTGCGCCAGTCGCTGGTGCGCGTTGGCCTGCGCCCAGAATACATTCGGCGCTACCCGCACGCCTTTAGCGGCGGCGAGCGCCAGCGCGTGGGGCTGGCCCGCGCGCTGGTCACGTCCCCAAAACTGGTCGTGGCCGACGAAGCCGTCTCTGCACTCGACGTCTCGGTGCGCGCCCAAGTGCTCAACTTGATGGAAAACCTGCGCCGCGACCTCGACCTGACCTACCTGTTCATCTCGCACGACCTGAGCGTGATCCGCTACATTTGCGACCGCGTGGTAGTTATGTATGTCGGCCAGGTAGTCGAGATTGCCCCGGTCAACCTGCTATTTCAGACACCCAGACACCCGTACACCGAAGCATTGATGTCCTCTGTACCCATCCAAAACCCGCGTCTCCGCAGCCGGCGCAACCGCATTCGCCTGGAGGGACAGGTCGCCGATCCGTCCAACCCGCCTGGCGGCTGCTATTTCCACCCTCGCTGTCGATACGCGCAACCAACCTGTTCCCAAGAAACACCCACCTTGCGCGAGATCGCCCCAGGTCACATGGTCTCCTGCCACCTGGCCGAACAACTCGAGCTCGCCGGGGCCAGCATGATGTAAACCAGGCACAGCGACGAGCCGAATCCGCAAGATTCGATTCCACAACAGGGAGCTGAACATGAATTCGCGTGAAAGGCTGTTGACCGTATTACGCGGCGAAATCCCAGACTGTGTGCCGGTCGCGCCAGATTTCTCAAACATGATCCCGGCGCGGCTGACCGGAAAGCCGTTTTGGGATTTGTACCTCTATAACGATCCGCCCATCTGGGAAGCCTATATCCAATGCGCCAAGTACTTTGATATCGACGCCCTTATGGACGGCTACTTTTTTCTCGAGTTCCCGGACGACCAAGTGGCCGACCCGACATGGGAGCGCTTTATTGTCTATCGCGACGATTCACGCATTGTCACCCAAAACACCTGGCGCGAGAACGGCAAGCGCGTATGGCAGCAAACAGTAGATGTATACTATGTCGCCGACCCACCCACCCGGGGCGTTCACCCCGCCAAGATCGGCCTGCCACTGGTTCCAAAGCGGTGGGAGCCTATCGAAGGGATCAAACCGGTCGACACCGGCCCGGAGGGGTTGAAAAGAGTCAAAGAATTGATGGGCGACCAGGGATTGGTGGGAGTCTGGGGAGGCGCAAGCACCTGCGCTTTTGGAAATGAAGCAGGGGTCTATGCATATTATGACCACCCCGAAAAGCATGAACAGTGGGCCCAAGAACGGCTCGAACGGGCGGAACGTCATTTCAATCGGCTGATGCAACTCGACGTCAAGCCAGATTTCCTTTGTGTCGGCGGTTCGGGCACGCTGGTATTCAACACCGTCGAGATGATCCGCAAAATCTCACTTCCCGCTGTCTTTCGCGTCATCGAACTAGCCACAGCGGCGGGCATCCCAACACATGTTCACTCTTGTGGCCCAGAACAAGCACTGGTCAAGATTATGACCGAGGAAACGGACCTCACCGTCATCGATCCACTCGAAATACCCCCTATGGGCGACTGCAACCTGGCCGAACTCAAACGTCTGTACGGTGACAAAATCGTCCTAAAGGGAAACCTCCACACCACTGCGGTAATGCTCAGAGGCAGCGTCGATGATGTCATCACCGCCTCCAAAAAAGCCATCGACGACGCGGCAGCAGGAGGCCGTTTCATCCTCTCCACAGGCGATCAGTGCGGCAGAGACACGCCCGACGAGAATCTCCGAGCTATGATTGAGACGGCCAGAACCTTTGGCAAATATTGACCCGGTCAATCCGGTCGTCCCCCCCATTGGGTGCGGGCAGAGATCTTGACCAGAATTTTGAACCGCCAAGACGCCAGGAGCGCAAAAGAAAAAATTTGCGTTCCTGGCGTCTTTGTAATGCGCCATGCAATAGCGCCCGGTATGCGCCCAGGAACACTCGAAATCCCTATTCCGAGGCCCAATTTCATCCCGTCCCAACTGGCACAGAACGCAAAAATCGTCTATAATTTCAACTCGATCGGAGGCCAGGTGCATCTAGGGATCAAAATCGGGCCAAACGGCTGGCGAGACAAACTGGACAACAAACTGAATATCCGGCATGTCGAGGTGTTTTTCGATCTCGAACGGCTGCCCCAATACGAGGCAATGTTTGCCTGGTTGCGAGCGCACGGCATCGCAGCGCGGCTGCACTCGTCGACGCGGCTGGCGGGCGGCGGGAGCGACGTACATCTGAAAAACTATGTCCTCCTGTCCGGCCTGGTGGAGCAGGTTGGATGATCGCCTATGTGCTCGTTTTCGCCGTGTCACTCATCCTGGCGCTGACCTTGACCCCGTTCAGCATCCGCTTGAGCCGGCGTCTGGGCATCGTCGCCAAACCGGGCGGACGCCGCCGGCACACGGGGCACGTTCCCAAATTGGGCGGGCTGGTCGTGGCGGGGGCGTTTTTGGGCAGCGCACTGATCTCACCGCTGGTGCGGCCCTGGCTCCCGCCCTCGCCAGAAGGCGTCGATCCCAAAGAGGCAACGCGCTTTGCGGCGATCGTGATCGGCACGGCCACAATCGCCTTCCTGGGGTTTTTCGACGATCGCTATGAATTGAACCCCAAGCTGCAATACATTGCCCAATTCATCGTCTCAATCATCGCCATCATCGGGCTGGTCTTTATCGAACGGGTCATGAACCCTTTTAGCAATGAACCAACCAGCTTTCCCTGGCCGATCGTGTGGGGACTGACCCTGCTCTGGCTGGTGGGGATGATGAACACGGTCAATTTTCTCGACGGCATCGACGGTCTGTGTACCGGCGTGGGGATCATTTTGGCCGTTGTGCTGTTCATCCACATGCTCCGGGTCGAGCAATACGGCCCGGCCTTGCTGCCGCTGGCATTGTTGGGCGCATTGGTCGGATTCATGCCCTTTAATTTCAGCCCGGCCAAAATCTTTCTCGGCAGCGGCGCGATCACGCTTGGCTATCTGATCGGCACACTGTCGCTGGTTGCCGGCGCGCGGGTGGCGACGGTACTGCTGGTCATGGGCATCCCGATCACCGACGTCGCCTGGCAAATCCTGTCCCGCTGGCGGCAGGGGCGCTCGATGAACGAGGGAGACCGTGGGCACCTTCATTATCGCCTGTACGACCTTGGTCTGTCGCAGCGACAGGTTGTCTTTTTGTACTGGGGCGTATGCGCCTTTTTTGGCGCCCTGGCGCTGCTCGTGTCGTCACGCATCTACAAAGCCATTGCCATCGGCGCGATCGGCGCGCTGGTCGTTGCCCTGCTCGCGGCGCTGAGTCGACAAAAAAACAGCCGCAGCCGGCAGCGTTGATAAATTCTATTGACAAACTCGCTCAAAATTGGATCTAACGTGTCGATTATTACCGCAACCAACCTTTCTAAGTCCTTTGGCATCCAAGACGTGTTCTGGAACGTCAGCGTCAGCATCGCGCATGGCGCCAAGATCGCCCTGGTGGGTCCAAACGGCGAGGGCAAAACCACCCTGCTGCGCATCCTGCTTGGCCTCGAACAGCCAACCACGGGCGCCGTATCGCGCATGAAACAAGCGCGGATCGGATACCTGGCCCAAAACGCCGACTATGAAAGCCGCGAAACCCCTTTGGAACTGTGCCTCGGCGTTTTTCGAGAACTCGAAGCGATGCAAACCCGCTTGCGCCAACTCGAATCGCTGCTCGCCGATCCGGCGGACGGCCCGGCAGCGCTGGAAAAATACGGCCGGCTGCTCGAACAATTTGAGCACGCCGGCGGCTACGAGTACACGGTGACGATTGACACCGTCCTCTGCGGCCTGGGCATCGATCAACAGCACCGTCGCCGGCCGATGAACGAACTCAGCGGCGGCCAACGCACGCGCGCGACACTCGCCAGACTGCTGCTCGAACGGCCACACCTCCTCGTTCTCGACGAGCCGACCAACCACCTCGATTTGCAAGCGATCGAATGGCTGGAAAAATACCTGACCGGGTGGGATGGCGCCGTGTTGACCGTCTCGCACGACCGCTATTTCATGGATCACGTGGTCGAAAAAATATGGGACCTGCGCTTTGGCGCGGTCGAAATTTACCACGGCAACTATAGCCACTATGTCCAGCAGCGCGAGGAACGCATTGCCCGCCGCTGGAAAGAGTGGAAACAACAGCAAAAATTTATCGAAAAAGAAGAATGGTATATCAAACGCTACATGGCCAACCAGCGCACGGCGCAGGCGCAAGGGCGGCTCAAACGGCTGAACCGCCTGGAGCGCCTGGGGCGGCCGCAAGCCGAACAAACGATCCGCATCAACCTGGGCAGCGATCAACGCAGCGGCGACCTCGTCTTGCGCACACGAGACCTGGTCATTGGCTACAACCGCCCGTTGGTCGAGGTCGATGACCTGGAACTGCGCCGCCTGCACCGCGCCGCGCTGATCGGCCCGAACGGATCGGGCAAAACGACCTTTTTGAAAACGATCCTCGGCCAACTAGAGCCGGTATCGGGTCAGGCGCAGCTGGGCGCCAGTTTGCAGATCGGCTACATGTCGCAAACGCAGGCAGAACTGGACGCAACCAACACCATCGTGCAAGAAATCGAGCGCGTCAAAGCGCTGCCCCTGGGCCAAATGCGCAATTTTTTGGCCCGCTTTCTGTTCACCGAAGACGATGTGTTCAAACAAATCGGCGATCTCAGCGGTGGCGAGCGCTGTCGCGTTATTCTAGCCAAATTGACCCTGTCCGGGGTCAACTTTTTGGTGCTCGACGAGCCGACCAACCAACTCGACATCCCCTCGCAAGAGATCTTGGAGGAGGTGTTCAAAAACTTCATCGGCACCATCCTCCTCGTCTCGCACGATCGCTATATGATTGACCGTCTGGCGACGCAAATCTGGATCATTGACGGCGGGCGGCTGCGCGTCTACGAATGCCCGTACCGGGAATACCTCGAACGCCGGCAGCGCCAGGAAGCCCAGGCGCGCGAACAGGCCAGACGCCAAGAAACAACCCGGCGCCAACATCGCCGGCAACGCGAACGCGCCGCGCGCCGGCCGGCCGGCGCGCTCCCCGACGTTCATAAACTCGAACAAATGATCGACGCCCTCGAACGGCAGCTCGACGAACTGGGGCAGGCGTTGGCGCGCGCCAGCGCCGGGCAACAGCTTGACAGAGTACGCACTCTTGGAGTAGAATACGAAAAGGTTCAGGCCGAATTGGAGCAGCGGGTGGCCGAATGGGCCGTCCTGGGAGAGCGCGGTGAGTGACGCTACGCGGCCCGCCCCCTATGTGATCGGCTTGACGGGCAACATTGCCGCCGGCAAAAGCGTCGTTGGGCAAATGCTGGCCGGTTGGGGCGCGCAGCACATCGACGCCGACAAGATCGCGCACCAGGCAATGGCGCGCGGCCAACCGGCCTGGGAGCGGGTCGTCGCCGAGTTTGGCCGCGAGATTTTGAGCGACGACGGCGAGATCGACCGGAAAAAATTGGGGGGCATTGTTTTTGCCGACGACCGGGCGCTGGCGCGGTTGGAATCACTCGTTCACCCGGCCGTGCGTCGCCGGATCGAGGCCTTGATTGCCACGGCGCAAACGCGCGTGGTGGTGGTCGAAGCGATCAAGTTGATCGAAAGCGGCACCGCCGCGCAATTGTGCGATACGCTTTGGGTGGTCACGGCGTCGCGGGAGACACAAATTCGGCGGTTGGTGTCGCAGCGCCGGCTGACCCGGCAGGAAGCAGAACGCCGCATCGACGCGCAGCCGCCGCAGCGCCTCAAAGTAAACCAGGCCAATGTCGTCATTGAAAACGACGGCACACTTGAACAGTTGATCGATCAGGTTCAAGAAATCTGGTCGCACATTGACCCGAAAATCGCCGTTCAGTGAAAGGGGAAGACAATGAACGTGACAATTCGACCGGGCACGGTGCAAGACGCCCCGCAAGTGACCGAGGTGCTCAACTCGGTGATCCGGGAAGGCGGGTTGACGGCAATGTATCCACAGCTGACCGTCGAACAAGAAGAGGCGTACATCAAAAGCCTCGACTCGCGCAGCGCGTTGTTTGTCGCCCAGATAGATGATGCGATTTTGGGTGTGCAGAGCATCGGCCCGTTTGCCGCATACACGCGCGCGATGGATCACGTGGCGACGATGGGCACGTGGATCCATCGCAACTTTCGCGGCCAGGGCGTGGGGCGCCAACTGACGGCGGTGACGATGGATTTTGCCCGCGCGCAGGGATATGAAAAGGTGATCATTTACGTCCGGCTGGGCAATTCGGGCGCGCAGGCCTTTTACCGCAAAATGGGCTTTGTTCCCAAAATGATGCTGGAGCGACAGATCAAGATCGAGGGGCGGTATGATGACGAGATGTTGATGGAGTTTTTCATCCCGCAGCCCGAACAGGTTCAGGCGCCGGTGGTTGCCGAACCCAAGCCGATCGTCGAACC
>CAYZYE010000098.1:0-13715 GCA_964481205.1 uncultured Anaerolineae bacterium | reverse complement strand
CAACGAGCAAAACCAAGTTTTTCCGGGCCGTCTGGGGGAAGGCGGTGTGCGGTTGTGTTCCACCGCCCGCACCGCAATTCCCCCAGACGGGGGTTTTAGGGAGCATGGTTGCCCCCTAAATTGATTTTGCGCCGGCCAAAGTCAAATGTGTAGGGTGGCTACCATTGTTGACAGAGATCGCCAAGTGCCCTACAATATGCGCCATTCATCGACGCTGCCCCAGAGGACGCCAGGGCTATCTTGGAAATATCAACGGTGTCTACTGATGTTTTATTTCCTGACAATCCCGGCGTCCTCTGCAATTGACGATAACGTTAGCAAATTTTTTCAGCAATCCAGTCGAGGAGATGTTATGGATTTTCCACGCGCCAGCGGCGTTTTGCTGCACCCAACCTCATTGCCCGGCCGGTTTGGCATCGGCGATCTGGGCGACGCCGCCGATCAATGGATCGATGTCCTGGCCCAAAGCAAGCAAACTATCTGGCAACTTTTACCTCTGGGGCCAACGGGGTTTGCCGACTCGCCCTATGCCTGCCTGTCGGCTTTTGCCGGCAACCCGCTGTTGATCAGCCTGGAACGGTTGGTCGAAAGCGGCGAACTGCCGGCTGCGGCATTGGAGCATGCGCCCGATTTTCCCAGCGACCGCGTCGATTACGGCGCGGTGATCGAGTGGAAAATGCCGCTGTTGTACCGCGCGGCGCAGAACTTTATCGCCGCCCCGGCGCGCCAGAACGCCTATCGCACATTTTGCGCCGACCACGCCGCCTGGCTCGACGATTTTGCCCTGTTTATGGCCCTCAAAAACCACTTTGACCAGGTGATCTGGTACGAATGGGATGCAGACATTGCCCTGCGCAAACCAGAGGCGCTGGCCCGGTGGCGCAAAAAACTGGCGCACGAGATTGCCGTACACAAGGTGCTCGAATTTTTCTTTTTCGAGCAGTGGCTGGCGATCAAAGCCCGCGCCAACCGGCGCAACATTCGCATTGCCGGCGATATGCCCATCTTTGTCGCCGCCGACAGCGCCGACGTATGGGCCAACCCGCACCTGTTCCACCTCGACCAACGCGGCCGCCCCACACTCATCTCTGGCGTCCCGCCCGATTATTTCAGCGAGACCGGGCAGCGCTGGGGCAATCCCCTCTATCGCTGGGAGGCGATGGCCGAGCGCGGTTACGCCTGGTGGGTCGCGCGGGCGCAGGCCATGCTCCACCTGGTAGACATTATCCGCATCGACCACTTTCGCGGCTTTGCCGCCTATTGGGAAATCCCGGCCTCAGAGCCAACGGCGGTCAAGGGGCGTTGGGTCGCCGGGCCGGGCGCCGATCTGTTTGAAACGCTGGAAAACGCCCTGGGCACGCTGCCGATCTGGGCCGAAGACCTGGGCGTGATCACCGCCGATGTCATCGGCCTGCGCGAGCGCTTTGGCTTTCCGGGCATGAAAATCCTCCAATTTGCCTTTGACGAAAAAGCGCTGCGCGCATCATTTGGCGACTATGATCGCAACCCATTCCTGCCGCACAACTATACGCCCGATTGTGTCGTCTATACCGGCACGCACGACAACGACACCGCTATGGGCTGGTTCGAGCATTGCGCGGCGGAGGAACGGCAAAGCGCGATCGCCTACCTGGGCTGCAATGAGCGTACATTCAACTGGTCGCTGATCCGCGCGGCTATGGCTTCGGTGGCGCAAACCGCGGTCATCCCGCTGCAAGACATCTTGGGGCTGGGCGCTGCCGCGCGCATGAACCGGCCGGGGACGTCCGGAGCCAACTGGCAGTGGCGATACACGCCAACGGCGCTCAACAAAAACATGGAACGGTTGAAAAGCATGACCGAACTCTACGAACGCTGTGCGTCGCCGGGGCAGCGAGACCCCAGGCCATGAATATCGGCCTTGGGTTTTTCAGATAAATCTGGTTTGTAATTTGGAGCAAGTTGCGATATAATTAGGGTGTGTTTCAAAAGAGTGGAGTGGGCGGCTCGTAGGGCCGCCCACAAGGGGCGATGCTACAGACGCTCAAACCATTTGAAACACACCCATATCATCAAGGCTCTGACAACCGTTTTTCCGGGGGGGAGAAAAACATGCACGTCAACTTGACCGACCACACAAAACTTCCTCCACGTTCAACCGTTTCGCCATCTTGTTCCTGTCCGGCAGAAAAACACCGGCCGCAAATGATGCGAAAAGACATTTACACCCGGCGGGAACGCCCGGAGCGCGTCTTGATCGTGGACGACGACCTGTGGATCGTCGAAGTCATTGCCCGGCAACTCGATCTGGTCGGATTTCAGGTCAACACAACCACCGACAGCTCTCAAGTGATGCCCATCCTGGCCGGCACCCACCACGATCTGGTCATCTCGGACGTGTGCATGCCCGACCCCGATGGCCTGACCCTGCTCAAAAAGATACAACAAGAATACCCTTTTCTGGCCGTCCTGATGCTCACCGCCGTCAGCGACATCGACACGGCCACACAAGCCATGTTGGACGGGGCCAGCGACTATATCGTCAAACCGCACAACGAGTCGCAGCTCATCTTGCGCGTCGAACGCGCGCTGGAGCGCAGCCAACTGCTCAGGCAACAAGCGCTTTACCAGCAACAACTCGAAGAGCGCGTTGAGCAGCAAACCCACCGCCTGAGAGAGCAGTCGCAAAGATTGACCCAAATGCTCGAACGGCTTTTTGTCACCTACAAGGCGACGCTCAACGCCCTCCAGGCCGCGCTGGACGTGCGCGACCAAAGCTCGCCCGGTCACTGCCAGCGCGTGTCGAAATTGGCCGTCCGGTTGGCGAAAAAAATGGGCTTTACCGGCAACGACCTGGTCAACATTGAACATGGCGCGCTGCTGCACGACATTGGCAAATTGAGCATCCCCGACGCGATCTTGCTCAAGCCGGGGCCGTTGACGCCGCAAGAACGTCGAGTTGTTCAAAACCACCCCAGCACCGGCTGCCAGATCGTCGGGCACATTGACTTTCTCCAAGGCGCTCTGCCGGTGATCCGCTATCACCACGAAAGCTATGACGGCAACGGATACCCCGACGGGCTGAAAGGCCAGGAAATTCCCATTCTCGCACGCATCTTTAGCGTCGTCGACGCCTTTGACGCCCAGGTCAACCAGAGACCATACAACCGGGTTCGCACCGTCCAGGACGCGCTGGACGAACTGTGCGCCTACAAAAACATCGGCTTTGACCCCAACGTCGTGGATGCGTTTGTCGAAATGATCCAGCAGGAAGGCGTCGATTGACCCGGCCTACCCACCCGGCTGCACTTCCTCGGCGGCCGGCATATCCTGTTCACGCCGGAACTGGCTCATATACAACTCGTAATACCGGCCCCGCTGCGCCATCAACGAGGTATGCGTACCGCGCTCCACGATCTCGCCATCGTCGATGACCAGCACCAAATCGGCGTTGCGAATGGTGCTCAAGCGGTGAGCGATGACAAAACTCGTCCGCCCCTGAAGCAATTCCCCCAACGCCTTTTGAATGAGCAACTCGGTGCGCGTATCCACACTGCTCGTCGCTTCATCCAGGATCAAAATCCTCGGATCGGCCAGGATCGCCCGCGCAATCGAGATCAACTGCCGCTGCCCCTGGCTGAGATTGTGTCCCCGCTCGCCAATGTCGGTCGCATAGCCGTCTGGCAAACGGTCGATGAACGAATCGGCATTGGCCAGCCTGGCCGCCGCAATCACCTCTTCATCCGTCGCCTCGAGCCGGCCATAGCGAATATTGTCCATGACGGCGCCGGAAAACAACCAGGTCTCCTGCAACACAATGCCCATCTGCTGCCGCAAACTGGCCTGCGTGACCCGGCGGATGTCGTATCCGTCGATCAAAATCCGGCCATCGACCACATCATAAAAGCGCATCAACAAACTGACCATGCTCGTCTTGCCGGCGCCGGTCGGCCCAACCAGGGCGACCATTTGCCCCGGCGCGGCTTCCAGCGAGACGCCCCGCAGCACAGGCTCATCGGGCTGGTAATGAAAATACACCTCGTCAAAGACAATGCGCCCCTCGACGGGCGGCAGTTCGACGGCGTCCGGCGCATCGACGATCTCGGGTTCGGTATCCAGCAGCTCAAAGATGCGCTCGGCCCCCGCCAGCGCCGCCTGGAACTGTGTCCACAGGCCAGAGATCATTCGAATGGGATGGTAAAAGCGCTGCACATAGGCCATAAAGGCCACGACCAGCCCCACCGTCGCCGTGCCACGAACAACCGACCAGCCGCCATAGCCCAGGACAAGGGCCAGCGCGGCGGTACTCAGCACATCAAGCGCCGGCGAAAACGCCGAAGTCAAAGTTTGCGCCTGCACGTTGGCGTCGCGGTTTTGGCGATTGATCTGCTTGAATTCGGCGACGTTTTCCCGCTCGCGGCTAAAAGCCTTGACCTCGCGCACGCCGGCGATATTCTCTTGCAGCTCCGAGCTGACATTGCCGATCGTCTCCCTGGTCTTGCGAAAGGCAACGCGCGCACGCCTGGCAAAAAGCGACGTCGCCAACAACATGATCGGCAAGACGCCAAAGCTGACCAGTGCCAGGTCCAACTTGCGACTGACCATAGTGATCACGATACTGACCAGGGTCAGTGAAATACTGAACAAGCGAACGATGCCGCCGCTAAAGACCTGGTTGATCACCTGCGTGTCGTTGACCAAACGGCTCATCAAATCGCCAGCCTCGCGCTCATCGAAAAATTTGAGCGACAGGGCATGAATGCGACTCAAAATATCGGTGCGCATCTTGAGCAACACCTTTTGCCCCATCACGACCATCAGAAAAGACTGGCCGCCCATCGCCAGCCAGCGCAGCAGATACACGGACAACAAGAGCAACATCACCCGCGCCAGCCCGGCCGCCGCCTTGATCCCTTGCGGCGCAATTTGCAACAACCAGCCGGGGCGCGCTGTGCCCTTGGGCAAAATAAACTGATCGATCGCCAACTCGATCAGATACGGCGCCAAAATCTCGAGCAGCGAGTTCAAAACCAGCAACACACCAACCACAACCATCAAGCCCACATAAGGCCTAAAATACCCGAGCAGGCGGCGGATCGCCCCCACGCTGTCCTGGGCCTTTTCCTTTTCCCTCGCCAACCCTCTGGCGTGTCTTCCAAACATTAACCGTTCTCCTTTCGCTTGCGCATCCCGGGAACAGCGCGTCGCCCCGACGCCGGCCCGGCATCGCCGCCCAACTCGGTGTCCTGAAGCAGCTGCGAGTAATATATCTCGGCATAAACCTCGCTGTCGCGCATCAACTCTTCATGAACGCCGCGCGCGACAACCTTGCCCCGCTCCAACACCAAAATTTGATCGGCGTTGAGCACCGTCGCAATTCGCTGGGCAATGACAAAACTGGTGCGCCCCTGCATCAACCGTTCCAGCGCCTGCTGGATGCGGTACTCGGTCTCCAGGTCTACACTCGAAGTCGAGTCATCCAGGATCAAAATGCGCGGGTCCAACAACAATGCGCGAGCGATGGCGATGCGCTGCTTTTGCCCGCCAGAAAGCGTCACGCCGCGCTCGCCCACTTTGGTCTCATAGCCATCCGGGAAAGCCGAGATAAAGTCGTGCGCCTCGGCCGCCTGCGCCGCCGCGACAACCTGATCGAGACCGGCGTCAGAACGGCCAAAAGCAATATTTTCTCTGATCGTGCCCGCAAACAATGTCGTTTCCTGAAACACAATGCCAATTTGAGCGCGCAAACTGGCAATGGTCACCTCGCGCACATCGACATTGTCGATCAGCACCCGCCCCCGAGTCGCGTCGTAAAAACGCGGGATGAGGTTAATGATCGTCGATTTACCCGACCCGGTCGCCCCCAACAAGGCCACCACCTGACCCGGCCGGGCCTCAAAACTGACCCCGTCGAGCACCTGGCCGCCATGTTCAAAATATCGAAAAGAGACGTCCTCAAAAGCCACGCTACCCTGCACCGTCGGCAGCGCCGCCGCGCCGGGCGCCTCCTCGACCTCTGAGCGGGCGTCCAACACCTCGAAAATGCGCTCGGCCGACGCGCCGGCCTGCGAAATCATGGTCACGACCATGGTCATCATTAACATTGGGAAAAAAGCCATGTTCATGTAATTGGTAAACGAGATCATTTCACCCAAAGTCAAAGCACCGTGAATGACCTGCCCGCCGCCAATCCAATACACGGCCAGCGTGGCCAGATTA
Organism: uncultured Anaerolineae bacterium; assembly: GCA_964481205.1. Classification (GTDB taxonomy): domain Bacteria; phylum Chloroflexota; class Anaerolineae; order JAFGEY01; family JAFGEY01; genus CAYRXM01. The sequence continues at coordinate 7,517 of CAYZYE010000098.1, read as the reverse complement.
GAGATGAAAAAGGCCATGGGAAACATGAACGCCGTCATTCGCCCGATCCTGATATTGACATCGTACAACTCTTGATTGGCCGCCCGGTACCGCCGCGCCTCATACGGTTCGCGCACAAACGCCTTGACCACGCGCACACCGATCAAACTCTCTTGCAAAACGACATTCAACCGGGACAACCGCTCCTGAACCACCTTGAACAAGGGGCGAATGCGGCTGGCCACCGTGCCAAAAACGCCAAAGGTAAAGGGAACAATGACCAACATGACCAGCGACAATTGCCAATTGGTGACAAAAAGAAACACCAGACTGCCAATCATCATCATCGCCGCGCCAATGATCATCAAAAAGCCCTGCCCCACAAACCCCTGCACCAAATCCACATCCGAAGTCGCGCGGGTCATCAACTGCCCGGTCTGCGCGCGGTCATGATAACTGAACGAAAGCGATTGAATCCTGGCATAAATCTGGTTGCGCAGATCATAAGCCACCCCCTGAGCCGTGCGCGCCATCAGCATCCCCTGCAAAAACGAGAACACTGAGCGCAGCAAGGCAAAGGCAATCATGGCCGCCGCCATCCAGATCACCACCCCCATATCCTTCGCCCGGATGCCCCGGTCTACGATCAAGCGCGTGAACTGGGGCTGCACCAGGCTGGCCGCGTTGGCTAAAACCAGGCTCACAAAAGCGCCCACAACCTGCCACTTGTATGTCGCTAAAAATCTGGCCGCACGAAATAAATGCTTCACAAATTCCTCCATTCTGGGCCGCCCAGCCCATTCATCAACGCATCCACCGCTTTGATCAACTCGTCCTCCAATGAAAATGTACCCTGGACATCACGATGCCAGCGAAAGATGTAATGAAACACACAGCTCATCATAAAATGCGTGATCAGCCCCGCGTCGACATCCTGGCGAATCTCTTGCCGCGCCTGCCCCTGCACCACCAACTCGTACAAGATACTGCCCAGCCGGTGGGCGCTGTGCCGCCGGGCCGGCTCGCTGAGACGCGCCGACAAGAGATGCTGCGCCAGGTCGCCCTCGGGCGAAAACTTGAGCGCCATCGCCGCCATCACCAACTTGATGCGCGCCACAATCCCGTCGGGCACATCCTCCGCCGACAAGATGCGATCGCTCAACAACTCGGTTTGCCACACGGCAATATCGGCCAAAATCGCCTCTTTGGTCTCAAAATAATTGAAAAACGTCCCCTTGCCCACATCGGCCGCCTCGGTGATCTCTTGCACCGTGGCATTCTCGTACCCTTTTTCCTGGAACAATGACCAGGCGGCTTCGAGCAAGCGCTGCCGCGTCTCTTGTTTTTTCCGCTCCCGTCTGGAACAATCGCTCATAATATTGACCCCGTTCAAATATGACCTGAGACGATTACGAGTACAGTCTTAAATGACCGTGGTCATATTTTAGCACCATCCGCCGGTTTTGTCAACAATTCGCGCCGCCGGCGGACAACGAACTGGATTTGGCAACCCAGGCCAAAAACAGCGAGGCTGGTCGCATTTATCTTGTTCGGCTGCCGGATCGCCAGGTCCGGCAGGAGCAGATGGAACGGGTGTCCGTAGCGTCGCCCCTTGCGGGCGACCTACAAAGCAAATGAAACGGGTGTGTTTCATTTGCTTTATGGCCACCCCAGGGCTGTTCAATTCTACAATCCAGCGGTTGAAACCGCGTTGGGTGAGCCGTTGGCTGGTCGTCCCCCTACGGCGACGAGTCCTCACCAGCGGTGGCGTCCACGCAGGTGGGACGCCCGGCCTTGGCCCGCCAGCGGTGACTTTAGTCACGAATTAGAATTGAACAGCCCTAATGGCCACCCGTCTATGCTACGGACACCCAAACCATTCGCATCACTGTAAACAGACCAAAGAACCATTTTGCCCAATTTTCCGCGCTGGCCGACAAATCGTGGGTCGATTTTGGGGGGTCTGGGTGGTGTTGTATCCATAGGGGGCGACCCCCTACATGGAATTTTGCGCCGCCATAAACAGACCGCGACGGCCGCGCCCACAAGGGGCTATGCTACGGACGCCCAAAGCAAATGAAACACACCCCTAACGCATTTGCGGATTGCCCGGTGGCCCGTTTTGTGCTATACTATCTAAACCAGATTAGTCTAAATACAATTAGACTAATGTCAATTAGATTAACGGTGAAATTTTGGGACACATGACGAATCGCCTGAAAGAGAGGGTCAATGTTTTGGGATCGACAGCGCGAGATGCGCATTTTGAACCAGGAATACAAGCGCCCCAGAGGCAGTCTGGTCGTCATCTATGGGCGGCGGCGCGTGGGCAAGACGACGCTGATCAAAGAGTTTATTCGAGACAAACGGGCCATGTACTTTTTGGCCGACGAACAACTCGAAAACGTGCAGCGCTATCGCTTTCAACAGGTCTTGAGCGACTTTGTCCAGGACCCGCTGCTGGGTAAACTGCGGGCCGGAGAATGGGACACGCTATTCGATCTGTTGCTGCAACGAGCCAATTTCGAGGACAAAGTGGTGCTCGTACTCGACGAGTTCCAATATCTGGCCAAGACCACGCCCGGCTATCCCTCGATCATCCAGCGGCTGTGGGACGAAAAAACCAAAGATATGAACATTATGATCATCTTGTGCGGCAGCCTGGTCGGCATGATGCGGCGCACCTGCCTCGATTCGAGCAGCCCGCTGTATGGCCGCCGCACCGGGCAAATCCGCCTCCAACCCCTCCAATTCGTCGACTATTTGGACATCTTTGGCGTCCCCTTTAACGACCTGGTGCCGCTTTATGCCGTCACCGGCGGCGTGCCGCGCTATATCGAAATGCTGCTCGACGGCCCGGACGAGCTGCTGGATCAAATCAGCAGCTATGTCCTCGAACCGGGCGGGGCGCTGTACGACGAACCGCGCTTTTTGCTGACGGGGGAGGTGAACGAGACGACCACCTATTTTTCCATCTTGCAGGCGATCGCCAACGGCAACCACAAAGTGGGCAACATTGCCAAAGTGCTCGAGATGCCCGCCAACCGCCTCAGCGCGTACCTGCAAACGCTGGAAGACCTGAACTTTGTCGAACGGAGAACCCCCGTCACCGCCGGGCCGCGATCCCGGCGCGGCCTGTACCACATCTCGGACCTGTTTGCGCGCTTTTGGTTCCGCTATGTGTTTCCCAACCAAAATTATCTCGAGATTGGCCGGACGGCCAACGTCCAGGCGCAGTTGAGCCAAACCTTTGACCGCCAATTCGTCGCCCACGTGTTTGAAGAATGCGCCGCCAACGTCTTGTGGCGTCTGGCCGACCAGGGACAACTCCCCTTTGTCCCGCAGCGCGTTGGCCGGTGGTGGAACCGGGAACAAGAACTTGATCTCGTCGCCCTTGCGGAAAAAAGCGGCGATCACCCCGCCAACATTTTGTTCGGCGAATGCAAGTGGACACAAACCCCCGTCGGCATTGACGTGCTCAAGTCGCTGTACAACAAGGCCCAGCAGGTCAAGTGGAACAAGGGCAGCCGCCAAGAGTGGTTCATTCTGTTCAGCAAAAGCGGTTTTCAAGAAATACTGATCGAACGCGCCATGCAGCCCAACGCCTCCGGGCGGCGCGACGTCATCCTCGTACACAACGGCCAAATTCTGCTCCAAGGGGATTGACAAATCCCCTTGCGATCGCGGCGGTACAAACGTCCAGCCGGCCGGGGCGCCCCGACCGGCTGCAACGCGATACAGGCGATACCGCCCCTCCCACACGCGCCCCTCCCCCACTCGCCTTTTCCCCCGGCCTCGGCCCCCGGTCTGGACATGTCACGCCCCGCCCCAAAATGGGCGCACCCGCACTTGACACCAGACACATTCCCGCCTATAATACACTCAATATGAACTCATTCAACATACATTAGACGTACATACGAACTCGTATTAACTCAATATGAACTCACGACAATACCATCGAGTTCAACATGTACACCCAATGTACTCTATATGAGTACAAGGAGACCCCATGCCCCCAAAAACATTGGCCATCGGTTCCGAAAAAGGCGGCGTTGGCAAGACGACAACGGCGATCACCATTGCCCACGCTCTGGCGCTGCAAGAAGCCCAAGTCTTGCTCATCGACCTGGACAGCCAGGGAAACTGTGCCATTGCCCTGGGCGTCTCGCCCGAAAAGACAACCTATGAGGCGCTGGTGATGAAAGAGCCGATCGAACGCTGCATCACCAACGCGCGGGCCAACCTCGACCTGCTGGCCAGCGATCACCGGATGGCAAACGTCAAAAATTTCATGATTGCCGAGGGACACAACAGCCACATCATTCTCCGGGAGGCGCTGCGCAACCAGGAGCGATACGATTGGGTCGTCATCGACAACGCGCCTTCGCTGGACATCGCCAACCTGAACGCGCTCATGTACGCCCAGCGCGTCGTGATCCCAATCTCGGTCGATTACCTGTCGATGGTTGGAGCCAAGCAATACATGGAAACCGTGGCCGAGGCCAAGCGCGCCGGCGCCGAGGTCATCGTCTCGGCCATTGTGCCCACTTTTTACGATGGCCGCGTCCGCCGCAGCCAGGAAATCCTGGACATATTAAAAAGCAACTTTGGCGACATTGTGACCGAGCCGATCCCGATCAACACCCGGCTGGCCGAAGCGCCGAACGCGCACAAGACGATTTGGGAATACGCCCCCCGCTCCTCCAGCGCCAAGGCCTATATCAAGCTGGTAGAAAGGATCATCCATGAGTAAGCGGCAAGAGACAATCGACATTTTTGGAGGCAAACTGCGTGGGATCGGCGTCGCCGGCGGGGACAAAGCGGCGAAAACACAACCGGCCAGCAAGGCGGGGCGTTACTATCGCAAAACGTACCTGCTCACCTCGGATCTGATCGACCGCGTCAAACAAATCGCCGATCAAAACAAGGTCGGACATTCAGAGCTGGTGCGATGGGCGTTACAAACCATCCTCGACGAAGTAGCAAGCGGGCAGCGCGAAATACCCGTCTCAGTTGAGGAAAAACACGTCATCGAGAGCGCCAGGGAGCGCCCATAAACCCAAAACACCACCAATGAGATCAACCGGGCGTGAGGACGGCGGTTTCCTGCACGCAGACAAAAAAATGAACCCGGAGCGGGCGCTCCAAGACCCCAGACAGCGTCCGGGCGGCAAGCCCCGCCTGCCGCGAGGAGAGCCACTGCTGTGTCTGCGACGAAAACACCCCCAACCAGGCCACGTCTTGATCCCCGGCGTCATCGGCCACGAGACCCAGCGGCCTCGTGGTTTTCCACCAGCGAGCAAAGACGTTCTGCGGCATCTGCCATTGCAACTCTTTGATCACCATCTCCCAATCACGCGCGGCGATCGGTGTGACGCGCCGGCCGGGGAGGCGATCCGTCGCCAGAGGCAGGGCGACGCCCGGCTGCTCGGCCAACGCGAGCCGCACCCTCGGCTGCGGGGGCAGCTGCCGCCACAACCGGTACGCCTGGTACAGGTCGTCGATGATGACGCGCACCACCCCATCACGCTGCTCGAGGCGCTCATCGCCGCGCAGCAACGCGCGCCACTCCGGCGGCAGGTCTACGGCGCGCTCCGCTTTGACCTCGATCGCCTCAACATCCACAGCGCCAAAATCGCGTCTCAACGTCGGCCACACCGGCGCGAGCAACTGCATCCAGCGGCGCACGTCGGCGAGATCGCCCAGCGATGCGGCAAGCTGCGCATCGCTGCGTTGCATGGCCCGGTCCAATGTCCGCCATTCCGACGGCGCCAACGCGACCAGGGCAAGACAGTCTGGGGGCGGACGATCCTGTTTGAGCAGTCGGTTATAGATGTACCCGGCCCGGTTTTTGGACAACCCCGGTTGAGTCAGCGTGTACAATCCCCAGGCAGCAATGTCCGCGCAGCGTACCTGCGCCTGCACAATCTTGGTCTTGTTCGGCTCCTGAATGGTCAAACAAGAAAGCAGCTGGAGGCGCACAGCAGCAGCAATGTTGGCTGCCTCTGCCGGCGTCCAGGCGGTTTGTCGAGATAGAGGCTGCGAGGGGGTAATTGTTGTTTCTCCCAGTCCTTGAGGGGTAAAGGTAATTATCTGTATTTTAAGACATGTGCCAAAATTTCCGCCTGGCTGTGCCAAAATTTCCGCTCCCAGCCCTTCTATGCGCCATTTTTTCCGCTCACCATGCGCCAAAACTTCCGCTTGCTTTTGTGCCAAAATTTCCGCATCCGGCTCTGGCAGCCCCAATTGACCGGTTTCCGGATCGACGCGGGTGGACGCCGGATGGCGGCTTTTTTGATCAAAGCGCAGCCGGTCGTCCGGCGTGAGCGGATCGGGCATTTTGACCTGAAAACGGATCGGCGCGGCACCGCGTCCCTCGGCGAGGAAAAAGTGGGGCAGGTCGGGCGATTTGCGCAAATTGCGCAGCTGGCGGCTGGTGCAGCCCAACTCTTGCGCCAACTGGGCCCAGTTGGCCCGGCAGGTGTTGCGCAGCTCGCCCGTTTGCTCGTTCCAGTAGCAGCGGGCGCGCAGGTTGACGACGAGCAGCGCCAACACCGGGCCGAGGGCGGGCAGCCAGTTGAGGCGAAAGTATTGGTTGCCCATGTAAACGCGCTCCGGGCGGGTCAGCGTGTTGTGGAGGATTGACGCGGCATGGACGATGGGCGCGTATTCGGCGCTCTCGGGCGGCGGCAGGGAACAGTGGGCGGCAACCACGTCGAAAACATAGGCCGCCGGCCGGGTGGGCAAATCGTCCACCTGCTCTTGGGCGACCTCTGCCAGGGCCGCGCGCAGCTGGACGCCAGAGAGCGCGGTCAATGATTGCAGCGCCTCGAGCGTCGAGCGGTTGGCGGCGGCCTGCCGGAGGCAGACGGCCAGCCGTCGTTGGTCGCCGGGGGTCAACGGGTCGTCCAACATGACCCGGTAGCGATTGGGCGCGTTCACCGTCCGGCCGGCGCGCTGGCTGTAGCGCCGGCGGCGCGTCTTGGTGAAAAACCAGGAAACGTACCCCTCTTCTTTGATGATCCGGTTGGCGCTGCGCACCGAGATGCCCGCTTCGCGGGCCAGCGTTTGCTTGTCGACGACGCACCAGTCTTGTTTGTGGTTCCAAAAACAGCGTTGGCGCAGGGCCACGATCAGCCAGACCCTCGCTGCGCCCAGGAGCGGCGCCCAATGGGTGCGCAGGTAGTGGCTGATCGTGTATTTGCGGTCAGGGCGGACGATCTCGTTATAGAGGTCGCCATACTGGCCGGTCAGTTCGAGTGGCGCTGCCGTTGTCATCGACATGGTTGCCTGTGGTTATATCTGAGATTGGGTCAATCTTGGTCAGGAGTTACGCGGTTCGAGTCATGGAAGGCGTTTTGCGCCTGAGATATGTCAAAAAGCAACTCGTTCTATCCAAGAACTCGATGTTTGGGTCTTTCTAGTACTGGAGCAAGACTTGCCTGGAACCGTCATTCTGAGTGGGCCATGGCGCTGACGTGTCACGCTCTCAGCAAGAAACAGCACTTTCAAAGAGCTTGTCATTCCGAGCGTAG
>CAYZYE010000097.1:0-13857 GCA_964481205.1 uncultured Anaerolineae bacterium | reverse complement strand
CGCGCCCGCGGTGGAGGCCGAACCACAAGAGAGTGCCGAGGAAACGCCGGCCAGCGAGCCGGCGACGCCGGAAACCGACATGGTGCCCGATTGGCTGGCCGAGCTTGAGTCCGATCAGATCGAACTGGAAACCGAGCACTCGCCGCAATCCGATGCGCGTGAAAAAGAAGAACCGGCGTGGCTCACCGGGTTGCAAGTGGAAAAGCAGATTGACGAGGTGACGGTAGACGAAATGCCCGATTGGTTGGTGCAGCTCCGGCAAAGCGAGGGCGCGCCGGTCGAGCCGGCTGCGCCGGAGAGCGAGGCCGCAGACGACGTTCAAGAGTTCGAGTGGTTTCAAGAGCTTGAGCATCTAGAGGTGATGCGTGAAATAGAACCAACGGCGCCCGAAACGCCGTCCATTTCGGAACCGATGCAACAAGAGATCGATGCGTCTGCGCCCCCGACCGGCGCACCGGAAACGCCTTCCACGCCGGAGCCGGAACCGCTTCCTGCTGCGACAACGATCGAGCCGGCGACGCAGAGGGCAGTGGAACGTCCGGGCGGCCAAGGCGTCGAAGAAACGCCGGCAGAACAAGCGCCCGTGGTCGTGAAAACGCCGGCAGAAGCGCCTTTTGATGTCTATAGCATTGCCCAGATACAAGAATATCAGGAGCGGTTGGCCGCCAACCCCCAAGATCACAATGTGCGCATTGCGCTGGCGCGCGCCTATTTGCGTGAACAAGCCCCGGACGCTTCGGCCCAGGAATACCGACAATTGGTCGACGTCGCGTCATGGGCAGATACTCTGATCGAAGAACTGGAACGGGCCGTACAGGACTATCCCAATCACTCGGACATGTATGTTGTTTTGGGTGACGTGTATACGCGCAACGGGCAATTGTCAAAAGCGATGGAGGCGTATCGCAAAGCGCTGTCCAAACTCTGATTTCTTAGCCGCCGCCGATATGGTGAATCACCCGGACTTGATCGCCGTCCCGAAGGATTGGCGCCGCAAAGTCATCTCGCCGGATCAATCGACCGTTCACAAACACATTCAGTTGCCGCGCCGTAAAGCCGCATTTTTGCAGCAGCCGCGCGACGGTCATATCTTTTTCCCACTCGATGTGATCTCGATTGTTGACCAGAATCACCGGCGGCTCACTCCCAAAAAAGGACGAACGAAAAATCGGGGTTCGGATTGAACCCCGATTTTTGCTATTTTAGAGATATTTTTCAACCACTCGCACCACGTCAGGCCAGTCGATCCCCAATTCCTTTAATTTTTCCAGCGTTGGCACGCCGTCCGCCGTCCAGCCGCGACGTTCATAGACCGTGTCGGTGAGTATTTCGTATTGTCGCTCGCGGTAGCGACGCAGGGCGGCGATTTTGGCGGCGGTGTCCATCGCTTTGATTTGTTCTGCGTCCAACCCCACTTTTACCAACTGTTTGTCGTAACGTTCCTGCCGGGATTCGTATTCCTCGACCGTGACCGGCCCAACGGAGCGATAGGGAATGGCGTCGTTGGCGCGCCGTCCTTTGCCCATGCGGATGTTGAACACACGCTGGAAATTATAGACTTTTTCCGACATTGCTATCAAATCGTCGCCGCTTTTCACGTCGCGCCCGGTGACGCCGGCGAAAAATTCGACAAAGTTTTCCACGTGTTCGGGCACTTTGGCCGGCTCGTCGGTGAGGGCATTGTCCGCTGGTTCAACGTCATTCCAGATCAGCTTGCACAGCCCGTTGAGGCCAAACCAGGTGCGCCACATTGGAAAATAGTGCAGCGCCTCGGCCTTGTCCTCAAAGGTCGGGATTTGGTTGTTGACCTGGTCGATGAAAATCAACCACGCCTCGTCATGCTGCGGGCCTTTGAGGGTCAGGCCATAGCCGCCCTGCATCGCCAGCGATTCTTTGGTCACATATTCGGAATATTCCAGCCCTTTGGATTCCATACCGATGTCGTTCATAAAATCGATATCTGCACCGTATTGTTCCGCAAAGATATGCTTCATCCGCCGCACGCCCTGACCAACGACGAGGCCAAAGCCTTCGCCGCGTCCCATCTGGTGCAAGAGTTCGAGGACGGCGCCGGCGTTGCCCCAGGTCAGATCGAGGCCGCCGGTGCGTTCCAGGTTGAGGATGCCGTTTTCGTAACATTCCATCACAAAGGCCGTCGCCGTGCCAAAAGAGATCGTGTCGAGGCCATAGGTGTCGCAATAAAAGTTGATCTCGGTGACGACATCGGCGTCGAGAATGTCCAGGCTCGAGCCGCAGCCGGCAGCGGTTTCGTACTCGGGGCCATCGACGTGGACGACCTGGCCTTTGTACGGCCCCGTTTGCAGGGTAAAGCCATCGACGGCTTGCGCGCAAGCCATCGTGCAGCCGCGCCAACAGCCGTTGGGGACGCCATGGGTGAATTTTTTCAAAAATACCTCCACGCCGAGTTTGGACGCATCGGGGTGGCTGCCGTATTTGAAATTGCGCACGGGCAACAGGTCATAGTCGCTCATGATCTCGACCAGGTGGATGGTGCCGACCTCGCGCATCCGGTTTTGCTGCGGGTCCAGTTTGACGATCTCGCGGTTGATTTTTTTGCCCACGCGGGCCACACGTTCAGGATCGGCGGCGTGGTTCTGGTCGGTACCGCGCACCACGCATTTGATGACCAAAGCGCGTATCTTTTTGTCACGAAATACCGTGCCCATCCCACCGCGCCCGGCTTGCTTGAAGCGCGGACGTTTGCGGCGCGCGTCGTACCAGCTAAAGTTGAGGCAGCCAAAGCGCGTGTGGTCGGCGCCGCTGCCGGCCGAAACGACCGAGATGTTGCGGTAATCGGCCGGCGAATCGGCAAAGAATTCCATCAACTGCTGGCCGACCAGGTGGGTGTCGAACGCCTCAATCGGCGAGGTGATCACCTGCACCGTACCGGCGTCGCCGTCGATATAGACAACAACGTCCTGTTCGGCTTTGCCCTGTATCTCGATCGCGTCCCAACCGGCGAATTTGAGCAGCGGGCCAAAGTATCCGCCGACGTTGCTGTCCATCACACAGTTGGTCAGCGGGGAAAGGCTGACTACCAGCGACTTGCCCGCACCGGGATAGATGGTGGTACCGCCCAACGGCCCGCAGGCGATGTTGAGTTCATTTTCGGGGTCATCCCACCGGGTGTCGTCGTTGACGGCGTTCCAAAGCCGCCACAGGCCAAAGCCACGTCCGCCGATGAAAATTTCCTTCATCTGCCCGGTGACGGGACGGCTGTTAATCGTATTCGTACCCAGGTTCACATAGAGGGTTTGATTGGTGTATCCTCTGTCGATGGAAGGACGGTCGTAAGAAAACTCGGCCAACAGTCTAGGTTCCACGCTCATTCTCCTTTCGTAGGACGCCCGCGAGGGGCTTGTGATACGATCAATCTCGCAACCCATTTGAGATCAATATCAACCGGGTGGCGCGTCAACTGGTTTTTATTTTATCTCGATATGCGTTCCGCATACGTTCCAGCGCCTCGATCAGCGTCGCGCGCGGGCAGGCAAAGTTGAGCCGGCAGAACCCCTCGCCGCCGGGGCCAAATCGTGCGCCTTCGTTCAGTCCAACGCGCGCCTGTTCTAAAAAGAACTGCGCCGGCCGGTGGGCGATGGGCGTGCGGCGGCAGTCGAGCCAGGCCAGGTAGGTGCCTTCCAGTTCAATCATGGCGATGCCGGGCAGATGTTCGGCGATGTACTGCCCCACAAAGTCGCGGTTGGCCTGCAAATAGGCGAGCACCTGATCGAGCCAGTCTTGACCGTCGCGATAAGCGGCGGCGGCGGCGGCATAGCCCAACAGGTTGACGCCATGTACCAGCCCGCCGGTCGCGCTTTGGAACTGCTTGCGCAGTTCGGGGTTTTGCACGATGGCAAAAGAGCACCCCAGACCGGGCACGTTGAACGTCTTGCTGGGGGCCATCAGGGTGATCGTGTGGCGAGCAATGTCGGGCGAGAGCGAAGCAATTGGAATATGGCGGTGTCCCCGGTAGACCAAATCGCAATGAATCTCGTCGGAACAGATGGCAACGTTGTGGCGCAAGCAAACCTCGGCCATTTGTTCGAGTTCCTCCCGCCGGTAAACGCGCCCAACGGGGTTGTGCGGGTTGCAGAGAATAAACAATCGCGTGCGGGGCGTCATCGCGCGCTCAAAGGCGTCGATGTCGATCCCGTAGCGATTGCCGGCGAGATGCACCGGAGCATAGATGGCTTGCTGACCGGCATAGCCGGGAGCGGAGAGGAACGGATAATATACCGGAGGCTGAATCAACACATCATCGCCGGGGCTGCCCGTCGCGCGACAGGCCAGGTTGAAACCGATCACAACGCCGGGCAGGAACAGGATGTCGTCATCCTCAACTTGCCAGTTGTACAATCGATCGAGCCGCTCCCGGATCGCTGCGTACAGATCCGGCCAAAGTTTGCTGCTCGTATAGCCAAAGACGCCGTGGTCGATGCGTTGGTGCAGGGCATCGAGCACGGGTTGGGGCGAAGCCAGGTCCATGTCGGCGACCCAGAGTGGGAGCACATCCTCGTCGTAATAACGCCACTTGATGCTGTCGGTGTTGCGGCGTTCGATCTTGCGGTCCAAATCATAGATCATTTCGCACTCCATTGGCGGTGGATAGAAACGACACAACCCTCGCCACAGCCGAAACGGCCGCGAGGGCTGCATAATTTGCAGTGGCGAGGGGGAGATTTGAACTCCCAACCAAGGGCTTATGAGTCCCCTGCTCTGCCATTGAGCTACCTCGCCTGAAAACATTGGAAAATGTGATTCAGGAAAACATGATTCAATTGCGCCTATTATACCCAATCCTCAGATTTTGTCAAAACCGGAGACGGTTGGGATGTTTTTCAGCAATGACGTTCTATTGCCCGGCGTGCTCTGCAACCGGCAAGGTAAAGTAAAACGTGCTCCCCCGGCCATACGCGCTTTGAACCCAAATGCGCCCGCCGTGCAGTTCGATGATGTTGCGCGTGACGGCCAGCCCCAAACCGACGCCGGTATCGTTGATTGTTTGCGGATCGCGGACGCGGAAAAACTGTTGGAACAGATGTTCTTGATCCTGGGGCAAAATGCCAATCCCCGAATCGGACACGGCGCACACCACCCACTGTTCGTTCAAAGCGGTGTCCCGATCACGGCATTCGGCCCAGACCTTGATTTGCCCGCCGTCTAGCGTGTACTTGTACGCATTACTGAGCAAATTGACCAACGCTTGCACGATGCGCCCCGGATCGACGTGAACGCGAGGCAAGTCGGCCGGAACATCGACCGTCAGCTCGTGATGGCGGGCGTCGATCTGCGCGCGCACCGCCTTGACCGCGTCATCGACGAGTTTCGCCACCGCCACCGCCCTCGGCGAAAACTGTACCCGCCCCGCTTCTATCCGCGAACTGTCCAGCAAATCCGCGACCAGATCGGACATGCGATCGACATGGTCCAAAACGACATCGAGAAACTCGCGCTGCTTGTCCGAAATCTCGCCGCCGGCGCCCAGCGCGAGCATCCGCGTGTATCCCTGGATCGACGTCAGCGGCGTCTTGAGTTCACGCGAGACGATGCCAACGAATTCGTTTTTGGCATCGTTGGCACGCTGCACATCGGCATAGAGCTGCGCGTTCTTGATCGCGATCGCCGCCTGGTTGGCTAACACATTCAGCACACGAAGTTCATCGGTGGTAAAGACGTGCGGGTGATCAAAGGCCACGTCAAAAACGCCCAACACTGCCGTCGCGCGCAGCGGGATGCTGGCAATCGCGCCAATCGGCCAACGTTCGACCGGGATCATTTCGTGTCCGGCGGTATCGCCAATGACAATCGCCTCTCCTTTCTGGGCCACGGTCTTGGACAGACGATTTTCTGCGATTGGAATGGGCGGCTGCCGTTCTGACCCCTGTGGAGAAAGCCCTGCGCCAAAGGACAAAACATCCTGATGCGTATCGTACAAATACAGCACCACATAGTTTGCATTGACCAGCTGTTGAGCATTGGCGGCGATCGAATCCAGCACCGCGCTCAACTCTAACTGTGACGACAGGTCCAGGCTGATCTGCTGCAACGCCTCCAACTCGGCAATGCGGCTTTGGGTCTGGTTGTACAAACCGGCGTTTTCGATGGCAATGGTGGCGTGGTCGGCCAGACGCATCAAAAAAGCCATGTCGTTGGCCGAAAAGCCGCCGCGCTCGGCACTTTCCAGCGTCAAGACCCCGATCACGTGTGCCTGACGCTTGATCGGCACAGAGAGGTGCGAACGCACGCTGGCCAGCGTATCGACATAATCGGCGTCCTGACCAATGTCTTCGACCAGCGCCGGTTCGCCCGTTTGCACCACGCGCCCGACAATGCCCTCGCTGATCGGCCAGGGCACATCCCAATAGTCGCCCAATTCTTCCGGGTACCCCTGATGCGCGACGATCCGCAGCGATTGCCCATCCGGCGAGCGTAAAGCCAGCGTGCCGGCCACAGCCGATGTCACGCGCACCGCCCAGTCAAGCGTCGTATTGATCACGTGCTCGAAATCCAACTTGGCGTTGATCTGCCGGTCGATCTCTTGCAGCGTCGATAGCTCGTCGAGGCGTTCATCCAGCGCATACTCGATCCCGGCATACAAATTGGCGTTTTGAATTGCGATCGCCGCCTGGTTGGCAAAAATTTCCAACATTTCGAGCGTGCTCTCGGCCGGGCGCAGTCCGTCGCGCGGGTGATCGACGGTCAAATAGCCAAACAAACCCTCATTGCTGGTCAGCGGAACGTACAATTGATCGCCCTCTTGCCACGCTGCCTCTCGCTGCGGCGATGAAATCTGCGCGTCGTTGCCCGGCGCATGGGCCAGGTAACAATAGCCCAGTTTGGTCACGTTCTCCGAGTCATCAAAATCGATCAGCGGAAAGGAAGAAGCGGTCAACTTTTCCCAGGTAGGATTCCGCGTCCCGGCCCAGGCCGCCACGCGCACCCGCGCTGGATCGTCGTCGTCGATCAAGCTCAACGTCACCAAATCGAACCCCACGCTCTGCTGCACCGCCTCGACCGTGCTCTGCGCCACCACATCCAACTCGAGGCTCTTGATCCGGTTGCCCAAGGACAAAATATCGGTCAGTTGGCGCGTTTGCCGCACCAGGTAACGCCCTTGCTCGACTTGCTGCGCATAGAGGCGCGCGTTTGCGGCCGAGATCGCCGCCTGATCGACGATGGTGCTCAACAAGTCGATCTCTTCGCTGGCATACAGATTGCCCGACGCGCCGGGGCCGAGAAGCAGAATGCCCAGCAGCCGGTCTTGCGAGCGCAGCGGCATCAACAGCACGGCGTTCAAACGCGCCAACGACTCCCGTTCCTGCGCTTGCAGCTGCGCCAACCATCCGGCGTCGCCCTCGGCGGCCAAATTCAGCCCGTCCTCTTCCCTTTGCAGCCTGGAAGCCACCGCGCCCTGGCGAGAAAAGCGGACAGTACGCAGCGCCGACTCGTCTGCCTGCCCCCAGGCGGCGCCCAGCTCGTAAAAGCCATCTGGATTGAGCATATACACACAGGCATAATGGGGTTGAAATATCTGCCCAACGCAGGCCAGCAGCCGCTCGATGACAAAGTCAGAGTCCAGGCTGGCCGTCAAATCGCGGCTAAAATCTTGGAGCGCAGCGCGAACATCCGGCCGAGAATGGTAGAACAAGTTGAAAACCTGATCGACGGCCATAAACTGGTACTGGTAAATGGCATATCCAACAGACAGAGGAAACAAAACCATTGGCGGAACGTTGACCAACATGTGGAAAGGCAAAATTCGTCCCACAGATGGCAGCAACCAGCTCAAAGTCATCGTCAAAAGCCAGATGCCGGCCGGGACAAATGAGGCGGTCACACCCAAAAGAAGCACCTGAACTTGCAAACGGATTCGATAGTGAAAAGAATGCCGCCAAATATGGAGCAGCACCAGGACAAAAACAACGACGCCGAGTCCGATAAAAACATAGTTTGCCAGCCAGGAGCAACCATAAGCGCGGGGATCGGTCCCGTCAAGCGCAACCTGGCTCCAAACCAACAGCAACAGGGCCAATACGACGACCACACCCTGGCCCCATTTTCTGCGCGCGAGGATCGATGTCGCAAAAGAAAACGCCAGCCACATCAACGCCAAACTCGACGCCGAGAATGCCGCCATCCAAATGCGCAGCAAGACGTGCGTGGTCATTGCGTCAAACGTCGCAGCGATCAAGACGGAAGCGCTGGCGCAGTACAATGCCAACGCTCTGGCCTGACGCACTGCCCGGTAGCGCCAAAAAGCCCACGTACCAACACACAAATAGCATAACGAGACGATACACGGTATTACAAAACGAATCACAAAATCTATAACCGGGAATGGCGACAGTTCGACGACAACATCGCGCCGCATCCAGGCAATGCTGTCGCCTGGCTCTTCGATGGTCAGCACGACCGGATCGCCGATAGAATATGCGGCCAGCGCCGACTCGAACTCGCATTGATTGCGCACCACCTGCCCGTTGACGGCGACAAGCCGGTCGGGAGCGTTCAGGCCGGCCTGCATTCCGGCCCAACGCACCTCGACGGGATCGAGAACGACCAGCCTGTGGCTCAAGAGCGCGCCGACAAAAGGCTGCTGGCTCCAACGCCAGGCCAGGATCGGCACCACGATTTGAATCCCCAGCGCAAACAACAGCGCCGCCGAAATCAAAACCAGCATGACCGGCTCGACCCATTTGGCCCCCGGACGATTATTTTGCTGCTTGAAACGATTCGTTTCCACCTGCTATCCTTGTCTTCAATATGCCTGATTATTTTATCATAATTGGCCTTATCTGTCTATCACGCCAATTGACAAAAACAAAGAAAGCATTGCGCACCTGAGACTGGAGGATAAAGGAAACGTTGCACAATCGAGAAGGTCTTGTACTGCTCGACCAGCCGACGGTAAAATCGTTCGGGATCGACCTCGACGCTTGGCTTGAAGCGGGGCAAGCTCACCACCCCCCAACGCGACACGATCTTGCCATTCTGAACGGCGATGGACATACCGGCGAAAACGCCGCCGTAAGCAGCGGCGCAAAACCTCATGCTGGGGATCGACCGGCGCGGTCGATCTTGGGTTTTTCAGCCAGCGCCGCCCACGGCGCTTTGAGAGGCGCCAGAGGCGCCGGCCGGCCGGCCGGGATTGCCCTTTTTTGCCAAAACTTTTTCCACTCGCGCAGCGCGTCCAGCCGCCCGGACAGCGCCGCCAGGTCTCCGTCTCGCGCCAGCCCGAGCAATATCGCCCCCACATCATAGGCCACAATGACCGGCCAGCACAGCCACAGCCACCGCGATGGATAATTTTTGAGGATCGTCCAGAGCTTGTTTCGACCAAGCCAGTACCGCTTCATCTTGGGCAGGCGGCCGCCGGTCGCCGAATGGAGATGAACCAGCGCCGCACCGGGCACATACAAACAGCGCCACCCGGCCCGCTGCGCGCGCCACGCCAGATCGACATCCTCGTAATAGGCAAAAAAATCCTCGTCAAACAGCCCGATCTCGTCCAACATTGCGCGGCGGTACAATGCTGCGCCGGCGCACGGGCCAAAGACGGCCGCCGGCGCGGCGTCTGCGTGAGCGCCAACCGGATCGCCGCGCCAGCGATTCCAGGCAATCCCGGCCCAGTCCACCTCGATCCCGGCCGCGTCGATCAGCTGCGTGTCTTGCGCCTGAAGCATCTTGGAGGCACACATCCCCACGCGGTCATGCCCAAGCGCCGGTTCGACCAACGCCTTTAACCAGCCCGATCGAACCACCGTGTCGTCATTCAAAGTGACGACAAACTCGCCGCTTGTAGCGCGAATCCCTTGATTGACCGCCGCGGCAAAACCACGGTTCGTCTCGTTGCGAATGAGCCGAACGGAAGGATGATGCGCCGCCACCCACCCGCCCGAACCATCGGTCGAACCATTGTCCACCACGACAATCTCGCACCCCGCCCAGGTCTGCGCGGCCAACGCCGGCAAACAGCGTTCCAGATGGCGCTTGCCATTCCAGGTCAAGACAATGACCGAAACCTGCACATGCTCCTCCTATGAGAAAATACCCAGAGATTATCAAAGGCACAATTTACGATACTATACAGTCTGTCAAAGGCGCTTTTTTGCTTCCAAGAGCCAAAAACCTCCGGGAGGGTGAACGATTACGCCATTATAACAAAAAGAGGACGGCCTGCAAAATCCAACCCGCGAGGGTTTTGACCCCTCTCCCGTCCTATGCTAAAATAACGCGGTCAACCCGGTGAAAAAATCGTCAAAGCGTGGACAAATTGATCAACATATCGCCCCAACCAAAAACCCGGTCGCGGCCCAGGCGGCCAACGGCCAGATACCTCCTCTATTACAGTCTCTCCCTGGCCCTGGCACTGACGATCTTTGGTCCCTGGCTGAACAATTATTTTTCATCCGACGACTGGCCGCTCCTCAACAGAAACAGGGAGGCCCGCTGGCAAGAGATACCCGGCTGGTTTACCCACCTGCGCGCGCTCTGGTACCGCCCCGTACACGATCTCTTTGTTGCACTAGGCTGGTATATGTTCAAACTGAACCCGCTGGGCTATCGACTGGTCAGCCTGTTCCTGTACGCCCTGTTGTCGGCCAGCGCCGGCCAACTGAGCTATGCGCTGACCGGCAATGAACAAACCGGGCTGCTGACGACAACCTTGTTCACGGCGTTTGCAACACATGCCGAGCCGGTTTTATGGCTGGCCGGCGGCAACGAACTGATTGCCGCATTATTTGTCATCCTGGCCGCGCTTTGTTTTGTCCGGTTTCGGAAAACCGGCCATTGGCGATGGTTTGCGGCGTGCAGCGGCAGTTGCCTGCTCGGCTTTGCCGCCAAAGAGACCAGCCTGTTTCTGCCGCCCTTTATCCTGCTCGCGGACATTTTCTGCCCGCCATTTCCCCCGCCCAGGCGTCGATTTTTGCCCGCCGCCCTGCTCATCCTGTTATGGATCGCCTTTTTACTGTTTCGAGTGCCGCTGGGCAGCGCCTATTCGGGACGGATCGCCATATCACTCCCCCGGCTGGCAATGAACTGGGGCTATTATCTCCTGACCTGCGTGCTGCTGCTCCCCAGAAACTATGCCTTTGTCGCCTCCTGGCCGTCCTGGCGCGCCAACCCGCTGCTCCCGGCAGCGATCCTCACCGCTTCGTCCGGCGTCATCGCTGCCCTGGCCCTGATCTGGCATCGAAACCGCGCGCACTGGACAGGCAAACAACAACGCGCCCTGTTGTTCTTTGTGCTGTGGGCCGCCAGCGCGCTTGGGCCGATCAGCTTGATCGTCTCCGAACGCGCCACCCTGCTCTCCTCGGTCGGGATCGCCGCCTCGTTTGCGATTTTGTTGACCGGCGCGTACCAGACCTGGTCACAGGCCGACCCACGGCGCCTCAAACGCGGCGCGATCATTGCCATCACTGCACTCTATTTTTCGTTGAACGTCTTTGTGTTACGATACCGTTGCACATGGATCAAAGTCGCCGCAGACGCCAACCAGACGGTGTTGAGCCAACTGGAAAACGAAATGCAAACCCTGCCCGGCAGCGCGGAAATCCTGGTCGTCGACATTCCCGACTATATCGAGTACGTAATCGCTTTTGGCAACACCTTTCCCAGCGCCGCCCAAGTCCTGGATTTCAAAAACGCGGTCCGCCCCATCTATGATCGAGAACTGGCCGGCCTGGATGATCAAGCGCAGCAACGTTACGTCAACGATAGAACAACGAGCAACACCGTCGTCTATTGGTACCAAGACGGAAAACTGGTATCCGAACAATGACCCAACCGGCAAAACCAGATCGCCGCAGCGAACGCCAGACGGCGCCGGACAGCCCGCGCCTCGCCGTCATCATCCTGAACTGGAACGCCGCCCCTGACACCATCCACTGCGTCCACGAGATCGACGGCTGGGAGCGCCTGCAAACAGACATCTGGATCGTGGACAATGCGTCGACCGGCGGCAGCATCGACGCGATCCGGGAACAATGCCCCCAGGCCCGTTTGCTCTGCAACGCCGCCAACCTCGGCTTTGGCGGGGGCAACAATCGCGGCCTCGAACGCGCCCTCGCTGCCGGCGACGCGCCGATTCTCTTGCTGAACAATGACGCGACCATCGCCCAGGCGGACATGATCCAGCTATTGCGCACACTCGAAAACAAGCGGCAGTTGGGCTGCGTCGGGCCGCTCTTGTATGACCGCAGCGATCCAGCCCGGCTCCTCTCCGCCGGCGGGCGAGACATCTCGCGCCATATCCAAACGCACATTGCCCAACCCGCTGCAGGGACGCTGCTACCGGTGGATTACGTGCCGGGCACGGCCATCCTCATCCGCGCCGAGGCGCTGCGGCAAACCGGGCTGCTCGACGAAACCTATTTTTTCAGCGGCGAGATCGCCGATCTGTGCGAACGCCTGCGCCGGCAGGGGTACGGCTGCGCCATCGACGCCCGCGCCCGCGCCTTTCACGAGCGCCACACCCAGCTCGACGATACGGAAACACTACGTACATATTATAGCATCCGAAACAGGTTCTTGTTCATCAAGAAATTCCGCTCCCGCTCTCTCGCGCTCGTGTGGGTCATCCGCGCCTGGGGCATGTCGATCATTGCCCATTTACGCGGCGAACGCCGCCGGGCGCGCGCCATTCGACTCGCCGTTCGAGATGCGCGACAGGGACGCTTTGGCGCGCAAAACGAACGGGTCTTGGGGCGCAGATGAAGATACTCTATCACCTGACCATCCCGCCCCCCAAAATATCCGGCAGCGACGCCGTCGTCCAGGACGTGACCGCTTTGCGAGATCGCTTTGGCGGAAAAATCGTCTACCTCAACCCCAACGCTCGTTTGCCCGTCCGCCTGCCCAGAATCGGGTTTGGATTTCACCAACTGCGCCGGCTGCGACATCTGGAAGGCCAATACCGGCTCCACCACATCTTTAACCCCGATCCGTTCCCTTTTCCCGTCCTGCGCTGTCTACAGCGCCCCATCGTCTACTCGTTGAGCGGCGGCGTGGGTCAAAAACGCCCCAACCTGCGCTTTTTTTCGTCATTGGCGGCGATCACCGTCTCGGATGAACAGAGTTTGGCCCGATTGGCCTGGTGGGGTTTGGACAACGTCCACCTCGCCCGCCCCGGCATCGACACGGCGCGTTTCAGTTGCACGCCGTTGGCAATGCAGCCCACGATCAGGCTCATGGCCGGCTCGGCGCCATGGTCGCGCGCGCAGTTTCAGAGCAAAGGCGTCGACGCGCTGCTCGCCGCCGCCAAACAATGCCCGCAGCTGCACCTGGTCTTTTTGTGGCGCGGCGTCCTGGCCGCAGAAATGACGCAGCGGGTCAAAAACATGGGCGTCGAAAGCCAGGTGGAAATCTTGAACAAACGGGTGGATGTCAACCGCGTGTTGGCCGGCGTACATGCGGGCATCGCCCTGGCCGACGAGCCGCAAATCATTCGCCCCTATCCGCACTCGCTGATCGAATCGCTGGCGGCGGGCAAACCAGTCATCGTCAGTCGATCTATCGCTATGTCAAATTATGTTGAACAAAATGGATGCGGCCAGATCGTCGAGCAACTCGATGCGCCCCACATTCTGGACGCCGTTTCCGCTTTGCGTCGATCTTATCCCGCCCTCTGCCGGGCCGCAGCGCGCGCCGGCAAACAAGATTTTGGAATTGAGCAAATGCTGACCTGCCTGGGCAGAATATACGAGCGCGTCCAAGAAAGCGCTGAAAAACCCCCAGCACACCTGCCAACCGCTATCAGATGAACAGGGCTGTTCAATTCCACAACCCAGCGGTTGAAACCGCGTTTGGCGAGCCGTTGGCTGGTCGTCCCTCTAC
>CAYZYE010000096.1:0-13886 GCA_964481205.1 uncultured Anaerolineae bacterium | reverse complement strand
CGGATCGCCAGATCCGGCGGATTGTGGGTCAAAAAACGCGCTATCCCCCCAGTTTGCCCCGGATGATCTCGACAAGTTCTTTAGCGGGCACGATTCTGCCGCTGCCCACCACTTTGTCGTCGACGACGACCAGCGGGGTCATGATCATGCCATACGGCTCGGCTTCCGGCCCCATCGCGTCGAGTTTGACGACCTCGACCTGAGCGGGAAATTGCGCGGCGGCCTGGCGCGCCTGCGCTTCGGCGCGTTTGCAGGTTGCGCACGGCGGATTTGGACCAAAGACTTTGATTTTGATCATTGTTTTTCTCCTTGTATCATATTCAACTGATAAACCAGCCAAAAATCAATCCCGACAAGGTGCTGAACAGAGTGACCAGCGCCACATAGACCAGTGTTTTTTTCTTGCCGATCACCGAGTTGGTGATCAGGATCGATTGCAGGCTCAACTCTGGGTCGGCGAGCAGGTAGGCCAGCAGCGGGCCGCGGTGCATGCCCAGCGAAAGAAAAGTCTGGGCGATGGGCACTTCGACCAGGGTGGGAAAGTACATGAACACGCCAAACAGCACGCCGATCAGGTTTGCCAAAAACGTGTTGCGTCCGGCAATGGCCTGGATCCACGTCGATGGGATGATTGCCCGCGCCATGCCGGCGACGAAAACGCCAACCAGCAGCAGGGGGATGATTTGCTTGACAAAGCGCCACATCTCCCACAGCCACTCTTGCAATTCGGCCTTGTCAAAATATCGGATCGCCATCCACCACACCGCGCCGATGAGGGCGATTTCGGCGATCAATTTGCCGGTGACGCCGACGCTCAGCCCTTGTGCTGTGGCGATCACGCGAAACGAGGCCACGATCAGGGTCAGCGTGACCAGTCCCAGGGCGACGATGCTCCAGGCGTTAAACTGTTCATCGATCCGGTTCAGCCCCAGCCAGGCGCCGGCGCCGAGCAAGACGAGCAGGCCGATCAGCAAGACGCCGTGTACGCTCACCCCTTCGATGCCCAGCGCAGGGTTGGGCGGAACCACGCCGTCCAGCCAATTTTGGAACCCGGCCGCCCATGCGCCGGGCAGGGTGAACGTGGCATAGCTGCGGGTCAGCAGGTCGATTTGCAGCGTGCCGGCGATCAAGACGCCGAGCAGCAGGACGAAAAATATCCACGTTGTGGCCGGAACACTGGCCTGACGGCCGGCGGCGTGGACGGCGCGCGACTGCGCCTCATCCCGGCGGAACATCCAGGCCATCAACAGGCCGATGCCGACGCCAAAAACGATCGAGAGGATGACCCGCGCCAGGGCAATATCCATGCCAATCTGCACGCCGGTAAAAGTGATCGCCAGGATGTTGATCGCCGGGCCGACGAACAGGAACGTGATCGCCGGCCCCAGCCCGGCGCCTTTTTTATAAATGCTGGCAAAGAGCGGCATGATTGTACACGAGCAGACGGCCAGGACAAACCCGCCCAGCGCCGACGCCGGGTACGAGATCCATTTTGGCGCGTCGCGCCCCAGGTATTTTGTGATCGCTTCTTTGGGGATCAGCGCCGCCAGCGCCCCGGCGATGAAAAAGGCGGGCAGCAAACAAAGCAACACGTGGGCGGCCAGATAGGCGACCAAACTGCCCAGCCCGGTTTGTAACAAGGTGACGAGATAATTGACGATCAAGGGCGGCTCCTTTGCATCGCCTGACCGCAAGGCGCGGGGCAGTCGATATGCACCAGGGAATATATATACTTGGACGCATATATTATACCGCAGAAAAGAGAGCCTGTCAAATTCTATTTGATTTTTCCCCCGGATCGCTCACCGCGTGTCCACCAACTCGATGTAATCCGGGCATCCGTTTTCGCCGATGACCTGGTCGAACGTGATCGCGGCGGGGGCGTCGAGATAAAAGGTACAGTTGTCGTGCTCGCGCAAATAGCTGGCCGGGATCCACCCCGAAATCGGCCCCAAGAGGGCAATGGCCACGGCTTGCGCTTTGACCTTGCCGGTGGCCAGCAGTATGATCTCTTGGCTGTGGTCGATCACGGTTGAAATGCCCGCGCTCAATGCCTCGGTTGGCACCTCGTCGGGGCTTTCGAAAAAGCGGGCGTTGGCCTCAATCGTGTCCAGCGACAAAGCCACCTTGCGCGTTTTGGACTCGCGCGAGGAACCGGGTTCGTTAAAGGCAATGTGCTCGTTACGCCCCATGCCCAGCACCCACAGATCGACGCCCATATCTTTGACCATTTGTTCATAGCGCGCACATTCTTGGTCCATATCGCCGGCCAGGCCATTGGGCATAAATGTCTGCTGGTAGGGAATGTTGATGAAACGAAAGAAATGGTGGATCATAAAATAGCGATAACTTTGCTCATGGTTGGGCGGCAGACCCACATACTCGTCCAGGTTAAAAGTAAAGACGTTGGCAAAGTCGATTTTGCCCTCGTAAAAGGCGGTGATCAGATAGCCGTACAGGGGCAGTGGGGTGCTGCCGGTGGGCAGACCCAATACAAATTTGTCGGAGCGGGCCAAAACCCGCTGCATGGCGGCGATCACCTGCCGGCTGGCGTGGTATCCCACCTGATCGGGGTCTTGGCAGATCACAACGCGCATCAAAAACCTCCTTTGGCTTGAGCATAGAGATGAAAATGTGGCAAACAAAACGCCTGATGTCCGGTTGCACATCAAGCGTTTGTAAATAGCTAGAGCCGAACGCCGTCCGTCAGGGCAGCGCCTTCCGAAGCGCCTCCAGTTCCGGCTCGCCGGGGCCAAGCGGCAGTGTGATTTTGCCTCGCTGCACCACCGAGCGACAAATGCCCATCATGATCTGCAAGCCTTTGAACGCGCTTTTGCCGTTGCAGGGATGTACCTGCGCCGGGTCGTCGAGCCAGTCGGCGATCTGCTGGATGTAGGGCGGCATATCGTGCTTGTAATCCATCCCACCGGGGCCCGAGATCACGCCGCCGGAATCGCGGGTGATCGCCCGCCAGCCGCCGCCGGTCAGCACTTCGGCAAAACCTTCGCTGCCCTGCGCGCCGATCCGGCATTTGCGCCACCAGTAATCCACTTCGGGCACATCGGGCGCGCCCTCGCCGCACTCGACGATGCCGCGCACGCCGTTTTCAAACTGGATCAGCCCGGCGATATAGTCTGGCGAAGCGTGTATGTCCTCAAACTTTTCCTTGCCGGCGGCCTGTCCCACCACCCACTCGGCCTCGGCGTTGTCATTGTACCAACGTATATAGTCGATCAGGTGGGTCATCATGTGCATCATCCAGCCGGTGGCGTGCCCATAGACGGTATGTACGCGGCCGATCGCGCCGCTGGCGATAATCTCTTTGACCTTTTGATAGTGCTCGCCGTAGCGGTGCTGGTGGCTGACCACCGATTTGACGCCCGTTTTGGTCAACAACTCGTGTATCTTGAGCGCCTCGTTGGTCGAGGTGGCCATTGGTTTTTCATAGGCAATGAGCTTGACGCCGGCCTCGACGCCCAGCCGGACGAAATCCAGGCGGATGGAGGGCAGCGTGCAAAAGTTGAACACGTCGGGTTTGGTGTCGGCCAGCATTTGCGCCACATCGGTGTTGGTGTACGAGACGCCAAATGTCTGCGCGGCTTCGCCCAACCGTTCCTCGTTGATGTCGCACAGCCCCACCAGCTCGAAACGCGGGTTGTCCGAGAACGCCTGCGCGTGATGCGTGCCTCGCTTGCCCAGGCCGGCAATGGCGACGGTATAGACTGGTTTGTCTCCCATAAGGCTATCCCTCCCAGGCGCGGACGGTGCGGATCACGTAATCGATCTCGTCCTGGGTCAGTTCGGGGAACATTGGCAAAGAGATGACGCTGGCCGCCGATTTTTCGGTCAGTGGCAGCGACACGTTCAGATCGGCCGGCTTGCCCCACGGATACCCTTTTTGCTGGTGGATGGCGATTGGATAGTGCGTCTTGGCGTCGATGCCCGCGTCGTTGAGGTACTTGAGCAGCGCGTCGCGCCGTTCTACTTCAATGATGTACAGGTGATAGACATGGCGATAGCCTGGCAGCTCGGTCGGCAGTTTGATCCAGGGCAAGCCTTGCAGCCCCTCGGTGTACTGGGCCGCCGCAGCGCGGCGCTGGTCGCTCCACTCGGTGATTTTTTGCAGTTTGACGCTGAGGATGCCGGCGTGTATGTCATCGAGGCGGCTGTTATAGCCCATGCTGTGGTACGAACGCTTGATCGAGCCGTGGTTGCGCAGGGCGTGAATGCGATCCACAATGTCGTCGCGGTTGGTCATAATGGCGCCGCTGTCGCCAAAAGTGCCCAGGTTCTTTTGAATGATGAAACTGGTGCAGACGGCGTCGCTCAATTCGCCGCTCTTGAAGCCGGGGCCGGTTGCGTCGATCGCTTGCGCACAGTCTTCGATCACAAACAGATCGTGCTTTTTGGCGATTTCCGAGATCGCGGCCATATCGGCCAGCTGCCCGTAAAGGTGTACCGGCACAATGGCTTTGGTCTTGTCGGTGATCGCCGCCTCGATCTGCGCCGGATCGATGTTGCATGTGTCGGGATCGATCTCGACAAAGACCGGCTTGGCGCCCACGAACCAGATCGCTTCTGCGGTGGCGAAAAAGGTATTGGCGACGGTAATTACTTGATCGCCGGGGCCAATGCCCAGCGCCAAAAAGACCAGCCACAGCGCGTCGGTGCCCGAGTTGCAGCCGATGGCGTGCCTGGTGCCCCAATAGGCAGCCAGTTCTTTTTCAAAACGGGCCAGTGTGGGCCCCATCACATACTTGCCGCTTTCGAGCACCTCAAGAATGGCAGCGTCAATCTCTTTTTTGAGATTGTGGTACTGCCTGACGTGACCATAGAATCCAACGTGCATCATTTGCCTCCTGTTCTTGTTTAATAAGCTGTACAGGCAATTATACTTGATTGCCGCGTCAGAGCAAATTATCCTGGCGCTTTATCCACCAGGTGCGGGATCGCCTGTGGGTTGGGCGTCTGGTACAGGCTGCGATAGAGGGCGCAGTTTGCCAGCAGCTCCTGGTGTGCGCCGGCGGCGAGAATGCGTCCTTGCTCCAAAACGACGATCTGGTCGGCGTTCTCGATCGTGCTCAGTCGATGCGCAATAATGATCGTCGTGCGTCCTTGCATCAACTTGTCCAGCGCGTCTTGCACCCGCCGTTCCGCGTGTGTGTCCAGCGCCGACGTGGCCTCGTCGAGAATGAGAATGCGCGGGTCTTTGAGAAAAGCGCGGGCGATGGCGATGCGCTGGCGCTGACCGCCGGAGAGCCGTGCGCCGCGCTCGCCGATCTGGGTCTGGTAGCCTTCCGGCTGTTCGAGGATGAATTCGTGCGCGTTGGCGAGCTGCGCCGCGTGAACGATCTCGCTTTCCGTCGCGTCGGGCCGTCCGCAGGCGATATTTTCGTAAATGCTCGTTCCAAACAAATAGGTGTCTTGCGGCACAATGGCGATCTGGCGGCGCAAAAATTCCACATCCAGCCGGGTAATGTCTTGCCCGTCGAGGGTGATGCGCCCGGCGGTGGGGTCGTAAAAGCGGGGGATCAATTTGACCAGCGTGCTCTTGCCCACGCCGCTTGGCCCAACCAGCGCCACCGTCTCCCCCGGCGCGGCAACCAGATTGATCTCGCGCAGCACCGGATTTTCTTGATCGTAAGAAAAATCGACCTGCTCGAAGGCGATTTGCCCCTGCACGGGCGGCGTTTCGGCGCGTTCTGGCAGCGCCAAAACGGTGCGCTCTTGAATCACCACACGCGCGCTCAAAATGTCATTGATCCGCGCAAAGGCAGCCAGCGCCTTGTTGATTTCGATATAAATCCCCGCCAACATGGCCACCGGCCCGACGACCATCTCGGAGTAGAGGACAAAAGCGATCAGATCGGGTGCGCTGAGGTGCCCCTGCGCCACGCGGTAGCCGCCAAAACCGATCACAACCAGGGTGAACGCCGAGTTGAGCAGGCCGATCGCCAGCCGCGCGCCAGATGTGACGCGGATGCTCTGCAAGGACTTGGACAAAATCCGATTGTTCTCGTCGCGGAACAGGCCGCGCGCGTAATTTTCGAGCACAAACGCCTTGATGATGTCGATACCGGACACACTCTCGCTGATGATGTTGGTCAACGCGGCCAGCCGTTCCTGCATACTATGCGTGATCGCCTTGACCTTGTCGCCCATGACCTTGGAGACGAGGATGATGATTGGGATTGTGCCGAAAACGGCCAGCGTCAACGCCGGATCGAGGTGGAGTAGCAGCGCCGTCACGCCGATCAGCGAGATCAGCTGCTGGATGATATAGGCCAGCCCCGACGACAGCCCGCTTTGCACCAGGTTGATGTCGTTGGTCAACCGCGAAGTGATCTCGCCCGACGTCTGGTGGTCGTAATAATCGAGCGACAGCTCGAGCAGTTTCCGGTAGAGCTGATCGCGCAGGTCGCGGATGATGTTTTGGCCGAGGCCGTCGAGGGCGTTGGTTTGGATGTAATTGGCAATTTCGCGCGCGGTAAACACGCCCGCCAACAGCCCAACCGAGGTGAGCAGCAGCGAGATATTCCCGGCCGCAAAGAGCGAGTCGAACACCTCGCGCACCGCCCACGGAAAGGCCAGGCCGGCCGCCGCGCCGACCAGCATGGCGATCTGGCCGATGACGAACGCCTTTTTGTAGGGTTTGAGATACGACAGCATTTTGACAAACATCGGATCACCTCGCCCGATAAGCTGGCCCGGCAATGCCGGCAAAAAGCATGTCCACCGTGCGCTCAATGATCTCTTGCGCCGCGGCCGTGTTGTGAACGTGAACCGCCGTGTCGCGCGCGATCTGTTCCAGCAGCACCGACAAGTACGCCCCGCTGATCGCGTGCATCACTTCTTCCGGGGCCAGGTCGGCGCGAATCTCGTCTTGCGCCTGCGCCTCGCGTACCAGCGCGATCAAAATGTTGCTCAACCGCAGGCTAAAAGCGTTTTCGTCCGCCGGGGTGAGCATGGCCCCCAGCAGCACGTACCGCGCCACCTGAAAGTAGGGCAGTGTATCGACCACAAGCTGGTGGATCATGCGGCGAATCTTGAACACTGCGCTGGGCTGTTCCGCCAGATCGACCTGCACCAACCGTTTGAGGTCTTGAAGTTCATTTGTCGCGATCTCGTGCAGCACATGCTCTTTGTTGGGAAAATAGTTGAAAAAGGTGCCGCGCGAGACGTTGGCCTGGGCGGCGATCTCGTCAACCGAAGTCTGGTCAAAGCCGCGTTCTTGAAACAGCTGCACTGCCGTGTACAAGATGCGGGTTCGCGTTTCGATCTTTTTTCTTTCGCGTAGCGATAATTGCTCTGTCATTGTGTCCTCCTTGATAATATTATACTACAGTTCAAAATTCTTGTCAAGTATAATTTTGTACTCAGGTACAAAATTATAGCGGCGGGTGCTTGAACTCGACAAGAATCTATGGTACACTGGCATAGGGGCAGGGCTGTTCAATTCTACAATCCAGCGGTGGCGTCCACGCAGGTGGGACGCCCGGCCTTGGCCCGCCAGCGGTGACTTTGGTCACGAATTGAACAGCCCTAGGCATAGGGGTGTGCTGAACGAGGAGAAACCAGGCCGCGGATTGGCCCAACCAGAAACGTGGCAGCGGAATCCCTATTCCGCTGCCACCGCCGGTCGCAACAATCTCCTTGGAGCAAAGGTTTGACCGTTTCTGTTTGATGGCAAGACGCCGCAGGCGTACTGTGTTTACTCAAAGGGGTAGGGGTTTATGGCTGCAAATTTGTCCAATCTGGCGCGGAATTCACCGGGGAACGGCGGTCAGGTGGCCGTTGGCGACTATAACCTCCAGGTGGTGGTCGGCGATATGACCGGCGGTGAGGTCAATATCAATGTGCCGGGACAGAAACCACGGGTGAAGGCGCGCCCCACGCCGCTCGATATGCGCCCGCGTCCTTTTCCCGGTCTGCTCGATCGGGAGAGCGAGGTGCAAGAGGCCGCCGATGCGCTCGCTTTTGGCGCGCCGGTCGAACTGTCTGGCGCACCGGGGCTGGGCAAAACCTCGCTGCTGCGCAATCTGGCCTATCACCCGGCGGCGCGCGCTTTTCCCGACGGCATCGTCTATGGATCGGTGCGGCGCAAGCCGCTGCAAGATGTGCTGCAATTTCTCTTTGTGGCCTTTTGCCAGGTCGATGGCGCGTTCAAGGCTGTCGAGGCCGAGGTGCATCACGCTCTGTCGGGCAAGCGCGCGTTGATTCTGCTCGACGATCTGGCGCTGGCGCGCGAAGAGGTGGAAACGCTGCTCAATGTCGCCCCAAACTGCACCTTTGTCCTGTCATCGACAGAGCGCCACTTGTGGGGCGAGGGGCGCACGCTGTCTCTGCATGGCCTGCCCGTCGAGCAGGGGATCGCCTTGATCGAACGCGAGTTGGGCCGTCCGCTCGACGGCGCGGAGCGGACGGCGGCGCAATCGCTTTGCCAATCGCTCGACGGGCACCCGCTGCGTTTGTTGCAGCTTGTCGCCCAGGCTCGTGAGGAGGGGCGCAGTCTGGTCGATCTGGCGCGTCCGGCGCCGCACGGCGTCGCCGCCCAGGCCCTCTCTGCACTCGACGACCCGCAAAAACGCCTCCTGGCCACGCTGGCCGCGCTCGGCGGCGCGACGCTGCCGCCGGAGCATCTGGCGGCCATCGCCGGTTTGGCCGATCTTGCTGCGGCGTTGGGCGGTTTGCAGTCGCGTCGTCTGGCGCAGAGCCACAGCCCGCGTTACAATCTCACCGGCGCGCTGGCCGACGAGGTTGGCGCGATGTGGAATCTGGACATTTGGGCCGAGCGCGCGCTGGTTCATTTCACCACCTGGGCGGCACAGAGTTTGCCGCCGGTGGTGGTTCAAGAGTGGGAGGCGATCCTGGCCGTGCTCCGTTGGGGCGTCGATGCGCAGCGATGGGCGGAGGTGCTGCGCCTGAGTCGCGCCGTCGAGGGCGCGCTGGCCTTGAGCGGTTTGTGGGGCGCATGGGCGCAAACCCTCGACCTCGCTTACCACGCCGCGCAGGCGCTGGACGATCGCGCCGCCGTCGCCTGGCTGCGGCACCAGCAGGGCACGCGCGCGCTGTGTCTGGGCGACCGGGACGCTGCTCGCGTCAGGCTGGGCGAGGCGCTGCATCTCCGCGAGTCTCTTGGCGACCGCGTGGGTGCGGCGCGGACGCGCCACAATCTCGATCTGCTGTTGGCCGCGCCGCCGTCCGAGTCGTCCGAGCCGTCTGTGCCGCCGTCGTTGCCGCTTTCGAGCGGCGGCGCGGCCGTGGATGGCGCGACGGCGGGGGTGGCGGTCTGGCTCAAGTGGCTGATTTTGGCGCTCGTGATCGCCGGTGTGGCCGGCGGCGCGGCGCTGATCGCCAACCAGGCGCGCACGGTGCGGCTGTGGGTGGTCAATCAAGGCTGCGGTGAGTTGATCGCGCCGCCGTGGGCGCACGAGATACCCGGCATTGAGCTGTTTGAAAACATTCCGCCGGGCGGCAGCGGGGTGATCCAGGCGCCCCGCGTGCTGTTGGGGGGCGCGTATATCCACGCCGAACAGCGCGGCGATGAGGCGGTGATCGTTTTGCACACGCGCGTGGGGGTCTTTGAATTTCCAGTTACCGGCGGCGTGACGCAGGTGCTGCTCGATGGGCGTTCTGCGTTGCACGAAGAGATTGCCATCGACGCTGGCGCCAGGCACGAATTATTGATCAGTTGCGAGTGAGGGTTGGTTGCGGGAGTGGGGCGTTATGTCGCTTTTTGCGTATGGATATGCCTTGATCGTTGGCGCGGGGGGCGATCTGCCCGGCACGGTCAACGACGCGCGGGGTATCGCCGGTATTTTGCGTGACCCGGACCGCTGCGCTTATCCGCCCGAGCAGGTGGTTTGCCTGACCGGGGGCGAGGCCACCCGCGCGGCGGTGCTTGCCGCGCTCGACGGGTTGGCGCAACGCTGTGATGCGCGCTCGACGGTGGTGGTTTATTTTTCGGGGCATGGCTACCGCGTCCGCTCATCGCTGGGCGAGTTTTACTATTTGCTGCCCAGCGGTTATGACCTGACCCGGTTGTACCAGACGGCGATCAGCGGGCAAGAGTGGAGCGATCGCTTGCGCGCGATTGGGGCGCAAAAACTGCTTTTGCTGCTCGATTGCTGCCATGCCGGCGGGGTGGGGGAGAGCAAGACGCCGCTTCCGCCCGGTTTGTCGATGGTCAAAGCGCCGCTGCCGCCGCAGGCGCAGGCTTTGCTCGCCGAGGGGCGCGGCCGGGTGATCGTTGCTTCGTCGCAGCAGGACGAGTTGTCTTTTGCCGGCAAGCCGTACAGTGCGTTTACTCTGGCGCTGATCGAGGCCTTGAGCGGTAAGGGGGTTGCCAAACGGGACGGCTATGTCCGCGTCGCCGACCTGGCTATGCATGCCCGGCAGGTGGTGCCGGGGCGCACTCGTAACCGCCAGCATCCCATTTTGCATTTCGAGCGGGCCGACAATTTTGCGCTGGCTTATTATGCCGGCGGCGGCGCGCGGCCCAAGGGTGTGCCTTTTGATGCGCAGCCGCAGATCGAGCCAGAGCCGGGCGTGTGGACGGCGTCCGGCGTCATCACCGGCGGCGTGTTTGCCGGCCCGGTGGCGCTGGGCGGCGGCGACGCCGTCGATCAACGGCAGACGATGGATCACTCGACCGGTGGGCAGATGATCCATTTTGGCAATGTCGGCGGGCAGGCTCAGGTCAGCGTTGGTGGGATGGCGGCGCCGGTTTCACCGCGCCCTGCATCGCCGTCGCGTTCGCCGGCCCTCGATGGGGGGCGCTTGTGGCCGATGCTCGACCGGCTCAAGGTTCAGGTTGCGGCCAAAGCGCCGTCCACTCACAAGGCCAGGGCGTTGGCCCAGATCGACGCGCTGGGCCAGGCCGCGTTCGCCGACCCGCTCGATCTGGACGGGGTGGAGGCGGTCAACGATTGGTTTTTGCAGAATTTGCCCTGGCTCAGTCGCCCGGTCAGCGATGTGGTGGCGTTCATTCAATCGGGGTTGTGAGCCGTCGTGGTGAGATGGAGTCAATTTGCAGGGGGTGACTTGTCGCCAGGTAAAAATGGTAGTAGACTAGGCGATGGTGTGGTTTTGTATAATCCAAACAAGTTCAATGTCATAGGAAAGGGAACGATGAAAACAATCAAGGTGACTGTCTGGAACGAGTATCGACACGAGCGGCGCAGCGAGTTGATCGCCGGGATTTATCCTCAAGGGATTCACGGCGCGATCGCCGGGTTTCTCAACGCCCAGCCGGGGATCGCGGCGGGCACGGCCACGCTCGATGAGCCGGAACATGGTTTGACCGATCAGGTGTTGGACGAGACCGATGTTTTGATCTGGTGGGGGCACATGGCGCACGGCGAGGTCAAGGACGAGATCGTCGACAAGGTGCAGCGGCGTGTGCTCAATGGGATGGGGTTGATCGTTTTGCATTCGGGGCATTTTTCCAAGATTTTCAAGCGCATGATGGGTACCGCTTGCTCGCTCAAATGGCGCGAGATCGGTGAGCGCAACCGGTTGTGGGTCACGGCGCCGGGGCATCCTATTGTCGAGGGGCTGGGCGAGTATTTTGAGATTCCGCACACCGAGATGTATGGCGAGTTTTTTGACATCCCGCAGCCCGACGAGTTGGTTTTTATCAGTTGGTTCCAGGGCGGTGAGGTGTTTCGCAGCGGGGCGTGTTTTTACCGTGGGCGGGGCAAGGTTTTTTATTTTCAGCCCGGCCACGAAACATTCCCGATTTACCATCAAAAAGAGGTGCAGCAGGTGATCGCCAATGCGGTGCGCTGGGCCGCGCCGGTTTCCGTCGTCGGTTTCCGCGAGATGATGCAGGCCCCGCATCACCCGGAGCCGCTGGAAAAGGTCGAGATCGAAGAATAGCGGGTTGTGATTTCGCATAGCGAACAACAAGGAGCAAAATCATTCATGTCAAATATACTCCGCATCGGTATCATTGGCCTGGGTATGGGCCGGTATCACATTCGGGGCTATCGTATGCACCCCAACGCCGAGGTCGTCGCGTTGTGCGATCTCGACGAGGCGCGCTTGCATCAACGCGCCGACGAGTTTGGGGTGGAGGGGCGCTATACCTCGGCTGAAGAGATGTTGGCGCAGGAACAGTTGGATGTGGTTAGTGTGGCTACGCCGAACAAGTTTCATATGCCGCTGACCGTGTTGGCGCTCGAGGCGGGCTGTCATGTGTTGTGTGAAAAGCCGATGGCGATGAGCGCGCCGGAAGCGCAGCACATGTTGGATGTCGCTGCCAGGGTGGGCAAGCGCATCGGGATCAATTTTTCTTATCGTTTTCACGAGCAGAGCCGGGCGCTCAAGGCGCAGGTCGATGCCGGGCTGTTGGGCGATATTTATTACGCGCGCACGTTGTGGCACCGGCGACGCGGTATACCCAAGTTTGGCGGTTGGTTTGGTCAAAAGGCGCTGGCCGGCGGCGGCCCGTTGATCGATCTGGGCGTGCATCGCCTCGATCTGGCTTTGTGGCTGATGGGCTATCCCCGGCCGGTGTGGGTGTTGGGTAGCGCCTATAACCCTATCGCCACCGAGTTGGCCCGCAAGGCGGGCGTCGATTATGACGTCGAAGACCTGGCCGTGGGTATGATCAAGTTTGACAATGGCGCATCGTTGAGCATCGAAGCGTCGTGGGCGGCCAATGTGCAAGAGGAAGAGTGGATGGAGACGCGCCTGTTTGGCACCAGGGGCGGCCTGGTACATCACAATGTCGAGCAGACCTACAAGTTTGAGGCCGAATTGTTTTTGGAGCAGAATGGCGCGCATTATGATCTAAAGTTGCACTCGACTACGGAAAAGGTGTTCCCCTCAATGTACCACTTTGTCGAGGCTATCGTCAGCGATCAGCCGCATCAGGCGACGGGGTATGAGGGGATGCTGGTCATGCAAATCCTCGACGCGATCTATAAAAGTGCCGAGACCGGCGAGCCGGTCAAAATATCCGGCTAGAAAGCAAGAGCAACATTTGGCGACGGGAGACGGGTGATGGCAGACGCAGTTCCGGCCGGCAGCGCGGGCGATCCATACGACCTGGACCGTTTTGTGCAGGCGCAGCAAGCCGATTATGAGCGGGCGCTTGCCGAGATCAGGAATGGCCGCAAGCGCTCGCATTGGATGTGGTACATTTTGCCCCAGTTCGACGGGCTGGGATCGAGTATGATCTCTAGACGGTACTCGATCAAGAGCATCGCGGAAGCCGAGGCGTATCTGCGTCACCCGGTTCTCGGCCCCCGGCTGATCGAGTGCGTCGAAGCGGTGCTCGGTGTCGAGGGGCGGTCTGCGCACGAGATATTTGGCTTTCCCGACGATGTCAAGCTCAAATCTTGCGCGACCTTGTTTGCGTGCGTGTCGCCCGCAGGGTCGGTGTTTGACCGGTTGCTGACCAGGTATTTTCAGGGTGAGCGCGACTACAGTACGCTTCGTTTGTTGGACGTCGCGGCCAGGGACAGGTCAATACGTGCGCGGCGATTGATCGCCGCGCACGTCAGGGTAAATGTTTGATCTGGTGCAAGGCACGCGATCTCGGGCGTGGCCAGTGAGGGGTGCGATGAGACTTGGAGTAATCGAACGCCGTTTGGCACTGAACAAAACTGGGCGTCGCTGTTCCAAAGCGTCGTCTGGTTGTGGTTCTGGGACAATTATTTTTCTGGATCATCCTATATCCCGCAAGTGCCCTTATGGGACATAGGGTGGCGGCTCAAGATTGGGGTTGGATCAACAAGAGCCAGAGTTCCAGACTCTGGCTCTTGTCAAAAGGAGAAAAGATTGAACTGGTTATAGCATACCCCATCTCACTGCATCTTGCTGGACGGGTTTCCTACGCTTGTCACACGCCAGGGCGTCGCCCGGCAGCCGGGTTAAAA
>CAYZYE010000095.1:0-14027 GCA_964481205.1 uncultured Anaerolineae bacterium | reverse complement strand
TGTCATTCCGAGCGTAGCGAGGAATCTCCTGGCTCTAATTTGACATAAAGTTTGTTTCTTAGTAGGAGCGGAGCGACGAAGCCTGCCCTGAGCGCAGTCGAAGGGAATCTCCTCCTTTATGTCAAATTCAAGCCACGAGATTCTTCACTGCGCCGCCTGCGGCGGCTGGTTCAGAATGACACAGATTACCCAAGTCTCGTTCTATTAATAGAACATAACCGCGTAACTCCTGGTTCATGAAACTTGGGGCGCAGCGCGCTGCGCCCCTGTTACTTGAGAGGATTTATCGTGTTCGAAAACAATCTGGAAACCACGGTTTCATCCCCAACCCAAACGGTCGTCATCAGCCGCGACACCAGGCTGGTACTCATTGGCGAACGGATCAACCCCACCGGGCGAAAAAAGCTGATGGCCGCCCTGCAACAAGGCCGCCTCGACGTGGTGCGCCATGACGCTGCGGCCCAGGTGCGCGCCGGCGCCGCCATTCTCGACGTCAACGCCGGCGTGCCCGGCGCCGACGAGGCCGCGCTGATGCTCCGGATCATCGACGCCGTGCGCGAGGTGACAGACGTACCCCTGTGCCTCGACAGCGCCAACCCGGCCGTACTCGAAACCGCGCTCAACCACTACCAGGGCAAGGCGCTGGTCAACTCGGTCAACGGCGAAGAACGCTCATTGAGCAAGGTGCTGCCGCTGATCGCCAAATACGGCGCCGCCGTGATCGGCCTGACCATGGACGATAACGGCATCCCCCCCACTGCCGAACAACGCCTCCAGGTGGCAAAAAAAATCATCGATCGCGCCGCAAACCTGGGCATTCCACGCAACGATGTGATCATCGACCCGCTGGTGCTGACCGTCGGCTCGGATCAAAAGGCGGCACTGGTGACGCTAAACGCCGCGCGCATCATCGCCGCCGAGTTGGGCGTCAACATTACCATGGGCGCAAGCAACGTCTCGCACGGCCTGCCCGACCGGCACGTCATCAATGGCACTTTTTTGGCTATGGCCATGCTCAACGGCCTGAGCTGCCCGATCACCAACCCGCTGGTCGCTTCGGTGCGCGAAACCGTGCTCGCCGGCAATTTGCTCCTGGGCAAAGACGAGTGGGCGATGGACTGGATCGGTTATTATCGCAGCAAAGCATAAAATGAACAAACAAATCTTGTACTCGGTATTCACCAAGCCCTGGAAAACCAAATCGCTACACGAACTAGGCGCGTGGGTGGCCGATCTGGGCTTTGACGGCATCGAACTGCCCGTTCGCCCCGGCTACCAGATCGAACCGGAAAACGTGTACCGGCTGCCCGCAGCGGCGACCACGCTGGCCGAATTTGGCGTCAAAATCTATAGCATCGCCGGGCCGGCCGACGAGGCGACGATCGCCGCCTGCGCAGAGACGGGCGCCGCCGCCGGCTGTACACCGACAATCCGAACAATGGCCCGCATCGCGGACGGCGAACGCTATATCGACGCGGAAGCGCGTTTTCGGCGCGAATACGACGCAATTTTGGCACTTTTGGAAAAACACAACGTGCAAATCGGCGTGCAAAACCACTGCGGCCGCTTTATCGCCAACGCCGCCGGGCTACGCAGCCTGGTGCAAAAATACGACCCCCGGCGCATCGCCATCGTGTGGGACGCCGCCCACAACGCTTTACAAGGCCAGGACCTCGACTATGCGCTCGACATCGTGTGGCCGCACCTGTGCATGGTCAACCTCAAAAACGTCTATTGGCGTCGCGTCAGCGGCACAGAAGCCGAGATCGTGCAGTGGAAATATCACTGGACCAGCGGCCGGCAGGGACTGGCCTCCTGGCCGGACGTGGCAGCCGAACTGCAAAAACGTCGCTATACCGGCGTCGTCTGCCTGACCGCCGAATACAGCGACAAACAAGCGGCCGATCGGCTCATCCGGCAAGACATTGCACTTGCCAAATCGCTGTTCGATCGCCAACGCTGATGAACCGCCCCGGACATGAAAAAAGCGGCTTACCAAATGGTAAGCCGCTCTCGCCGCCAAAAACGCTCAACGCAAGCACTCGCGTTCGATGGACATCTCGGCCGGCCAATGACAAAGCAAACCGGCAAACGCAAACACTGAAATCATCGACTGCACGGCCAAACGCAACACATTGGACAAACCAAACAACCGGCCATACGGTATGCCCGCCAACACGCCCAACAACACACCGATGCCCAACACACCGACAAACGCAAGCGGATTGCCCGCCCAAATACGTCGATCTATACTCTGTTGAGTCAAAGAACATCGATCATTCATTGCGCTGCCCCCCCTGCCAACCGCACCTTGATGTTATCCATCCATCTTTGCTCTTATTGTACCACTGCCAGCACCAATATGCCGTAAAAGCATCGTAAATCTTGCGTGAAACTTGGGTGAAAATCATGCGCGCCGGCGGCGCACAGCTGTGCCAACCCCGGCCAACGCTGTCGCCAACAACGGCGGCCACAAATGCACAACCGCCGTCGCCCACGTCGCCCCGGCGCCGCCGGCCAGAAAAGAGACCCAGTCCCGGGAAAAAAGCGGGATCGACGACCCGCCGCTGATCCCCAGGTAAGTCAAGTCGATGCCCAGGACAAACAACAAGCCAATCACACGCATCGCCGGCACGCGCTTGTGCAGCAACCACCACACGCCGGCGGTCAAAGCCAGCGGAAGCAATCCGCGCAAAATCATGTCCAGCACCTCGCTTTGAAGCGCCACCACCGCCGGGCCAACCCGAACCGTCGCCGACACGGACAGCTGCACCACCGTCGCGGTCAACGCGCCCACCACACACATCGCCACAATCGACGCCGCATCGGTGACGACCTGCAACCAACCGCTGCTCAAAATGCGCGACACCGCCGCCTTGCCCAGCCGGTAGCCCAACGACCAAAAGCCATAGCTGGTCGCCAACACAATCGCCGAGATCGCAAGCGAGTACAAGATCGGCCCGGCCAAACTCCCCTGCTGCGCCAGAGCGATGCCCAGCGACAGCAGCAGCGGCACGATCAACCCCTGAAAAAGCGAATCCCCCACCCCGGCCAGCGGCCCCATCAAACCACTCTTGACGCCATTGATCACCCGATCGGTCAGCGCCGCGCCAGCCGCGCGTTCCTCCTCCAGGGCGATCACCGCCGCCGGAACCAAAGCGCCAATTTGCGGCTCGGTGTTGAAAAAAACCAGGTGCCGCTTGAGCGCCTGCGCACGTTCTTGAGTGGTTTTATACAAATACTCAATCACCGGCGCCATTGTATGTGCAAAACCAAGCCCCTGGAGGCGCTCGTAATTGTAACCGGCATGCAAAAACATCACCCAACGCCGCCAGGCGGCCCACAACACCGCAGCAGGAATGCTCTTACTCGGCACCGGCGCGTCACGCACTGCGTCCGGCGCACGCACCGGCGGCACCTCGATCGACAGCCACGCCGCCGCGCCCCCCAGCAAAGCGACGACCAAAAGCGGCAACTCGAAATAGGTCGTCATCACAAAACCAACGACAAAATACGGCACCAACCGCCACTTTTCCAGCCCGCGCAGCAACAAGCCGATCCCGACCGCCGGCAACATACCGCCCACCACCGACAGCGCAGCGATCAACGACTGCGGTACCCAGGCCATCGCCCGCTCGAGTCCCCATTGGCCAAAATAAACAATGGCCCACGTCGGCGCGGCATAAAACACAAACAACAACCCCTGCCCGGCCCACAGATTGACCGCCGCCACCCCCCGCACATCGCCCCTGGCGGCCAACGCATCGGCCCAGTGCGCCAGCCATGAACCAAGCGTCATCCGCCCAAACCACAAAAAACCGCCCAACACGCCCAACGGAACGCCAAAAGCCGCCAGCGCCGCATCGACATCCAGGCCCGAAACAAGCGCCAACGCCGTACCGACATAACCCGCGATCGCCAGATCGCTGGGCAGCGAACCACCGGTCGAGACAAAACCCAGGTGAATGGCATTCAGCGCCGCGCCAAACGCCATACCGCGACGCACATCGCCCAGAATCAAACCAACGATCGTCCCGGCGACCAGGGGTCGGTAAAGGGTAAAATAGCCGGCCCCAAACGCCCACACACTGACCCCCAGATAGGCGGCACATGCAATAAGCGCCGCCTGCAACAAACTGATCTGCATAATTTCCACCCCCGACAAAAAAAAGCGCAGCCGCGCTGCGCCCCCGAGAAACCGCCCCACGCCCGAAAAGAAGCCAATGCGTAGGGAAAGCGTAGGGAAAGCGTAGGATTCCAGTCCAGAAAAACTCGTTATGTTCTGTTATACTAGAGGCAGAATAATCTTCTCCTCCTTTTAGCAAGGGCCAGAGCCTGGGCAACTCTGGCTCTTGTCGATCCAGACCAAAACAGCCAACCGGCAAGGTTGGCTGTTTTCATTGCTCAAGATCGGCTGCGACGATTTGCGCCGCCATAAATAGACCGCGCCGGTCGCCCGCAAGGGGCTATGCTACGGACACCCAAACCATTTGCAACACACCCGATCAAGACTCGGCCAATTGTTTGACATTGATCAGGGTCTTGTCAGCCATCGACTCGAA
The DNA here is from genome assembly GCA_964481205.1 of uncultured Anaerolineae bacterium. GTDB lineage: Bacteria > Chloroflexota > Anaerolineae > JAFGEY01 > JAFGEY01 > CAYRXM01. The sequence continues at coordinate 9,465 of CAYZYE010000095.1, read as the reverse complement.
ACTGCTGACCACCATCTTTTCAGCGATCTTGGCCGGGCCCATCAACTCGGCCTCAATCGTAAAAGTCACCCTCGTCCGCGGCCCCATGGCCAAATAATCCCACTGCATATAGCCCTTGTTGGCCGGCCCCGTAAACTCGCCCTTCCAACAACTCCCCGGCTCAAACGTCACCACCGTCGTCTTGGCCGGCAAAGGAATCTTGTTGACGGTAATGCCATGCTCGACGACCGTCCCCACGCCGCCGTCGCCTTGTATCGATTTGGCTTCTGTCGCTCCCTCGAACCAGGTATGCCACGTGACCGGGTTGGTGGACAAGCCCCAAATTTTGTCCGGCGGCGCCTTGATCACGATCGACTTTTCCACTTTTGCCATATATTCCTCCCACATAATGTGTCCCCCCCGAGGGACAATGCAATTTCGACTGGAAGCATTGTATCAAAAAAGGGGTCGCTTGGCAACTTGGGATCGAGGTACAGGTATGGTATAATCAAATCATCAAATTATCTCCATCTCGCTACACGAAAAGAACGATCAGGGCAAAATGTCAAAACAGGTACACCCAACATCCAATCTCTACCCCCGGCTGGCCGATATTTACGCCTTGCTGACCGGCGTCTTTGGCGTCCTGGCGCTGCTCCAATTGTTGGATTACCAGACCACCTCTTTCGATCTGATCACCCTGCTCCCCTTTACCTTGCTGGCGCTGATCGTATCTTATTTTAGAATTCCTCTGGCCTACACCAATATCGAACTCGGCCTCGACGGAGCCGTTCTGATCGGCGCAATGCTCACCGCCGGCCCCGTCATCGGTGGATGGGCGGCCTTTATCACCGGGCTGGTCAGCGGCATCCGCCCCCGCCCCGGCACCCACAACACCGCCGCGCTAGATGTCATCACCCAGGCCGCCCTCGGCGGCGGGCGGTACGTCCTGGCGACCGCAGCAGCGTGGATCGTCTATCACTGGCTGGGCGGCGCGCTCAACCCGCCCAGACTCGACCACCACCTGGCGCTGGCCCTGCTCTTGATGTTCATCGTCTATGTGCTGGCGCGGACGCTCCTGGCCTGGCCGGTCGAGCTGTTCAAAAGCGCGTCGCCGCAAGAGACACTGGCGCGCATCGCCAACATCAACCAGGTCTTGTTCGACCTCGTCACCCTGCTCATCGCCCCCCTGATCTCGCCCTCCTTTATCCGCTTTGGCTGGACGCGATTTCTCACGCTGGCCTTGATCTTTATCGGCGCCGGCGCGCTTATGCGCCGCATGGCCGAAACCATCCGCGCCTTGCACGAACAACTCGAGACCCGGTCGCTGCTCGATCGCGTCAAACAAACCTTTGACGCCGCTCAAGACACATCGAGTTTGTGTACGCTGGCGCGCCAATTTTGCGCCGAAACCACCTCGGCCAAATGCGAAATCGGCCTGTACAACGACGCCCTTGACCAGATCACCATCTTTGCTTCAGAGGGCGACGAAAAACTCCCCTCGATGCGCCTCCCGGTGACACCCTATTGGCGGTGGGCCGGCGAGCAAACCGCGATCACCCGCATCGACCCGGCGGCGCAGAGCAACGACCTGCCCTTTGAAATCACGGCCCCGGACAACGCCGCCCCGCCCCGTGCGCTGCTCTGCATCCCTCTGCGCCAGGCCGACGCACCCGACCGGCCTTCCGGCGCGATCATCCTGCAATCGACGCAAGCCAACGCCTTTGACCAACAGACGATCACGCGCATTGCCGCTTTGCGCGACCTGTTCGGCAAGGCGATGGCGCGCGTTCAAAACGCCCCCCCGCCGGCGCGACAACCGGTCCACGCGCAGCTGGCCGGGCACATTCAACGCCAACTGCTTCCGCCGCGAGAATTGCGGTTGGACGGCTGGCACATCGCCATCGACTGGCGGCTGGCCGCCGGAGCGCAAGCCGGCGGCGTGTACTGTCACTGCGCCGCCGCCAATCGCCTCCAATTTGCCATCGCCGCCCCGCAAACAGGCGGGCTGACGGCCACGCTGGCCATGGCCTCGCTGCATGCCCTGTTTCAACCCGCACCGCACAACCACACCATAGACGCCCATTCACGCTTGAGCGCGGCCCACGCCTACCTGAAAACCACCCGCACTCCGGCCGCGCTATTGTACGCCGGCATCGACCCGGAAAACATTCTCACCCTGATCAATGCCGGATTTACACAGCCGCTGTGGTGGCGGAGCGCGCAACAGCACGTCGAGGTTCTCAAGCCTTGCGGGGCGATGCTGGGACTTGATCGGCTCACAACGCACGAGATCGACATCGACCTGGCGCCGCGCGACGTGCTGGTTCTGTACACCGGCAGCCTGCTCACAGCCTCGGCCGGGCTGTACCAGCTGATCCACGACCTGGAGACGCTTGCCCACCTGCCCGCGCGCGACCTGGCAGCCCAACTGCTCGCCGGCGCCGCCGATGAGGAAAAGCACAGCGACATATTCGTGGCCGTTTTTCGAAGGGAAGAAATGTGAACGCCAAAGAACGTGTCTTGACCGCCTTTGCGCACCAAATCCCCGACCGTGTCCCGATCAACTATATGGCCAATCCGGGCATCGATCGCCGCCTCAAGGCCCATTACGGGCTTGAGGCAAACGATGACCAGGGTTTACGCCGCATCCTGGGCGTCGATTTTCGCAGCGTCGGCGCCCCATACGTTGGCCCCAAGCTGCACCCCGACCTCGCCGGCCGCCAGGTCGATATGTGGGGCATCCACCGGCGCTGGGTCGAACATGACGCGGGCGGGTATTGGGACTATTGCGATTTTGCCCTGCAAAGTGCGACGCTCGACGAGATCAGGGCCTGGCCCATGCCCTCACCAGATGACTTTGACTATACGAATATCGCTGCGCAGTGTGCCCGGCAACGCGAGTATTGCGTCGTCGTCGGCAACGCCGGCCTCGGCGACATCATCAACAGCACCGGCATGATCCGCACCATGAGCCGGGTATTGATCGATCTCATCACCGACGACCCGGCCGGCCTGTACTATATCGACCGGAAAATCGACATCCAGCTCGAGGTGACCCGCCGCACACTGCACGCCGCGCGCGGGGGCATCGACGTGCTGTGGCTGGGCGAAGACCTGGGAACGCAGATCGGCCCCATGATCAGCCTGGAATTGTTCCGCAAACACATTCGCCCGCGCCATCAAAAATTCATCGACCTGGCGCAGGCCTACGACATCCCGGCAGCGATTCACTCTTGCGGCTCAAGCAGCTGGGCCTTTGACGATTTCATCGACATGGGAATTTCCATCGTCGACACACTTCAGCCAGAAGCCAGGGACATGGCCCCGCCCTATCTCAAAAACCGCTTTGGCGATCGACTGGCTTTTCATGGCTGCATTTCGACCGCCGGCCCGGTGGCGACAGGGACGGTTCAGGACATAATCGACAATGTCAGGGCGACGCTGCGCGTGATGATGCCCGGCGGCGGGTATGCCTTTTCGCCCACCCACATGCTGCAAGACAATTCACCCACGGAAAACGTCGTCGCCATGTACGAAACCGCACACACATTCGGGCGTTATTCTTGATTTGGGACGCGCTGGCCTGGGACCGTAAACAGGCCGCGCAAGATCGGCTCGCCGGCGGGGATTTGCACCCAGTGAATGACCGATCAAACGTTCACCCAAAACGGCCCTGACCAAATGGTCAGGGCCGTTTCAACTCCCGGCTCTTTGTACAGCGATGCCAAAGACGGGGATCTGTCAATCCCCCTGAAGCGGAATCTTGCAAGCCCCAAAAAGCCAACTCGCGGGAGGTTGTTGTTGGACGGCACGGTCCCGACTTTTGATGGCAGCCACCCCCACCACTGCAAGCGCTGTGACATCGCCAGTTCTACACAGGACCGTGTCTGATTGATGCCCCCATTATATCACGCCGGCAACGCGCCAACTTGACGCCAAACTGTCGCTTTGCCAACGCTACAACGCCGTCCGCCAACCGCAGTAGAGACGTTGCCTTGCAACATCTCTACCTTCAGGTCTGGTCAAAATCCTTGCTGCCGCGATGCCGCTTCATCGCCGCGTGCGTCGCCGCTTTGGCCAGGGGACTGGCCGAGGAGGCGACCATAGCGTCCAGAACCTCCTTGCTTTGCGCCAGCAACTCGCCCGCTTCTTGATCCTCGCCCAGCAGCGAGGCGTAACGCTGCATCGAGGCCATGTGCAGCCCGCCCTGGCGACGCGCCGCCTGGACGCCCTGCGTCGCCGCTTTGACCGTCGATAACACGCCCGTGGCCTGCATCTGCGCCAACACGCGCCGGACAACCGGCTTGACCGTCCCGTCCGTAAACTCGAACCCGGCGACCGGGGCGTAACGAACTGTGACCGTGTTGAGCGGCGTGGTCAAAGAGTGGTCGACCGGCGAGCGATAACGCAGCGCGCCGCTGATCGGCAGTTTGGTCCCCGGCGGATGCGGCGGCAGCAAGATTCGCACCGCCACCTCTAGCGTGGTCGAAAGCGGAATGTCGCCCAAAGTGATCGCCGGTCCCTGAACCGGATAAGCCGACGAAAGCGGATGCACGCCCGTTCCCTCCGGCAGGTCGAGCGTCACCACAGCGTTGCGCGCCGCCAAAGAGGCCATTTCGCCCAACTCGCCGGCCAAATACGCGGCAATCTGGTGAGCGTGGGCGACATGGTAAAACCGCCCGCCGCCGTCGATGGCGATTTCGGCCATCAAGGCCTCGTTGTAATCGTTGCCCACGCCCAGCGTCGATACCGTCACCCCCTGCGCGCGCGCATCCATGGCCCGGCGGCCAATCGCCTCGACGCCGGTTTCACCGACATTGGCCTGCCCATCGCTCAAGAGCAAAACGAGGTTGGTCTTTTGCCGGCGGCTCAAAGCCTGCTCGATCCCCTGCTCCAGCCCGCCGCACAATGCCGTCTGCCCGCCGGCGCGAATTTCTTGCAGCGCGCTTTCGATCACGCGCCGGTAGCCCGCGTCCACGCGCCTGGACGCCAACGGGCAGAGCACTCTGGTCGAAAACGTGACCAGGGAGAAAAAGTCGCCGTCTTGGAGCCGCCGGACGGCCTGACGCGCCGCCTCAACGGCGGCCTCGATCTTGGACCCGCCCATCGAACCGGAAATGTCTAGCACGGCGACAAAGTTGAGCGGGTCGCGGCCTGCCTCGGCCGGCGGCCGTTCTGCGGCCGGCACTTGATCGGGCGTTTCCACGGTTACGATCAGGTGTCGCTCGACGATCTGGCCGGCCGGCGCGGCGATCTGGTCCAATTCCAACTGCGCTTTGACATAAGACGCACCGCCGGGGGTCAGAGTTTGTTCAAAAACCAATTCGCCGCCGCACTGCACACACACCTTGGCCCCGCCGGGTTCGTCTTGTAATGTGCCGCAGTATTTACATCGCATCAATCCTGGCATCATCCGTTCCTTTCTGTTGAATCCGTTTGATCGTGCTTTTCTAACATCGATGAGGCAACTTGTCAACGCCTCCATTAACAGGTATAATACTCGTATCAGAACATAGAACAAGGGGGACTCTCTATGCTCAAAAAACAAGAGCGCGCACAACAATGTATCGCCTCAATCGGCCTGTTTTTGCTCATTCTCGGCGGGCTGTGCCTGCTGCCGACTCGCGTCTCGGCCAACCATGCGTCGCAGCAAAACAGGCCGGTCGCCATAGTCGCGCCGACGCCGCTGGCCTACCACGGTATGCGGCTCACCGCTGGCCAGGATGGGCCGTTCCTTTCCTTTGACGATCTGTGCAACCGCCCCCTCCCACGCGCCAAACAGCAACCCGTCGCCCTGATCAAGCCGCTGCCGCCAATGGAATACCCCGCCGTCCTGGACGACGTGCCCATCAGAGAACGGGCGTATAGCGATGAGACCATTGCCTATCTGGCCGGGCACGAGATTCGTGGCGGCGACAGTAAAAAACCAATCATGGCGCTGACTTTTGACTGTGAAGCGGGCACCTATAGCACGCGGGCGATCCTGGAGACGCTGCGCGAAAAAGAGGTTCGCTCGACTTTTTTTATTTTGGGTCGTTACGCCTACATGTTTCCCGACATTATCCGCGAGATTGCCGCCGATGGGCACGAATTGGGCAGTCACAGCTTTTTTCACCCGCTTTTTACCGGGATCACGCCGATCACGGCCACACAAGAGATCACCTATGCCGAGGCCGTGCTGGATTGGATCATTGGCAAGCCCACGCCGATGCGCTATTTCCGGTTTCCCTACGGCGGGCGCAACGACTCGCTGCGCCTGCTGGCGGCAACCTGGGGCTACCAATCCGCTTTTTGGAACCTCGACCCCCGGGGCTGGGATCCAGAGGTGAGCACCGAAGACGTGGTCGCCTATATCCGCAATACGGCGCGCAACGGCGGCATTGTGATTATGCACTGCGGCTGCTGGGACGATGCCCACGCGCTGGCCGAGGTGATCGACCTCATCCGGGAAAAAGGGATCGAACTCGGCACATTGAGCGATGTGCTCACCGACGCCGATCGCAACGTGCCAGATTAGACCTTATAACAACACTGTATCAGCATTGACAAAGATATAGAATGACCAGATCATCCTCAAGCGGCCTCAAAGCGGATGTCGATCGCCCGCCCCACGATCCCGGCCACGGTGCGGTGGATGGGCGTCGACAGACGCGCTTGCAGCCATTCGGCGGCATAGATATCGCGCACCTCGACGGTGAGCGCGTTTTCCTCCACCCCAACGACGCGGCTGCCGCGCAGCCAGGTATCGAATGTCGCACGGGTCATTTGCATCTCTAGTTCGTGCAACGCCTCTCGCCACACCTGCCCGCCGTCCAACTCGCTCCCCGGTAACGTCAAGGCAGGCGTCCCTTCGCCCGCTCCACTGTCTCCATGCTCCATCGGAGCAAGCGTGTTCGGACGAACCTCTGCTTTTTTCTCCTTCCACCCGGCCCAGATTTCGCGCGCGCCGGCGGTGTCAAAGGACTGGGGCGGGCCCCAATTTTCCTGAACCGAACGCACAAACAAGGCCGCCGGGTCGCGCGGGTTTCGCGCCGGTAGCCATTGTAATTGTTTTTGCACCATCTCGAGTGGGTGTTTTTCGAGCAGCGCCGAGAGCACGGGCCAGGCAACGCCAATGATCCGGCATTGGGTCTGAATATTGGACAAAACAAGAGGAGAAGGGCTTTTCTCTCTTGCCTTTTGCTTGTTGGTTATTTTTCTTGGTTGTTCTTGTTCGGATTGTGTCTCACATGCATCCTGTGTGTGGCTCACGGCTACCGTGTTTGTGACACACGCACTCTGTGGTTGTGAGCCACACACACCGGGGGGCGATAAGGGTGCTTGTGACTCACGCGCAGGGTTTTCCACCCGCGCCGTTTTGACCGGCCTTCCGCCCCGGCGCGCGCGTCGCTCGGCCCAAATGCCCGATAGGGATTGGTGGCGGGTGAGGGCTTTGCGGACTTGTTTGACCCAGGCTTGCCAGTTTTTGCCCAGGTCTTGCGCTTTGATGGCGTCGAGGCGTTTGTGAATCCGCGCCGCGAGTTCGGGGGTCAGCGCCGGAGGGTCGAGGATATAGTATTCGTTTGAGGTGAACTGGTTGCCGGGTTCGATATAGATCAGTTCGCAGATTTCGAGCAGTTTGTTGCCGCGCACGATCAGGTCGACGCCGCATTGCAGGTAGCGGGCCAGGGTGCGCAGGCTGCCCCAGCTGCTTTCGGTTTCGCGGTTGGCCATCGACAGGTAGACCGAGTAAAAGAAAAAGGCGTCGCCGGTGCGCAGAATGGGAAGCCACTCGCGGGCGACAATGTTGTCGGTTGTGTATTGATTCGGTTTGCGGCGATCGCGAATCACGATGGTTTTTTCTCTGGTCGATGCGCCGGAGGTTTTGTTTTTGGTCATACGTCGAGCCTTTGACAATCAACCGTTGTTGTGCTATGCTAGTGCCGAAAAGCGCGTCACCGGCAGCAGCCATTCTCCCAAACATCAGGGAAACGCTGTCTGGGTCATCAATACGTGTCTGTCGCTTTTCGCACAGGCTGATCGAGGATAGCCCCCTCGATCAGCCTTTTGTTGTCGATCCCTCTTTTGGGATCATCTGGTGAATTTGGACTTTTAGACTTTCAAAATTCTTAAAGTCTGAAAGTCCGTTATGTTCAGTTAAAAGTTGGGCCAAGACCTCGATGGCCAGGCCGGCCAGGTCGCTGCGATCGACTTTGAACCGTTTTCGCCATGTATATTGCAGGTCGGCCAGGGCCTCTTCTTGCTCTTGGGTCAGGTAAAGGGTCACTTGTTTGCGCGGCGTTTTGCGCCTGGGCCGCCCCGAGCGTGTGGCGTGGATGCTTTTTTCGGCGTCATAGAGGTCGGCAAAGGTTCCAGATGGCTTTTTAGACATCGAGTGTTCTCCACAGCCGCGTTATTTTTCGGACAGTTCCTGGATGGCCTGCTGAACCAGCGCCTGGTCGATGACGCGCGCTTGTTGGATCAGCGCCAGCGGCAAGACGTTGAGTCCCAGGGCGCAGATGTCTCGCGGCATGCCGTGAGAATAGTCATAGATCGTTTGCGTGGCGTTGATGGTGAACAGCGGGTCACGGCGGCCGGCGACCATGACTCGAAAGTTGATCATGTCGCGTGTGTCCAGCAAATCCAGCGGTTCGATGGTGGAACGGGTGGCGATGCGCGAGCGAAGCGCTTTTTTCAGGCGCAGTTTGTTGCGCAGCTCGTTTTGGCCGATCAGGATGATCTGGATCAGTTTTTGCGTGTTGGATTCAAAGTTGAGCAGTTGGCGGATCAACTCGAATTGCTGGCCGACCAGGGCTTGCGCCTCGTCGAGGATGAGGATTGTGTTTTTGTTTTGCTTCCAAACGTCGATGAGATAGGCGTTCAGCGACTCGATCTGGGCGTATTTGCTGCGCCGGGGCGGGATGCCAAACTCGCTGCAAATGGCTTTGAGAAATTGAAACTCGGAAGGAAAGATGGGCATTGGCAAGTAGGCGGCCTGATAGTTGGGGTCGTCGTTGTAGGTTTGATAGATTCGCCGGGCGATGGTGGTTTTGCCAACGCCCACGTCGCCGTAGACGACGGACAGTCCTTGCCGTTGTTCTGTGGTATAGGTGATCTTGGCCAGCGCAGTTTTGTGCTGGGCTGAAAGAAAAAAGAACCTGGGGTCGGGTGAAAGGGAGAATGGTGGTTCAGCCAAGCCTAAAGCCCGAAAATCCAGCATAAGGTGCCTCCCGGTGCGTGATTGTGAGTTAATTATACCACTATAGTAACCAAATTGCAAGTGCCTGCAAGCGTCAGGTGTGTTGGTAATAGGTGCGTTTCAAATGGGTTGGGTGTCCGTAGCAGCGCCCCTTGCGGGCGACATGTGGTCGGGTGGAACAGGCCAAAACGGCCACGAGGGCCGATGCTCGATGTCATATTTCTTTGCGCTCTCTGCGGTTACGGACTTGGGGTTTCTATGATTTGTCAGACAAAATGGGCGCGCCGGCGTCGTTTTGTCTGACA
>CAYZYE010000094.1:0-14097 GCA_964481205.1 uncultured Anaerolineae bacterium | reverse complement strand
GCATGGTTGCCCCCTAAATTGATTTTGCGCCGGCCAAAGTCAAATGTGTAGGGTGTCTAGTATTGGGGGTATGTCCAAAGGGAAACCCGTGTCAACGAGGTTTCCCTTTGCCTTGATGTTTGACTGAATGGAGAAAGAGGTGTTATGGAAAGCGTCAGACCGAAACTGAAAATACAAGATGTTTTCGCCTATATCGTCGCTTATGCGTTTTGGATCATTGGCGCGGCAATTGGATTGGTAACCGTTTTTCAAACCCGCAACACGCTGAACACAATCTGGCCCGTGTTTGGAAGCAGCAACCAGTGGCGGTGGACATTGCGGCCGATCGACCGTTTTGGCCTGTTGTTCATGGGGTTGATCTGGCTGGTTTATGTCATTTTCATCGAACATTATTATCGCGACGGCGTGACCGTGCTGCGGTTCAAGCGTGACGGGCTGCACACCAGCGCGCCGATCACAAATGTGCCGGCCAATGCGGCGATGCGCTTTTTGCACAAGTTGGGTCTCGATGTCCTGGTGTGGCGCGTCGTGATAACGATTGCTCCCCTGGTCGCGGTTTTTGTGGCGATCTATTTGATCCAGCGGCTGGGTTTTTGGCTGCTGGCCGTCGTTCGTTGATGTAGCTTGATTCCGGTGGAGGTCAGAATGTCTGACACAGTCGTTCGACAGGATTTTGAGATTGGTGAATGCGCGCATTTTACCAGGACGATTACGGCGCAAGATGTGACAACTTTTGCCACTCTGACCGGCGATTTCAACCCGCTGCACGTCGATCAGGCGTATGCGAGCCGGACGCGCTTTGGCCGTTGTATTGCACACGGCGTCCTCACCGCCGGGCTGATTTCGACGGTGTTGGGCATGCAGCTGCCCGGTCCCGGCGCGATTTACTTGAGCCAAAGTTTGCGTTTTCTGGCGCCGGTCTATCCGGGCGACGAGATCACGGCTTCTGTCGAGGTAATCGGTTGGCGAGCGGACAAGCGCATTGTCACCCTCAAAACGACGTGCAGCAATCAGGATGACCAAGATGTGCTGACCGGCGAAGCCGTGTTGATGATGGCTCAATGATCGCTCCACGCCGGCGAGTCGATATCGTATTACCCTCTGGTCTCAAACCAGGGGGTTTTTACTTGTTTTTTGCGTGCTTGTGTTGACAAGCGTCTTTTTGTGTGGTATGCTGGTTCTCGTACCATTGACTCGTTCCCTGGGGGAGGATGAGCGATCACATACCCCGCAACACGCATCTGGTTTTCCGGCAAACACCGCATATTTTTATGTTAAAAGACCTGATTCAGCCTAAAATTCTATATATTGACGATACGCCATCTGCGCGGATGCTTGTGAGACGGCTGCTTGCCACGCGATATGATCTGGTGGAAGCCGATGACGGATTAAAGGGCATCGAATTGGCGACGCGGATCAGACCAGATTTGATCCTGGTCGATTTACACATGCCGCACCTCAACGGTTATGAAGTGGCGACGCGGATCAAGTCATTGATGCCCTCGGTGCCGATCATTGCCTTGACCGCCGATGTGACCACCCACGTCCGCGAGCGCGTGCTTGCTTCCGGCTGCGATGGCTATCTGGCCAAGCCAATCGATCCGGATACATTTGTCGAGCAGGTGCAGGCTTATCTGGGCGGCGAGCGGGAACAGCTCGAGGACGACCGCTTTCGACGCGAGTACCAACAGCTCCTGGTGGCCCGGTTGGAAGAAAAAGTGCGCGAGCTGACTCAAACGCTCGAAAAGAACAAGGAATTGAACGAACAAAACCTCCAATTGTTGCACAGCGCGCAGCGTCGCGCCAAGTTGTTGGAGGCCGGCGCGCGGGTCAGCCGGAGCATTACCTCGATTTTGGAACTGGATACGTTGCTCAACGCCACCGTCGATACGATTGCCGGCGAGTTTGATCTCTATTACGTGGCGATCTTTATGCTCGATGCAGATGGAAAATGGGCGGTTTTGCGCGCCGGGTACGGCCCGGCCGGCGACCGGTTGTTGGCCCAAGATCACCGGCTGCGTGTGGGCGGGTCGTCGATGGTGGGGCAATGTACGCAAACCGGTCAGGCGCGTCTCTCGCCCGACGTCGATCTCGACCCCGATTATTCTCCCAACCCCTTGCTGGCGCGGACCAAATCCGAGATCACTTTGCCGCTCAAGATCGGCGACCAGGTGATTGGCGCACTGGACGCGCAAAGCGCCGAGGCGGCGGCCTTTTCGGAGGACGATCTCACCGCCTTGCAAATGATGGCCGATCAGTTGGCTATTGCCATCAACAACGCGCGTTTGCTCAACCGCCTCGAAGAAGCGCATCAAGAATTGGTGCGCACCAAAACTTATGAGGCGATTGCGACGGCAACCGGCGAAGCCATTCACTGGGTGGGCAACAAGGCGGCGCCGATTCCGGGCAGTGTAGCGCGCATTACCGAAGATATATCCCGATATATTTACATGGCGTACTTGATGCTCCAGGATGCGGCGCCGGCATTGCGAGAACACAAGTTTGCCCAGTTGCTCGATCTGGCCGTGCAAGAGTTGGCCGATCATGGCATCGATCTGGATGAATTTCGCGCGCTGCTCGAGGCGCGACCGCTCAAGCGCCTGCGGCGGATGATCAGCATGGAATCGGTGTTTGAGGATCTAGAGATCATTCAAGCCAGCGCGCAGGCGATCTTGAACATCAAGGAAGACCTGATCGGCCCGGCGCGCAAACGCCGGCTGGCACTGGTTTCGATGCCAGAGTTGCTGCGCGAGGTTGTCGCTTCGATGGGTTTGCCGGATGAGGTGGTGACGCTGTTGGCCGTCGGTGAGGGGCTGACGGTCAAAGCAGACCGCATGCAATTGGACCGCGTGTTCGTCAACCTGATCAAAAACGCGATGGAGGCAATGTACCAGGCGCAGGACAAAAAACTATTGCTGTGGGTGCGCCGTTCGGATGAGGGGGATTTTGTCGTTGTGGATGTGACCGACAATGGCGAAGGGATCCCCGCCGATCAGCTGGAAAAGATTTGGATGGCCTTTTATACCACCAAGGGCGATCGCGGCGGAACCGGTTTGGGGCTTCCGGCCTGTGCGCAAATTATCGGTGAGCTGGGGGGACGTATCGCGGTGGAAAGCGATTGGGGATTGGGCACCACCTTTAGCGTGTCTATCCCGGCGGCGGCCGAGGTATGAAATTGAACCAGGCTCATTTTTTGAAAGGATAAAGATATGGAGCAAGATAAACGTATATTGTTGGTCGATGATGATCGACTGGTCCGTCGAAGTATGGAAAAAACGCTGCTGCGCGCCGGTTTTGACGTCGAAACGGCCGGCGATGTCAGCGCGGGGTTGGCATTGTTCCGGGAAGCGTTGGCAGAAGAGCCGTTCGACATTGCGGTGCTGGATTTGAATATGCCCGATTTTGATGGCGCCGAGAATGCGGACGCCGGGTTGCACTTGTTGACCAGGCTGCTGGAGCAGCAGGCCGATCTGCCGGTGGTCGTCTTGACCGCCTTTGACCAGGTGACGCGGGCCAAAGACGCGGTGTCGCGCGGCGCGAGAGCCTATTTTGTCAAAGGTCGAGAAGCCGGGCTTGTCGAGTTGATCCAAGATATTTTGAGTGTCTAGGGAGGGATAAACGATGAAGGGTATCACAGTTGCCGAACGGCGCGCAGCATTGCTCGATGTGGCGGCCCAAGTCGCACACCATATCACTTCGATTCTCGATCCTGAAGAATTGCTGGAAAAGACGGTCGATGTCATTTGCGACAAATTTGGCTTTTATTATTCCGGCGTTTTTCTGATCGACGAGACTGGCGAGTGGGCGGTGCTGCGGGCGGCCTATGGCGAGGCCGGCCAAAAGATGCTGGCCGAGGGACACCGGCTCCAGGTTGGCGGCCATTCGATGATTGGCAATGCCGTGGCCCAGGGGCAGGCGCGCATCGCGCTCGATGTGGGCCAAGAACCTGTCCGTTTCGAAAACCCCCATTTACCGCTGACGCGCTCCGAGATGGCGCTGCCGCTCGCGTTGGGTGACAAAGTGATCGGCGCGCTGACCGTGCAGAGTACCCAGGAATCGGCTTTCGATCACGATGACATCACGGCGCTTCAGACGCTCGCCGATCAGCTGGCGATCGCGATCAATAACGCGACATTGCACGTGCAAAACCAGGGATTGTTGTCATCGACCGAACGGCGGGCGCGTTTGCTCGAAGCGGCCGCCGAAGTGGGGCATGGCGTGACCTCGATCCTCGACCTGGACGAGTTGTTGAGCAAGACGGTCGATATCATTTGCGACGCCTATGGCTTTTATTTTTCGTGCGTCTATCTTGTTGACGAAGGGGGCGGTTGGTTGATTCTGAGCGCCGCGCACGGCCAGGCGGGGCGGCAAATGCTCGACGCCGGCCATCGGCTCAAAGTCGGCGGCAAGTCGATGAACGGCTCGGTGGCGGTCGAAGGCAAAGCGCGCATCGCCCTGAACGTCGACCAGGACCCCAAGCACCTGAAAAACCCGCTGCTGCCGCACACGCGCTCCGAGATGGTTATGCCGCTCCTGGTCAGCGGCGCGATCATTGGCACGTTGGCCGTGCAAAGCACCGAAGAGGCCGCGTTCGGTCAGGACGACATCACCACCCTGCAAACGATGGCCGATCAATTGGCGATCGCGATCAATAACGCCCGTCTGCACCGGCAGAACGCCGATCTGTTGGCCCAGACCGAACGGCGCGCGCGTCTGCTCGAGGCGGCGGCCGAGGTGGGGCATGGCGTGACCTCGATCCTCGACCTGGACGAGTTGTTGAGCAAGACGGTCGATATCATTTGCGATGCCTATGGCTTTTATTTTTCGTGCGTTTATTTGCTCGACCGGGCGCGCGAATGGCTGATTTTGAGCGCCGCGCACGGCCAGGCGGGGCGGCAAATGCTCGACGCCGGGCACAAGCTCGAGGTCGGCGGCAAGTCGATGAACGGCACGGTGGCGGTTGAACGCCGGGCGCGCATCGCCCTGAACGTCGATCAGGACCCCAAGCATTTGAAAAACCCACTGTTGCCGTACACGCGCTCCGAGATGGTCATGCCGCTTTTGGTCGGCGATGACCTCATCGGCACGCTGGCCGTGCAAAGCATCGAGGAGGCCGCGTTCGGTCAGGATGACATTACCACTTTGCAGACGATGGCCGATCAGCTGGCGATCGCGATCAATAACGCCCGCCTGCTGCGCGACCTCAAAGCCGCGCATGCCGAACTGGTGCGCACCAAAACCTTTGAGGCGATCGCGACGAGCACGCTTGAGGCCATTCACTGGATTGGCAACAAAGCTTTGCCGATCGTCACCAGCGTCGACCGGCTGCGCGAGGATATGGGCGATATTCACGGGGGCGACGCCGAATTGATCGAGTCGATGCGCGAAGATTTGGCAATGATTGACAACAATGCCAACCTGATCGTTTCGGTTCAGGAGCACTTGATCGGCCCGGCGCGCGAGCAAAAACCGCAGCCGACGATGGTCGACGAGGTGGTCATTGACGCGGCGCTGGAACTGGATGTGGCCGGCGACATGATTGATTTCGAGATCGCCCCGCAGCTGCCGTTGGCGCTGGCCGATTCGACGCAACTCAGCCGCGCGATCAGCTATGTGCTGGAAAACGCCGTCGAGGCGGTGGCCGGTGTGGATCGGCCGCAGATTACGATTGGGATTGCGCCGACGGGTGACGACGGGTTTGTCGCCATTTCTGTGACCGACAACGGCCCCGGCATTCCGGCCGCAGACCTGGATAAAATCTGGGCCACGTTTTACACCACCAAGGGCGCCAACCACGCCGGTTTGGGGCTTTCGGCGGCGTTGCAGATCATCCGCCAGTTGGAGGGACAGGTGTCGGCTGCCGCTGCGCCCGGCGGCGGCGCGCGGATCGAGCTGCGTGTGCCCATCGCGCACGGGGCGGCGGTTGAGGCCGCGCTGCCCGGCGGCAAGGCCGTTCTGTTGATCGACGATCCCGGCTCGTGGAGCCGTTTTGTCGAGGGGGCGCTGACCGCAGCGGGGAACCAGGTGGTGGTTTCAGAGTTTGGCCTGCCCGACGTGCAAGACTTTGATCTGATCCTGGTCGATAACGTGTTGGAAAAAACGCAGGTGCTCAAGACGCTGCGCCTGCTCCGCGAGGCCGGGGCGACGGCCAAGACCGTTGTCGTCGCGTCGCGCTTGCGCGTCGAACGCACCATGGCCTTGATGAACCTGGGCGTGCGCGATGTGGTGATCAAGCCATATACGGTCGCTGCGCTGGCCGGTATTGTGGGGTGACGCGCTGACCCGTTTTGGGGCCGGGCGATGATGAGAAAGCGGATTTGTGCGCATGCACAAATCCGCTTTTTGTTTGGGCGTACAGGATAGCATGCCTGCCAACGCCGCTTGTTTATGGGGACGCTCTTTGTGGCGGCGTTGCCCGCGCGGGGACGAATTTCCCGCGCTACGGCACTGCGCCGGATGAATCCGGCTTGATTCCTGACGCGCCAAATCTTGGGCACGCCAAACCCCGTTCACAGAGCGTTGTCCTGTAGCGCGGCGATTGATCGCCGCGCTTTGCCCGTTAGGGGTGCGCAGAAAACCAAATACCCCATTCCGCTCGGCCTGGATTGCCAAATCCAGGCCATTGTTCAGCCGCCGGATCGTCAGATCCGGCGGGAGCAGCTGTTCCACCATGTACGCTACGGACACCCAACCCATTTGCATCGCCGTAACCAGACGGTGTTGGACTGGCTCGCCGGCGGGGATTTGTCAATCTTTTTGGGGCAGAGGCGTCCGGTTTGGCTTATGGTTGCTTTGGCCGCGAAATCCCCAAGAGCCAAAAAATCCGGCACAGCGTATTGTGCTGTGCCGGATTGGATCTTGCGCTGTGCCAAACGGCGTTACATTTGTTGCGGCGCCATATCTATTTCCCATCGATCCTGGATGTCGGCATTGTCGCGTATCTCGGTCAGCTTTTCCTGAAACAGCTGCGTGCGCCGGCGATCCTGATCGCTTTGATCGAGTACCTTGACCTCGTGTCCCAAAATCTCGACGATGGCGACGCCGTATTCGGTGGGGATCGGGTCGGGGTGGATGCCGATTTCGGCGTTAAAGACGATCTCGGCAAAGAGTGGGCCGAATCGGTCGGCCAGTTCTTTGCGCCCGTTCCAGCCCAGGTCAAACATGACTTCGTCCAGGTCGATCTCGCGCTCGGTGTGTTCCAAGACCTCGATCACGTGGTATCCAAACTCGGTCTGGACGGGGAATGGGTACAGGCCGATCTCGGCGTTAAAAGCCGCTTCTTCAAAGGGAGCGACCATTTTGCCCCGGCCAAACCAGCCCAGGTCGCCGCCGCTGTCTTTGTTGCTTTCGTCGGTAGACATTTCTGCGGCGAGGGCGGCAAAGTCTTGGCCGGCCTGGAGTTGTTTGATCGCGTTTTCGGCCTCTTCTTGGGTGGCGACGAGGATGTGACGGGCGTGGACCTGGTCCTCGACGCCGGCCTTCAAGTTGGCGATCTTGGTCATCGCCTCGTCAGAGTTTTTGGCCGAAGTGTAGCGCAGTTGGACCTGTTCTTCTTCGGTGGGCACGGTGGGCACCAACACGTTTTCCAGTTTCTTTTTCAACAGATCCGCCTCGATCATTTTGCGAAAATAGGCGTCATTGACGCCGGACGCTCTGAGCACATTCTTGCGGAATGCCTTATAATTGTCCTCAAAGGCCTCGACCGTGTCCGGCGTGGCGGTTGGCTGCGGCGTTGTCTCCTCGGCCGGTTTCGCGTCTGGGTCAGGCGTTGGCGACGGCGTCGGCGTGAGGGGAACGCGATGGTGTTGGAACCACGTTTCCTCCAGTTCGGTCTGTATTTCGTCGTCGCTCACGGTCAGGCCGTGTTTTTTTGCTTCCTGAAGCACCAGTTTTTCGTCAATCAGCTCGTTGACGATGCTTTTGTAAAATTCGGTGCGTTGTTCAGGTTTTAGCTGGCTGAACATGGCGGGGTCCAGGCCGAGGTGCTCGACATAATAGTGGTACTGAAAGCGCACGCGCTTTTGGTATTCGGGCAGTCGGATCACCTGGCCGTTGACGGTGGCCACGACCCGCATGCTTTGCGATACCAATCCCGCGATCAGGATGAGGACGATCAGGCCGACGGTGGCGCCGGCGCCGATCCAAATCCATCGTAGTTGTTTGTTTTCGCGTCTTCGATGGGAGACTTGTTTTTTGGTGAGTTGCGAAGACGGTTTTCTTTTTCGACTCTTGGCCATTTTGTGCTCCAAAACCCAACGTTTGCCAACTTGATCTGCGGGCATAGGACGTTACAGCGCGCCTATGCCCGCAGGTAAATCAGAACCAATGGGACGACGCCGTCGCCCAAATCAAAACTCGTGCGCTTTGATTTGAGGAGGCCGGCCCGAGTTTATTGCCGGGATGTATAGTCGTGGTTGGGTGCGAACGGCAAGAGCGCCAGGTGCCGCGCCCGTTTGATCGCTCGCGCCAGCGCCCGCTGGTGTTTTGCACAGCTGCTCGTCTGACGCCGCGGCCTGATCTTGCCATTGGGCGTGATATAGTTTTCTAAAAATTTGACTTCTTTGTAGTGAATGGGTGTGCCTTGACGGCCAACGCAGCGCGAGCTGCACCCGGTGATCTTTTTCTTGGAACGAAATCTGCGCCGTCCCGAACGCGGGCGAGGCCGCGATGAGCGCGACGGGCGCGATTCCCTGGATTCGGAATTTTGAGTGTTTCGGTTTTCTGTAGACAATGTATTTGCCTCCTTGATGCGGCTTTTTCAAACCGCCGGTCGTTTGCTGTTTGCGGCGTTGCGACGGCGTCACATGCTCTGGCTTGTGGGCGGCATCTGCTCCTCGCCTGTCCGGCGCTGAAGGGGGATCAATGCCTGGGCAATCACCTCGGCGCACGAGTGCTCGACCTGGTTTTCGTCCGTCCAACGTCGGGTTTTCATTCGCCCTTGGACGCATACACGCTGCCCCTGGTACAAATTCTTTTTGCACGTTTCGGCCAGCGTCCCCCACACCACAATGTTGAACCAGTCCGTTTCCTCGTGCCGGTCGCCATTGGATGCCGCAAACGAGTGTGTGGCGACGACGCTGAACGAGGCGACGGGTTTCCCGTCGGGCGTGTAGCGCATCTCTGGCGAGCGGCCCAGGCGGCCGATAAGAGTGACCTGGTTCAGGCCAGGCGACGCCCAGTTTATCGTTTCTTGTGTCGATTGCCTTGCTGCAACCATTTTTACGCCTCTGTCGCTCAACCTCAGTGATCTGTTCGGATGACCATATACCGCAGGATGTCTTCGGTCAGCTTGATCGTTCGTTCGAGTTCTGGCAGCACAGATGTTGCAAATTGACCCTGGATAAAGTAATAGAACCCTTCTTGCACTTTTTTGATCGGATAGGCCAGATGGCGACGTCCCCATGATTCGACGTTTTCGACCTGACCGCCTTGTTCTACCAGGATTGCAGACAAACGCTCAATGATGGCGTTTTGTCCTTCCTCGTCCACGTTGGGACGGATGATGAGTGCTACTTCATAACGATTCATGCTCGCGGTTTCCTCCTTTCCTCGGGATTACCCTTGGTCGATTGTGCCAAGAGCAGAAAGAACGAGGGATACTGGCCCTCGCTCCGCGAATGCTTGCATGGTTTGTAAGCGGGGTGCATTATACTCGAGATTGCACAAATGCGCAAGCGCATTCTATCCTTGACAGTGCTTCCATTCAGTTATATAATGCGAGCGTGTTGCGGGTTTCTGAACCCGCAATTCTTTTGCGAGTGTTTCATTTTGGTTGTAGGATAGGGCCTTGGGCCCGTTCGATGGCCGATCAAGAGGAGCGGGTAAGCGTGTACAAAATTCTGGAAAAAGAGATCTTGAGCGAGGCCAACAAATTGTTGGTCATCGAGGCCCCTCAAGTCGCTCAAAAGGCCCAGGCCGGTCAGTTTATTATCGTTCGGATCGATGAGCAAGGCGAGCGCATTCCGCTGACGATTGCCGACTTTGATCGCGAGGCGGGTACGATCACGATCATCTTTCAACAGGTCGGCAAATCGACTATGCAGTTGGGCGCGCTAGAGGTGGGAGACGCCGTCGCCAATTTTGTCGGCCCATTGGGCCGGCCCAGCGAGATCGAGAACTGGGGCGCTGTGGTTTGCGTGGGCGGCGGGGTGGGGACGGCGCCCATCTATCCCATTGCGCGCGCGCTCAAAGAGGCGGGCAACACGGTGTTGGGGATCATTGGCGCGCGCAGCAAAGAGCTGATCTTTTGGGAGGAGAAAATGCGCGCCGTGTGCGACGAGTTGGTGGTCTGCACCGACGACGGCACGTATGGCCGCATGGCGCTGGTCACGCAGCCGCTCAAAGAGATATTGTCCTCTCGCCAGGATGTGGCGCATGTGTGGGCGATTGGCCCGGCGGTGATGATGAAGTTTTGCGCGCTGACGACCAGTCCCTTTGGCGTTTCAACCATTGTCAGCTTGAACTCGATCATGGTCGATGGCACGGGGATGTGCGGCGCGTGCCGGGTCGAGGTGGGCGGACAGACGCGGTTCGTCTGCGTCGACGGCCCCGAATTTGACGGGCATCAGGTCGATTGGAACTTGTTGTTGTCGCGCCAGACGATTTACCGGGCCGAAGAAAAGCAGGCGGTCGATCATTGGCATCACCGGCGCGAGTGCCGGGCCGAGTCGGCGGCGAGCAAGTGAGGGGTAGGAGATCAGGGCTGTTCAATTCTACAACCCAGCGGTTGAAACCGCGTTTGGCGAGCCGTTGGCTGGTCGTCCCTCTACAGCGACGAGTCCCCACCAGCGGCGGCGTCCACGCAGGTGGGACGCCCGGCTTTAGCCCGCCAGCGGTGACTTTAGTCACAAATTAGAATTGAACAGCCCTAGGTAGGAGATACAGATGGCGGATTTGAAACCCAAAGAGCGAATGCAGATCCCGCGCCAGCCGATGCCGGAACAGGCCGCCGAGGTGCGGCGGGCCAATTTCTCCGAAGTGGCGCAAGGGCTGACGCCGGAAATGGCTGTGTTGGAAGCAGAACGCTGCTTGCAGTGCAAAAATGAGCCTTGTGTCAAGGGCTGCCCGGTTCAGGTGCCGATCCCGCAGTTTATTTTGGCGCTGCGAGAGGGCGATATGCGTGAAGCAGTGCGCGTGCTCAAGAGCAAGAACAATCTCCCGGCCATTTGCGGGCGCGTTTGCCCGCAAGAGACGCAGTGCGAAATGTTGTGTACGGTGGGCAAGCGACACGAGCCGGTGGCGATCGGCCGCCTGGAGCGCTATGTCGCCGACTGGGAGTTGAAACAGGGCGTCACGCCGCCCGCGAAACCAGAGCCGAGTGGCAAAAAGGTGGCCGTGATCGGCGCCGGGCCGGCCGGCCTGACTTGCGCCGGCGATCTGGCCAAGATGGGGCATCGTGTCGAGGTGTTCGAGTCGCTGCATGCCGCCGGCGGGGTGTTAATGTACGGCATTCCCGAGTTCCGTCTGCCCAAAGATGTCGTCAGCGCCGAGGTGGACTATGTCAAGAGCACCGGGGTCGAGGTTCATTTCGACGCCGTGGTCGGTAAATTGTACACCATCGACGAACTGTTGTCCGAACGGGGGTTCGATGCCGTCTTTTTGGGCACGGGGGCGGGGTTGCCCATTTTCTTGCGCGTTTCCGGCACCAACTATATTGGCGTCTATTCGGCCAACGAGTTTTTGACGCGGATCAATTTGATGAAGGGCTATCGGTTTCCCGAATACGATACGCCGGTGCGGGTGGGCAACAAGGTGGCCGTGATCGGCGCGGGCAATGTGGCGATGGACTCGGCGCGCTGCGCGCTGCGACTGGGCGCCGTTCAAGCTGCCGCGCGGGGCCAAGACCCGCCGGAGGTGCATATCGTTTATCGTCGCTCGCGGGCCGAGGTGCCGGCGCGCGCCGAAGAGGTGCATCACGCCGAGCAAGAGGGCATTATTTTTGATTTTTTGACCAACCCGATCGAGATTTTGGGCAATGAGAATGGGTTGGTGTCGGGGATGCGCTGTATTCGGATGGAACTGGGTGAGCCGGATGACAGCGGCCGGCGGCGGCCGATCCCGATTGACGGTTCAGAGTTTGAGATGCAAGTCGATACGGTGGTCATGGCCCTGGGCACGCGCCCCAACCCGATCGTGTTTACCGAGTCTGGCCTGGAGCGCACGCGGTGGGGCACGGTGGTCGCCGATCAAGAGAGCGGCAAAGCGACCAAAGAGGGCGTCTGGGCCGGCGGCGATATTGTCACCGGCGCGGCAACGGTGATCAGCGCGATGGGCGCCGGAAAACGCGCTGCCGTCGATATCGACCGTTATTTGCGCGGCGAATAATATGGGTTGTTGAAAAAAATGGGCAACCAGAGGGCGCGTGCGACTTGCGATATGACGCATGGTCAACACCGCGCCTTTGTTTGTAGAGAGGTGGTGGTGTGATGCCGATCAGCGCCGAGATAACCGGTGGCGCCTGCGGATTCAAGACGACGGTCAATGCGGTATCGCCGGATGGGATGCACGTCGATCTGCAAATCGAGAGCGACTGTCCGCAGGTTCGCGCTTTGGCCGCCGAATTGACCAGCCTGGACGCTTTTCATCAAGTATTGCGCACGCCTCTGGTCGAAACCATACCCGCGCGGCTGGCGGCCAAGCATGGCTTACACACGACTTGCCCGGCGCCGGTGGGTATTCTCAAAGCGGTCGAGGCGGCGGCGGGGTTGGCGTTGCCGGCCGAGGCTTGTATCAATTTGACGCGGATCGAGTAAGGCAATTCCAGAGCAATAATTGTCCCGGATTAGCATAGGTCATAGGGTAATGTTGGCATAAAAAAGCAAATTTATGGAGTTACTCGAGCTTTTCCAGTCTTTTTCGAAGGCAACTTTTCTAGTGCTTGCAAGTTTTGGGACATTTTGAAAACTGGAAAAGCCTAAAGGATGGAGACAGGTGTTGGATCATTTTGATTTTGTGGCGCCGTATTATGATCGAATTTTTCAACGGCATGGCGTGCCGCTGTTGGCCGATTTTGTCGCGGCCGAGCCGTCGCATCGCCTGCTCGATGTCGGCGGGGGCACGGGGCGCGTGGCCCAGTATTTTGCCGGGCGGGTGGCCCAGACGTGCATCCTCGATGCGTCGCCGGGCATGTTGGCCGAGGGGCGGCGCAAAGGCATCTGTATCACGCATGGCCTGGCCGAAGAGATTCCTTTTCCGGCCAACACCTTTGAGCGGATCATGGTCGTCGATGCGTTCCATCATCTGCTCGATCACCGGCGCGCCGCGGCCGAGTTTTTGCGCGTCTTGACACCGGGCGGCCGGTTGGTGATCGAAGAGCCGGACATTGCGCACTGGGGCGTCAAGCTGGTGGCGCTGGCCGAAAAGTTGGCGTTGATGCGCAGTCACTTTTATCGCGCCCAAGACCTGGCGAAACTGTTTGCGCGGCCCGGGGTCCAAGTGTGGATCGAACGCCGGGCTTTTACTTGTTGGGTCATCGTAGACAAACGAGATTGAACCCACGCGACGAGGTTTGGATTGGTATGAATAACAAGATTTGGTCCAGTTTGATCATTTTGATTCTTGGCGCTGTGCTGATTTTGCCCGCGCCGCCGGCGTTCGTTCGCGCTCAAACCGGGGTGCCGCTCAAGAATGCCGATTTTGAAGGAGCACCTCGACAGACGCTTGGCGAGGGAACCAGCGTCTCGTCCTGGCTGGCCGTAGACTGGTTTCCCTGGTCGATATTGGGCGACCGCATTCACAATCGCGAGGTCGAGTACAAGTTGATCACGTTGGAGACCGGGCGGACGTCCGATCTCAAGAGCCATGTGCATGGCGGCAATCACGCCCAGCAGTTTTTTACCAACGGCGGCTCACATACGGCCGGGTTTTACCAGCGCGTTCAGGTGCCGGCCAACAGCGAGGTCACATTTACCATCTGGGCGCAGATGCAAACCGGTCAGGCGCTCATTTTCGTCGATGGACGGTACGTTTCGGATTTGAACGACGGCGGCGGGAATTATTACGTTCAGGTGGGCGTCGATCCGCTGGGCGCGCGGCCGGCGCATTTCGGCGCGCCTTTGCCGGAGACCATTCAGTGGTCTGAGCCGCTGTGGGACATTA
>CAYZYE010000093.1:0-14235 GCA_964481205.1 uncultured Anaerolineae bacterium | reverse complement strand
TAACATACAAAACCTGGATAATCCGTGTCATTCTGAACCAGCCGCCGCAGGCGGCGCAGTGAAGAATCCCGTGGCTTGAATTTAACATACAAAACCTGGATAATCCGTGTCATTCTGAACCAGCCGCCGCAGGCGGCGCAGTGAAGAATCCCGTGGCTTGAATTTAACCCGGCAGCCGAACAAGTTAAATGCGACCAGCCTCGCCTCGCCGTTTTTGGCCTGGATTTGGCAATCCAGGCCGAGCGCAAAGCGAGCGCCACCCCCTGACCCCCAATGCGCAGCACCACCGGCAGTACACCTGCCAACCGCCAAGAATGCCGAGGCCGCACAGAAATAAAACATCAATGAGAATCGTAGACATTCACAGCACCAGCAAGCGCACCAATTGCCCGGCCGCCTCGGCGCACTCGGCAATGAATACCTGTCCGTCGGGGACATCTGCTGCATCAAAACCATCGGATACCGCTTGGGCCTGATTCTCTACGCCTAGCGTCTCCAGAATCGCTGACGCTGCTCCCAGTACAACGATATAACCCCCCTGCTCGAAAACCCGGCGCAGCAAAACATGCACACGGGGATCGGCGGCGAGCCGCCGGACGCCCCGCGTGCCTCCCGGCACAATCACTGCGTATGGAATTTCTCCATCTATGGCGCCCAATGAAGCATCGGGCATCAGCGCCAGACCATAATTCCCTCTGATTGGTCCGGCGGTCAGACCGACCAGAACGACCGAAACGCCCTCTTGACGTAAAATGCGGGTCACAGTAGATACGTCAGTTTCTTCCAAGCCCGACGCCAACAAGATGAAAACCCGAGTTTGCTTTGCCTTGGTCATAATCGCTCACTTGCAGGTGATGCCGGCATTCTGTCCAGACGTGCGGTTACAAACATACTCTTGACCAGTATACACCAATTTAGCCTGCCATATACTATGTTTTTTCTGCCACTTTCTGCCAAAATCTGCCGCCCCCCTGATCGATCATTTTGCCTCAAAAGGATGAACATGGTATACTCTTGAGCATACGGACGTTTGCTATACAACGCGACAAAACGCCGCATCCGGGTCTTGCAGAATTTACCGGCAGGGGGGGCCATATACCTTGACGACATCCAGGCCAAACAAATTTCCAATCGCAGTTCGTACTGTATTACAAAAGTGGTACTCGGGCGGATACCAAAACTTCTCCTGGTCCGAGATGTTGAGCGTCACACAGCACACAGCATACACATCTGGCACAGAACTCGACTTTGCCGTCAAAGAAATCGTGCGACAAGCCCTGGACATACTAGGCCAACAAACAGGCAACACACTTGATCAGATTTTGCGCTTGCGCTTTCTCGATCGGCTGACCGCGCAACAGGTCGCTAACCGCCTCAATCTCTCCGAAAACGTGGTCTTTAAACGCCAGCAAGCTGCCATCGAGTCGCTCGCAGATATTATTTGGCGGTTTGAAATATCTGCCAGAGCCAAACATGCAGAACGCATACGGTCCCGATTAGAACTTGGCGGGACTTGGCAACTCTTTGGCGTCAACGACAAACTGGACAAACTGGTCGATTTACTGACCGCCAACCGCGCCCCTTGGATCGTGGCCGTGGTCGGCATCGGCGGCATTGGCAAGACCGTTTTAGCCGACGCCGGCATGCGTCGGGTACTTGGCCTGTCAGCCTTTGCCGACATCGCCTGGGTAAGCGCGCGCCAGTCATCTTTTACGCTGTGGCAAGGTTTGCGCCCAATCCCCGACAAACGCCCGGCGTTGACCTATGAGAACCTGTTGGATACTGTAGCCGAACAATTTGGCTTCCGCGATTTGGCGCAACTCTCTGGACGCCAAAAACAAGAGGCGCTGCGAACACGGCTCCAAACTCGACGCTATTTGGTGGCGATCGACAACCTGGAAACCGCCGCCGATTATCAGGCTTTGCTCCCCTCCTTGTGCGCGTTGGGCGGACCAACCAGGTTTTTGCTCACTTGCCGCGACCGTCTGGACGGGTACCCCGACGTTTACAACCTCAATCTGGGAGAACTGTCGGCGCAAGACAGCCTGGCCTTGCTGCGCCATCAAGTTCAAGAACGCGGGCTGGCCGGCGTGGTTGGCGCGCCAGATGAAACGCTGTTCCAGATATACCAGGCCACTGGCGGCAATCCGCTGGCGATCAAACTTGTAGTCGGCCAGATGCATGCCTTTTCCACGCACCAGATCATCCAAGACCTGCGTCAAGCGCGAGGCAAATCGATCCAGGAACTTTACCGGCACATTTACTGGCGCGCCTGGCAAATGCTCTCCACAAAAGCGCAACAGGTCTGGGCCGTCATGCCCCTGGTCGCCGAAAGCGGCGGCGGGATCCAACAAATTGCGGCCATCAGCCAGATCCGTGGCGGGCAGTTGATCGAAACACTCCAACAATTGGTCGCCTTGTCCCTGGTCGACGTTCGGGGCGCTGCCGACGCGCGCCGGTACAGCATCCACCGTCTGACCGAGACATTTTTGCTCAACGAGGTTGTTCGATGGCAGGCTCGATCATGAGTGATAAAAACTCGGTCCCCACACCGCGCGACTGGCCCTCGTTTTTCCATAACAGGGTAATGGCCAATGTCCGCTTTTGGCTGGACCAGATTCCACATTGGGACTCGCCTTTTGAATCGCTGTACACAGAGCGACACAACGTGACCAAAGCGCTTGCCATCGCCCTGCGCGACGCAGACCATATCGATCTTGCAGCGCGTTTGCTGGTGACATTCCACTCGGTAGCAGAACGATACGGCATCTGGGCCGATTGGGAACCGTTTCTTCAAGATGGGATCACGCTTTGCCGCCAGCAGGAAAATCGGTTGCAAGAAGCCATTTTGCTCGACCGGCTGGGTGAAATCAAACGCAACCGGGGAGATTGGAATGGCGCGGCCAGGTGCCACCAGTCGGCCAGCCAATTGAGCCATGAGACTGAAAACCAGGCCGTATACGCCCGCGCCTTGACCAACCTGGCGCAAATCTATCACCTACAAGGGCAACTGACCCAGTCCCGCCAAATTCTGGAAATAGCCCTGACCAGCTATCAATCCGATCAAAATCAAGAGGGACAAGCCTTTGTCCACAACACCCTGGGGCGTGTCTTCTTTGAACAACGGCAGTGGAAAAACGCCTTGTCGCACCACCAACAAGCCCTTGCGCTCTGGTCAGAAAGCAATGTCCAGATCGGCGTCGCCGAAGCAGAACAAAACATGGGCAACATCTATTTTATGCAGGGCGACTTGGGTCAGGCTGAAAAGGCGTACCATAAAGCGTTGCATTTGTATAAACAAAACCATTCGCCTGCTCACCTGGCTCGCATCTGGATCAACCTGGGCAATATCCATCTGCATCGCGAACAATTCGAACAGGCCCAAGCAGATTATGAAAGCGCCAGGACCAGGCTATCCCTGATGGGAGCCAGGTTCGAGTTAGCCCAGGTCCTGAACAATTTGGGGATGGCCTGTGCAAAACAAGGCAAATGGACAGCGGCCGAAGACCATTATCGACAGTCGATGGCGGTGTGGCAGCAGTTGGACAATTCGACAAAATGGGCCAACGTAGGAGACAATCTGGGAGAGGTCTGGCTGGCGCAAGGTCAATGGGAAAAAGCGCTGGACATTTTCTTGCAAGCCAGGGCAAAACTGGACGGCCTGGAAATACAGCCCCAAACAGCGCGCTTGAGATCTGATCTCGAGACACACATTGCACAAGCCCAAGTCGCGCTTGCAGAACAAGCGGGATGAAAAAGGGATGCGCCTGTATAGCGCGCATCCCTCGCGTTGACTGACCGATCTACCCTCCGGGCGTCGCTGGCGGGCAAGTTGAAGAACCCGGCACCTCGCATTCGCCGTTTATGCCAACCGCCGGCGTCCACTTGGACCAACCACCGCCATTGACGGGACGAGTTTCTTGCGGCGACCAGGCGGGTTCGCCCGGTCTCGACTTGGCGGCCATCGCCGACAGCGCCAGGTTGGCTACAAGCAAGACCACCAGTCCGGCAACGATCAACATTTTTTTAGACATTGGTTTCTCCTTTACAGCTAAATTCGGGTGATGTTCAAAGCAGTCGCCTTGTATCCCGGTCGAGACGGTTCGGCAGAGAAACCGTGCGCATACTAGAGACTGCTTTCTACTTGTAGGAGAACCAATCAGGTCAAACCTTTCACTTTTTGCCGCATGTTGCAAGAATCGTGTGTTCTATCCATCCTATTATGCAAGGTAAAATACCACCTATGAGCGATCTATGGAAAACAGTTTGTCAGCGGGTGACGCCCCAGGTTCTGGAACAACGGGACTGGCAGTTGATCACAGACCTGACCGCGTTCAGCGAACGGGTCGCGCAAGCCATTGCGCAAGGCACAGTCAGGCCAAGTCCCGGCATGTCCGACGACCAGGTCGCCAGGCGAGCCACCACCCACATCTACTGTCAAGAACTCTATTGGGCCAGTGGACAAAACGGCACCTTGCGCCAACATCGAGCTTTTCAAGAAATCGGCAGATATATCCAGATTGTCGCCCAGCGATATGAACACGATCCCAACATCATCCAAGAATGTATACAACAAACATTGGTCATCTTTTGGGAAAAACGCGAGCAAATTCGCAATCCTGGCAGTTTGCTGCGCTGGGTCGAAATGGTCATCTATCGAGAGATCAAAAGACATTGGCGCCAGAAACAGAGAAAACGCGAGATCGTCGCCGGAGACAATATGGCGGAGGATAAAACAAAAGCCGAGGATAAAGTGGAGCATTTTTGGAATGCGTTGCGCGCCCACTCGTCGCCAGATGAGCAGGTGGTCGATCGCGAATTACGCGAGCAATTGTGGATTCAGGTGCAACATGCCCTTGCCGGGCATCCCAGGCAACAAGCCGTGATTATAGGATACTATATGTACGAATTGGGGTTTTTAGAGCTGGCCAATATGCTGAACACATCTGTGAGCAATGTTCACCTTATCAAGTGCAGAGCATTGAAACGTCTGCGTCAGGACCAGGCTTTTATACAATACTTTGCCGATGCGCTGGAAACCCTGGCCGCCAAACCGGGAGGAGAACGTTGAACCAGATCGCGGCATTAACCAGGCTTGACACCCTGGCCACACAGCTGGAACAAACCGGCCATGCCAGACGACTGGCTCATTTGGCGCGCGCCGTATTAAAGACAAACGACGCTGAATCGGATTGTGACGCTTGCCAGTCCATCCTGGCCGAATATGTCGAAACCGAACTAAATGGCCGTTCCGTCGCCAACTATCACGCCCTTCGCCGCCACCTGGATCTAGGCCCTGCCTGCGAAGCGATGTATCTCGAGTTGATCCGGATCGCTTTGCTGGCCGAACAAGACGCTTTGCCCTCCCCTGAACTGGCGATCGATTTGACGTTTTTGCCCCCTGGGCAGTAAGGAAGTGTTTCAATGTCCCAATCCAAGCATCCACTAGATCGTTTGCAGCATCAAATTCACCGCGCGTCCAACAGCCAAACAAATGCCCCCCACACGAACGGCCTGATTGATTTGGCCCACGCGCTCGTCGGTCCATCTCCAACCGCACAACTCGACTGCCAGACGTATCAGGAAACGTTGCCCGATTACATCGAGGCCGAGTTGAACGGCCAGCCGGTCCGCCGTATGTTCCCTGCGCTAACCCGTCATCTGGACACGTGCCCGATCTGCGGATCAATGCATGTGGATTTGTTGGAAATAGCGCGGGCCTCCGAAACCTCGCCCGCGCCAGAGATCGTCCAAGATCTCGATTTGACCTTTCTTCCCTCGCCGTCATTGACCGATCAAGCACGCCAGGTCGTCATCGCATTGACGCAAGGCATTTTATCTCAGCTGAACGCCTCCTTGTTATCCGACCTGCCAGATGCGGCCAACACATTGTTCAAACGAATTGATGGGTTGACCGAGTTGCACCGATTTCAAATGGCGCCAGACTTTGCCCAGAGCTTTGGGGCCGGCCTGCCTCCGGCTTTGCAAGCCATAGCAGCAACATATACAGCAACCGAACGGATCATTCACACCTTGACCGCCGATCAACTCGAGGCTGAATTGAGTGGGCACGGTGTTCCTCGTACAGTAGAAAAACTGGCCCACGCCAGCGCCCGCAGCGCGGGCATGGGTGGCAAAAAAGCCAGACAATGGGCAGAACAGTATGCGACAATGGCCCAAGCCCATGCCGCCGATCTGATGGCGCTGGCCCGCCTGGCCGCAGGGCACAGCCGCTCTGACTAATTTGTCGATTCAAAACCCGTCCTGACAAAAAAGCCCAAATCGTCGAGTGGAAAAACCTCTTGCAAAACCCAAACTAGATATCTTTGCCCTATACAGTCTCACTTTATTGCTCTTTGCGCTTATCGCTGGCGTCATCCTGGCGGTCATTGTAGCCAGCCTCAAACAAAGTCCGTCATTTCTGGGTGTGTTGATTGTCGCCGGGATGGTCATATTACCATTGCGCCATTTTTTGCGTCAGCCGGAACTTCGACTGCGTATGTTGGGCGCATCTGGCACCCAACATGCCTGCTTTCCCAGCCTGATTCAGGACATGGAAAAGGCCGCGCAAGATCTGGGGATCAAGCACCCTCCCCGTTTGATCATCCCCGACCACTCTGTCGCTCCAACAACGCTGGGCACATGGCGACGTCGTTACGTGGTCCTTGGCCGCCCCCAGGCAGAATGCCTCGACCAACTCGATGCCCAGACGCGAAGAACATTTTGGCTGCACGAGTTGGCGCACCTGGCCAACGGCGATATATGGAAAACCGGCCTGTCCCAAAGCCTGTTGCACACGAGCGTTACTTTTATGGCCTGGAGCATGTTGTTTATCCTGGGAATCGTTCTTTTGTCGTTACTCTATGGCGTCCAAGTGTTCGAGCCGAACTACCTGGATACACTGTCCATCGATCCCTCGCTCCGCAACACGCTCGAGCTACTCTGGCCCGATCCGGCGTTGCTGGCGCCAATGCTTGAACAGATCAAAGAAATAAATGTTGGCGCAACTATGCTATACATAGTCAACGGACATCTGGTTTTCATCTTTTGCGGAGGCGTCCTCTCATTGCTGGTCTGGCGGCGACTGGTTCAGGTACGAGAATTTTACGCCGACGCGCGCGCAGCCGCGATCTTGGAAAGCGCGCCCCAAACCTGGAACGCCCTATTGACCGTTGGTAACGAAATGGCAATGCTGCCCACAATGGTTCCCAGTTCGAGCCAACAGATACTGGGACTCCTGCGACGATGGATCAACCGGCTATTACCGATCCACTCGCCGTGGCAACGCCGGCAAATATGTTTGCAAAACCCGGTGCGCGTATTTGGTTCCTGGAAGTGGATAGGCCTGGTCGCCGGCGCAACGGCGCTGCTGCTCGACGTGCTTTTGACCGGGCCGTTCACGTTGGCCTATGTGAGTTCTGAACCGGCGCACATAGCCACCCTATCCGGCTTGCTCATCCTCGCATTGTGGCTTTTTCCCCACCTCTGTCAGACAAGCACAAAAAATATAATCAAGCAACTTGGCACAGCATTGGGATTGTTTCTAATCATTCGCATCGGCTGGCTGCTGCTCAACGTTGCCCTTGTGCTCGTCTGGTTCGTCATAGCCCCGGCTCAGTTGGCGACGCAGTTGAATCAGAGCATACTGATCAGTAACAAGATATTGACCGATTCGCCGATGCTTCCCCTGGCTCAAGACCCTCGTTTGTTGGTTACATCGATCCTCACCGGCGTGTCTGGGTTTCAACTTTTGATCTCTGTCAGCCTGATGATGAGTTTGGGACTTGGCTTTATCCTGTTTCGCCGCCTGCTGACCTGGTATGCTTTTCCCGCGGTCGATCACCGCCTGATCTATATAGTCTGGAGCGTCATCCTTGTTCTCATTCTTGCGCTTGGCTTTGTGCTTTTGCCAATCTCCACGGCCCTGATTCTCGGCGAACTGGCCCCGCTTTTCAAACCGGCATCGTTACTTGTAACAAGCGGTATATGTGTGATCATATTTGCCTGGGGAGTTTGGTTTTGGTTCGCCGATCGGCGTTGGGGACGTCGATGCCCTGCGTGCGGTCGTAAAGTTGCCGGATGGTTCGAGATGGGGAAACAGTGCCCTCAATGCGGTGCAGTGATGCACTTGTGGCTCAAGGCCAAATACTGAGGAAAATATGAAGTGGTCGGATCCACAACGAAAACAAATTGAACGTTGGCTCGGTTGGATCGCCTGGACAGGTTGGGGACTGACGATACTGTCCTGGATCACGCTCGCCCAAATATCGATATCCAGTCCTGTGCTTTTGCTCGGTCTGGGGATAATGTTGCTGGTCGGGCTTGCAGGTTTTACAGCATTGTTGGTCGTTCTTTATCGACGAATAACCGGCACCTGGTACCACATTGGGCTATGGATCGCGGTCCTATTTGCATCATTCTGGGCGAACGAATTTGTATGGACCGGCATCCTTGAAGCAGTGATCCTCATCGGCCTGATCACTGCTATCACCGCGATACTAACGAGCGTCATCTTGGTCCATATACACCGCGACGATAGTGCATTCATAATCGGAACAAGTTTGCTGGTCTTTGTATGGAGCACATTATTCGCCGCAAGCCGCTACGACGACCTGCTCGCGATCTTGTTCCAAACTCGATTATGGTGGTTTGACAGTCTGATATGTTTATGTGGACTGGTCTTGCCCGTTGGTTGCTTGGCTTTCTTGATACATTTGCTTCGGTTAATAGTTCTAGAAATCGCAAGAAACACCGAGCCTTGATAACCGCACTCTGGATACAAAGCCCTCAATACCCCCCATACATCAACGCGGTTTCGATAAAACAAAGATAATTCTCCTCTGTCTTGGGTGCAAGCGGCACATTGATCGGCGCAGCCGTGGGCATAATCACATAACCTCCCCCCGCCTTGGCCGCGTCCATACACGCCTTGACGGCCGCCTCGACCTCCTCCACCGCGCCGTGCTCTAGCAACTTGAGCTCAAGATTACCAAAGAGACACATCTGCTCACCGGCCCGGCGCTTGACATCGACCAGAGTAATGTCACCGTCCGGCGGCGGCTCACATGGATCAAGCGCATCGGCGCCGGTCGCCATGATCGACTCTAATACCTGGCCGATTCTGCCGTGGCAGTGCAGACGCGCCTTGGCCCCATATTGGTGGATCAAGGCGACCATCTCGCGCACAAAAGGCGTCACCAAACGGGCAAAAAAACGGGGATGTAAAAAAGGCGGGGTGGCGTATTCCGGCCCACAAATTCGATACAGATCGACCACCTCCGTATCGAGCATATTGCGCAGATTCTGCATATTTCGCTCATGCAGCGCGTCGAGCGTGCCAAGCAAATGCTCCGTCTCGGTCGCCGCCCAGATAGTATAATCGCCAAACGACATCAGATCGGCGGCCAGACAGAGCGGATCGGACAACGAACTCATAATGATGCCATGCTCGCCCACCTGATCCACAATGCGCGCATAGTCGGAAAAATCATACGTCACCGGCGCATAAGGGATCGACAACGCGGCATCAACGTCTTGCAGCGTCTTGCACCAATGTTCGGTCTGCCACACGGTATGAACATTGTCGGTGCGCCGGGTCGTTTGCGTAAGCCTGACACCGGCGGGGGTTTGCACAGTGCGCGTTTCGGTCGTGGTATCGCCCAGCCGGGCCGTCTGCCGCGTCATCTCGAAGGGATGAGCGGAAAAAAAGGCGGTCTGATTGGACGACGGATTCCACATACACACACAATCCGTCTTGGCGCGAATGACATCCATCAAACGCGCAAAAGACGGCGTATTGTTTTCCCAGGCTGTGCTATTATACCCCACCAACTCATAAGTCGAAATCGGCACCCGGTCTGGAACGCGGCCATCCAACGCCGCCAGCAACCTTTGCCTCGAGTTCATCGGTGGCTCCTCTGCCCTGTTTGCCGGCAGGCGACCGGGCATGGTCAAGATTTACGCGACTCCCACAGCGCGCTAAAGCCATTCCCCAGCAAAAACCCAATAAACACCGCCAGCAGCCAATCCCATTGCCCAACGACCATCAAGATGATCATCAACATCAACAGCATCACCGAAATATACAGCCGTGGGCGAACGGGCGGGTCTTGTTGTTTGTCTTTTCTGGTCATGCAACCTCAATCCTATGCCGGCGCTCCGGCTCATGGCCTGGCCGGACTGCCATCGGGCAAGCGGGTTTGCGTCCACTGCTCGACGGTGTCCTGACAGGGGTATTTGGCCGCCAACTCTTCGTCAATGTCGATCCCCAGCCCAGGCCGGTCATTGGGATACATGTAGCCGCCACGCACCTCCGGCAGACCGGGAAACATTTCATAAACCAACTCGTCGAATCGACACCACTCTTGGATGCCAAAGTTGGGCGACCACAGATCGAGATGCAAATTGGCGGCGTGCCCCACCGGCGACGTGTCGCCCGGCCCGTGCCAGGCCGTCTTGACCCCGTACATATTGGCAAAACTCGCCACCGCCCGCGCCGGGGTGATCCCGCCCATCTGGCTGACGTGCATACGCACAAAGTCGATCAGCCGCTTTTCGATCAACGGCATCCACTCGTGCGGACTGTTGAACAGCTCGCCCATCGCGATCCGCGTCGCCGACCGGGCACGGATCGTCTCGAACCAGGCAATATCCTCCGGCGCAAGCACGTCTTCGAGGAAAAAGAGATTGAACGGCTCGACATCTTGGGCAAAGCGCACCGCGTCGATCGGCTGCAACCGCTCGTGGACATCGTGCAACAACTCGACCTCTGCACCGACCGCCGCGCGGACATTGGCGATCATGCGCAGCATATTGCGGCAATAAGCGCGCGGGTCGAAATACGCGCCATCGGGAGCATGCTCCGGCTTGACCATCCCGTCGCCCTGACCGCCATACCCGCCCATCTGAACGCGGATGTAGCGATAGCCCTGCTCCATAAACTGCCTTACATTATCCTCGACCTGCTCCGGCGTGCGGCCATCGGCGTGGACATAGACCGCCGCCGCCTCGCGGCATTTACCGCCCAACAGATCATAAACGGGCATACCGGCCATCTTGCCCTTGATGTCCCACAACGCCTGATCGATGCCGCTGATCGCATTGTTGAGCACCGGGCCGTTGCGCCAATAACCATGCACCATCATCATCTGCCATAGCTCCTCGATCCGCGACACATCGCGCCCGATCACCAGGTTTTTGAAATGTCCTTCCAGCGCAGCGACGACGGCCCGCCAACGCTGAGTAAACGTCGCGCAGCCCAGGCCATACAGCCCCGGCTCCGAAGTGATGATTTTGACAATGACCAGCCGTGACCCGGCCGGCTGGGTGGTAATCACTCGCAAATCCTTGATCGTCACCGTAGACATAAATCGCCTCCTGGCAATCCTCCAACATTGAAAACATCACCAACGCCAACTTGACGCACCCAAACCTGATCGTAAAAAGTGTTCCAACTATGAATTTCAAGTTTGGTGATTGGATACCCAGACAACAAATCGATCAACTCGTCGTCGGTATAGACACGTCCCGGAAACCACCGCGCGCGCCCGATGCGATTAGTGAGCAACAACACGCCGCCTGGCTTGAGCACGCGCATCAACTCATCGAGGGTAGATTCGGGGCGGCGGGTAAATTCCAGCGTTTCCAGACAGACCACGGCATCGAACGACGCCGCAGCCAAAGGCAGCCGGCCGGCATCCCCCTGGAACAACGCCACCCGGTCGCCGCACTCGCCCACCCGCCGCCGCGCGTTGCCCAACATCCCCGACGAAATATCAACACCCCACACCTGGCCGTCGAAACGCGGATCGCGCAACATCGCCTGGGGAAAACGTCCGCTGCCGGCGCCAACATCGAGGATCAAAGGACGCTCAACACCTTCCAACCACTGCAACAACGGCCCGGCCAACGTCTCGCCGTCGCGCCGCCAGGTGATCGCCTTGATCCGGTCATAATAATCGGGCGTCAGATCATAAAGCAGCGTCACCACACGCTGACCGAGATAGACGCCCTCGGTGAGAATCAACGCCCAATAGGCCCCAAGCGCGACAACGATCGCCAACCCGAAAACCCAAATCATGCTCGTCCGCTTTGAACCGCGCCCGCCGGCCAATGATCCAGGTGGAAATTTTCCTCGACCCGGTTCCGCGTCCGGGGTTGCTCATCCTTGACCCGGGTCCTCGCGTCCAAATCATCGATACAGCCGGGATAGCCGAGACTGATCACGCAAATGAGCTGATAATCATCGGGAATGCCCAGCGCGTCCTTGACCGCCGCAGTCTTGAACCCGGCCATCGGATGAGCCAGCAACCCCTCCTCGACGGCGGCCAACAGCAGATTTTCCACCGCCAGCCCGCAGTCAAAGAGAAAATACTTGACCTGCGGATCGCCCTTGCGCGTATAATCGTCCTTTTCGCGGGCCGCCACGGCAATCAGCGCCGGCGCGGCCTTGGCCCAGACATTACCGCGAGTCAGACCGGCGCGAAACGCGGCCAGCGCATTCGGCTCCTGCACGATGACAAAATGCCAGGGCTGGCTGTTCGAACTGGACGGCGCCCAGCGCGTCTTTTCAATAATCCGCTCCAGCGCCGCCTGTGGAATGGGCCTGTCCAGATAAGCGCGTTTGCTCTGGCGCTGCAACAACACACTCGCCATCGACTGCTCCTTTTGCAAAACTGTTCAATTCTAATCAAGTCACTGCTGGCGGGGACTCGTCGCCGTAGGGGGACGACCAGCCAACGGCTCGCCAGGCGCGGTTTCAACCGCTGGATTGTAGAATTGAACATCCCTGACTCCTTTTGCCATTGACTCAACCCTGCGCTCGACCCGATTTGGACCGATCGGCCAGCAGCCGCGCCAACGCCTGCTGTGGTGACAATTGACGCAACACAACGCAATTTAACGTTTCGCGCCACCGCACCGTCCCCACATCGGCCAGAAATTGCTCGAACAATTTCTCCCTGATCATCTGCGTCAGACGGCGTTCGACGCGGACCTGCGTTTTGATCGACGCGCGGTCGCGCTGACCGGCGCGACGACGTTCAAGATGAGCCATCACCTGCTCGATGCCAACACCTTGCGTGGCGATAGTCTGGCACACCGGCGGCTGCCAGGGCTGCGCATTGATGCCCAGCGCCATCTCGATAAAGCGCGCCGTGCGCCCGGCGCCCTCGCGATCGGCCTTGTTGACGACAAAAATATCGGCGATCTCCATCAGCCCGGCCTTGTTGGCCTGCACATCGTCACCCAAACCCGGCGCTTCGACGACGATCACCGTGTCGG
This sequence comes from uncultured Anaerolineae bacterium, assembly GCA_964481205.1. Lineage (GTDB taxonomy): Bacteria > Chloroflexota > Anaerolineae > JAFGEY01 > JAFGEY01 > CAYRXM01. The sequence goes on along the minus strand of CAYZYE010000093.1, from coordinate 954 downwards.
CCAAACGCGCGATCTCGACCTCGTCCTGCCCCACACCCACCGTCTCGATCAAGATCGTCTCGTACCCGGCCGCGTCGAGCACAAGCGCCGCGTCAAAAGTAGCGGCGCTCAAACCACCGAGCGCGCCGCGCGTGGCCATACTGCGAATGAACACCCCGCCGTCGCCGGCCAAATCTCGCATCCGAATGCGGTCGCCAAGCAACGCGCCACCGCTGAACGGGCTGGTCGGATCGACGGCAAGAACGCCAACGCGGACATTTTGCCGGCGGTAGGCGCGGGCCAATTGACTGACCAGCGTGCTCTTGCCCGTGCCCGGCGCGCCGGTCACACCGACAATGTGCGCCCGGCCCGCGTGTCGATACAACGCGCTGAGCAAATCGGCCGCCTCTGGCGCGCCGTTTTCAATCAGCGAAATCGCGCGCGCCAGCGCACGCTTGTTGTTGTCGAGTACCCCCCGAAGCAAATCCATCAGCCGGCGGTCGTTGCCCGCCCAACGCGAGACGTGATAAACTCGGCAATCTCGCCAATGGCCGTACCGGGACCAAAGATCGCGGCAACGCCGATTTTTTCCAAAGCCGGCACATCCTGCTCGGGGATAATCCCGCCGCCGATGACGAGTACATCATCCATCTCGTTCTGCTTGAGCAGATCGATGATGCGCGGAAAGAGAGTCATGTGCGCGCCGGAGAGAATGCTCAAACCGATCACGTCGGCGTCCTCTTGCAACGCCGCTTCAACGATCATTTCCGGCGTTTGACGCAGACCGGTATAGATCACCTCCATCCCCGTGTCGCGCAACCCGCGCGCCACCACTTTGGCGCCCCGGTCATGGCCGTCGAGGCCGGGCTTGGCAATTAAAACGCGAATTTTGTGCATGCTCGATCCTTGATTTACTTTTCACCCAGGGCTGTTCAATTCTACAATCCAGCGGTTGAAACCGCGCCTGGCGAGCCG
>CAYZYE010000092.1:0-14293 GCA_964481205.1 uncultured Anaerolineae bacterium | reverse complement strand
CTTGCCAGAAAAACCCGTTTGTGTGGGTTGCCGAACAAAACTGTAGGGTGGCTAGGCGACGAGTCACAAATTAGAGTTGAACAGCCCTGCATCTCACCCTGACCTGATCTGGATTTTCGGCAATCAGCACCGCGTACCGGCGACAAATTTCCTCTGCCCGAACCATAGAATCTGGAGGTGCTAATGGGCAACGAAGAACTGCAACGCCATTTCTGGGACCCGTTCTACGATCGCCTGTCTATTCTTTACGATGCAGTTGACTGGTTTACGGGTAACGCGACACATCACTTGCGCCTGCGCGCCTGGCCTTACTTGCCGCCGGCGGGCAGCCGTGTGCTAGAGATCGGCTTTGGCAGCGGGCGGCTGCACGTTCAATTGGCCGAGTCGTTCGAGATGTCTGGGCTGGACCTGGCCCCCGGCATGGCGCGCCTGACCAAACGGCGGTTGGCCGCGCGCGCTCTGGCTTCGACCTTGTGCCGGGGCAGTGTTTATGCGTTGCCCTGGCCGGACGGTCATTTCGACGCCGTGATCTCGACCTTTGCTTTCAGCGCCTTTACCGACGCGGAACGGGCGCTGGATGAGATGGTGCGCGTGATCCGGCCCGGCGGCAAGGTGATCGTGGTCGACGCCGGGGAAGCGTCGGATGGCAACGCGATGGCGCATTTCCTGGCCGCGTTGTGGGAGTGGTCGGGCGACTATATGCGCGATGAAGCGCCTTTGCTGCAAGCGCGCGGTTTGAGCGTCGAACGCCAGGAATATGGCCCGTGGGGCTGCGTACACGTCGTCGTCGGAACGGCGCCGGATGGCGCACCCGACTGAAATGAGGAGGTGAGGATTGTTTCCCTGGCTCGGTCAACATCTCGAACCTTTGTTTGGGCCTTTCCGGCTGTTTTACTCTTATTTGTTTCTGACCGGTTTTGGCGCTGCGCTGTCGGCCTTGTTGACCTGGGTGCTGCTGCCCAAGTTGTGGCGCTATTTGCCCACCGATCGCGGGCGCATGCACGCCGTCGACGCGCACAAGAGTGTGGGCAAACCGGTTTCCGCAGGGGCGATCTTTGTTCCCATCTTTCTCTTGACCGGCCTGCTGGTGATCCCTTTTAACTGGCGCTATCTGGGCGTGTTGAGCTGCGTGTCGCTGTCGATGCTGGAAGGGTTGTGGGACGACTATACCAAAGCCCGGGGCGGGTTGAGCGAACTAGAGTTGGGATTGATCGATCTGGCGATCTCGCTTTTCGGAGCGATCATTATCTGCCGCCTCCAACCAATCGAGATTTGGCTGCCGTTGTTCAAGCAGTCGCTAATGATCTCGCCCTGGTTGTACATCCCCCCGGCAACCGGCCTGTTGTGGCTGACGATCAATGCCACCAACTGCACCGACGGCGTCGATGGCCTGTCCGGCAGTTTGTCGATGATGGCTTTTATCTACCTGGGCGGCATCTTGTACGGCATCGTCGGCCACCAGGACATTGCGGGGTATTTGCTGGTGCCGCATTACCTCGACGGGGCAGATTGGGCCTTGATGGCTTTTGTCATGGCCGGTTGTCTGGCCGGTTATTTGTGGTACAATGCCTACCCCAGCCAGGTATTGATGGGCGACGCCGGGTCGCGCCCGGTGGGGTTGTTGATCGGTATGCTGGTGCTGGCCGGCGGCAATCCATTTTTGATTTTCGTCGTCGCCGGGATCGTGCTGGTCAACGGGGCGACGGGACTGCTCAAGGTGGCGCTGCTGCGCTTTTTCAAGATCAGCATTTTCAAAACCGTGCGCTATCCCTTGCACGACCACGTGCGCAAGAACCTGGGCTGGTCCAACACCCAGGTCTTGGTCCGATTTATGCTGTTGCAGGCCGTGGGCACGCCGCTTTTACTGGTCATCCTGTTCAAGGTGAGATAAAATGACACAAAGAAAGAAGAGTTGACGTGAATTTTGAACATTTGTTGGCAGACAGGACGCGCGGGATGGGCGCGAGCGCGATCCGCGAAATTCTCAAGGTCGTCTCTCAACCGGGCATGATCTCGCTGGCGGGTGGCATTCCGGCCCCGGCCAGTTTTCCGATCAAGGTCATTGCCGAGTTGGCATTGACGGTCATTGAGAAATACGAGTCCAAAGCGTTTCAATATGATTTGACCGAGGGGTTTACGCCGCTGCGAGAGGCGCTGGTCGGGCATTTGGCGCAAAAGGGAGTCGCCGCGCAGGCCGATGAAATCTTGATCACCAGCGGTTCGCAAGGCCTGCTCGACGCCGTGGGCAAGATTCTCATTTCCAAGGGCGATCAGGTGGCGGTCGAAGCGCCAACCTATCTGGGCGCGATCCAGGCTTTCAACCCCAACCAGCCGGAATATGTGAGTATGGACACCGACGACGACGGCTTGATCCCGGAATCGCTCGAAGACGTGCTCCAAAACCACGAGATCAAGTTCATTTACCTGGTGCCCACCTTTCAAAACCCAACCGGACGCACAATCCCGCTGGAACGTCGCCAGGCGATTGCCCGAATCGTGCAAAAATACAACGCCCTGGTCGTCGAAGACGACCCGTACAGCGATCTGCGCTACCGGGGTCAGGCGGCACCCCCGCTCAAAACCCTTGCCCCAGAACACGTCATTTACGCCAGCACATTGTCCAAAACGTTTGCGCCGGGATTGCGGATCGGGTTCTGTGTCGCGCCCCCGCTGATCCGGCGCTGGCTGGTGCTGGTAAAACAGGGCGTCGATCTGCATACCAGTACCTTTAACCAGGCGCTCGCCGCCGAATACATCTCTGGCGGTCACCTGGCGCGACACTTGCCCAAGATCATCGATCTGTACAAACCCAAGCAAGAGGCGATGCTGGCGGCCATGGACGCATATTTTCCCCCCAGCCTGAACTGGTCGCGTCCCCAAGGCGGCATGTTTATCTGGGCCGAGGGGCCGGCGGGGTTCGACGTCGGGCAGCTGTATGCCAAATGCGTCGAGCGCCAGGTGGCTTTTGTGCCGGGGCGACATTTTTACACCCAACCGGGCGAGGGATTGTCCACTATGCGCTTCAATTATACGATGATTGATGAAACGACGATTGAAAAAGCGATCAAACTCGTCGCGCAAGCGATGAATGAAATGATCTAGTGCCGGATGAAAATCCAACACGCCGACGCGCCCACGAGTTGCCGCGACTGCGGAGCATGCTGCTATCTGGTCGTCGAAGCGCCCGAGCCAAACGGCATCCCGGAACGGCTGACGACCCGGCAGCAGGGTCGAACCTGGATGCGCCGCGAGGGCGGTGGACGATGCGCGGCCCTGGAGCCGACGACAAAGCGCTGCATCATTTATGCCCGCCGCCCGCCCGACTGCCGCAATTTCGACCGGGGCAGCGTGCATTGCCTGGTGGTGCGGCGGGCCTTTTTCGACGGGCTGCGCGGCAAAAAACTGATCAAGGCGTATGTCAAGGGCATCAAAAAAGCGACGGCCTTGGGAAGCCGAGACTCTATAGATGGAAATCACGCCTTGCTGCAAAAATAGGATCAACGCAGAGGCGGAGATTGTCTTGTATTTACAGCGCTACTCGATTTTTTTTGGCGCTCTTTGCGGTTAGCAACTTTGACGGCACGCTCATTGGAGACACGATAAAAATTATGAAAGAAACACCTTACTTGACTGTAATTATTCCTTGTTATAACGAACAAAAGAATCTGGAACAAGGTGTGTTGGCCCAGGTTTACGATTACCTGGCGGCTCAAAACTATGCCTGGGAATTGATCGTGGTCAACGACGAGTCGACCGACGGCAGCAAGCCCCTGGTCGAGAAATTTGTATCCGACAAGGCAAACTGCTCGCTGATCGACATTCCCCATGGCGGCAAACCGGCGGCGATCTGGGGCGGCATTCAACAGGCCCATGGCAAGTGGCTGTTATTCACCGATATGGACCAGTCGACGCCGATCGGTGAACTCGCCAAGCTGCTGCCTCGCACCGAACAAGGGTACGAGATCGTCATCGGGTCGCGGGGTATGTCGCGCGAGGGGTTTTCTGTCTTGCGCCAGGTGGGCAGTTTTGTCTTTCGCACCTTGCGCGGCGCGTTTTTGCTGCGCGGGATCAAGGATACGCAGTGTGGGTTCAAACTCTTTCGGCGCGACGTGGCGACGCGGCTGTTCCCCCGCCTGGAATTTTTCGAGCGCAAGGAAAAAGCCAGTGGCTGGAAGGTCACGGCTTATGACGTGGAACTGTTGCATTTGTGCGAAAAAGCAGGGTACCAGATTCACGAAGTCACCGTCGAATGGTGCAACGCCGATCGCAGCGACACCAAGGGGCACAGCGGCGAGTTTGCGCGCTATATGCGCGAATCGGTCGATATGGCCAGGCAAGTGCTGCGCGTGACGCGCAACCAGTTTCGGGGTCTATATGACGATGTGTAACACAATTCACATTCAAAAGAACCTGGCCGATGACGCCGATCGCCACGTTCTGGCCGGGATCATTTATGACGCTTTTCAGCAAAAATACTCGGCGGCGTGGCTGGGACCAGCGGCCGGCGTCCGCGTCATCGCGGATGCACTCCATCCCGAATCGGCGTTCCTGGCGTACCGGCAAGGTGAACTGGTTGGCGTCGCCGGCCTGACCACAAGCGCCGGCCGCTTGCTCAACTATCGCTTCAAGGCGCTGCGCAACGCTTTCGGGCTGGCGCGATCGGCCTTTTATTACCTCATCTTGAATCTGGACAACCACGTGCGCCCGGACGAACTCTGGCTCAGCCCGTTGGCCGTCGCCCGGCACGCCCGCCGGCAAGGGATCGGTACGGCGCTGCTTGAGCGCGTGGAGCAATTTGCGATCGCCCAGGGCTACCTTTTTCTGTCCCTCAACGTGGTAGACACCAATCAGGGCGCCCAGGCGTTGTACGCCAAACGCGGGTTCCAGGTGATCCGCACGTTCCGGTTCGGCTGTTTGACCCGGCGGGCCGGGTTTGGCGGAACGCGCTATATGCGCAAAACTTTGCCGGCGGGGTAAAGGCTGCCGAGGAGCGTGATGAAAAACCTCCCCAGCGCACCCGCCAACCGCAGAGAGCGCAAAAGAGTCAATGACCATCACAGATATTTACAAACAAGATGATCTTGGCGTCCTGGGTTAGTCTTGGGTTTTTCAGTGGCTTCCAGGGGATATTGTCCAATGAAAAAGCCAGATCCAATGTCAACGGTAACGGGTCGCGATCAAGAGCGCCGTCGGCTGGCACGCATTCTGGAGTCCAGGCTGAACGGGACGCTCAATTTGCTCCTTGCGCAAGCCAATGCTTATCGCGCTGCACTCTCTTGTCCGACGTCGCATGCTCGAAACGCGATTGACACGCTTGCCGGGATGGCCGCCCGCGCACTGACTGACTTGCAAGACCTTGTTGATGAATTGGCGCCCACTGCGCTTGATGATTTGGGATTAGTCGATGCGCTAGAGATAATGTCGTCGCGCATTGAACGACAATATGGTCTTGCCGTGACGCTCGACGTAACTCAGAATGCGGTCGGGATGCCCTCGTCTTTGGCATTGCCGGCCTATCGCATTGTCCAAGAGGCGCTGCACAACGCCGGGCAGCACGCCGGAGCCAGACGAGTGGGGGTCAGCTTGCGGTTGGAAAAAGACACCTGGCGGCTGACCATTGCCGATGACGGCGATGGGTTTCATCCTCCTATGCCCCTAGAGGCGCTGTCCGCTGAAGGCAAGTGGGGACTGGCCGAGATGATCGACCGCGCTCAGGCAGTAGGCGGCAAATTAAAAATCAGCTCGGTGCGTGGCGTCGGAACCCAAGTGCGCGCCTATCTGCCGCTCCAGCCTAAACGAAAACGCAATTGGGACAACGCAGGCGAATCGCCGCTCGACGAGTTGACGCCCCGCGAGCAAGAGGTGTTGGCCGGCGTTGCCGAGGGATTGACGAACAAACAAATCGCCGCCCGGCTCGGCATCTCGGACCGCACAGTCCAGTTTCATTTGGGCAACGTGTTGAGCAAATTCGGCGTGGCGTCACGCACCGAGGCGGCGGTTTTGGCCCTACAAAATAACCTGGTCTAGCTCAAATAGAACAACACGCTGTGTAGCTTGTAATACACCTCGAACTTTTTTTTTTCACGCCGCAGCTTACGCCTCAAACATCTCCTTGGGAAAGGTCAGCCCTCTCGCCGCCAACCTGGGAACAAAGGATGGCACGGCGCCTGTGGCTCTGTGTTTTCCGACAAAGCGGCCCCCCTGGTCCACGCCGGTCTTTTCCCAGACAAAAATTTCCTCAAGAACGATATTGTCTCCTTTGAGGTCTTGCACCTCGGCGATCGACGTCACTCTGCGCGAGCCGTCTTCAAGACGAGTTTGCTGGATGATCAGGTTGAGCGCCGAGGCGATTTCGGCGCGAATGGCCGGCAGCGTCAGGCTGGGTTCGGCAATCGTCGCCATCGTCTCCAGCCGGGCCAGCGCGTCGCGCGGGCTGTTGGCGTGAATCAGGGTAACGGCGCCCTCGTACCCCAAATTCATCAACCTGATGACCTCAACCACTTCTGTTCCCCGCAGCTCACCGACGATCAGCCGGTCGGGACGCATGTGGGCGGCTACGCGCAACAAATCATCCAGCCCGACTTGATCCGCGCCGCTTGCTTGCGCGGCTTCCGCTTCCAGATAAACCACACGTTCGTGCCGGATGCGCAGTTCGTGTTGGCTCTCAACGGCGATGAGCCGTTCTTCTGGGGGCATTAACCCGGTCAGGCAGTTTAGTAATGTGGTTTTTCCACTGTTTGTCCCCCCGGAGACAAGCACGTTAAGCCGTGACTGCATAATCACGTGAAAAAAGTCCAGGATCGATTGGTTGATGCAGCCCCACTCTAGCAACTGTTCAAAAGTGATTGGATAGTTGGAAAACTTGCGGATGACGACGTGCGGCCCGTTGACGGCCACCGGCGGGATGACGACCACGGTGCGGCTGCCGTCGGCCAAACGTCCTTCGACCCAAAACCGTCCTTCGCCCACCGGCTCCCACCCATGTGAGGTCAACAGGCCGTTGGCCCAGTCAACCACCTCTCGCTCACTGGCAAAACAGATACCCGTGTCTTCCAGCTTGCCTTTCCGTTCGACATAGACCCGTTCTGGCCCGTCGATCATGACCTCGGCCACGGTCTCGTCTTTTAACAATGCGGCCACCGCTTCAGCAGCAGTTGTCAATTTGCTCATTTCTCGCCTCCTGCAAACGTTGAGCACGTTTTAGCTGCGCGCCCCCTCGCCTGTCTCGTTGTCCCTAATTGAGAAAAGCAAGGCGGCTGCCCGGTTGCTGTCGATGTCTTTATTGTAGCAAAGACGCATGGCAAACACAACCGCAAAATGGCCAGGGTGCTCTTGGCCATTTTGCCTGGGCAGATTGGCCGGCATTTTCCTCCCAGGATGACAAGCCGCGCACTTTGTGGTATCATACACCTGTCATCTCAACTGGGCGTGTTTCAAACGAACTGGCGGTTTGGTAGCATAGCCCCTCGTGGGCGGGTGACGGATCATTTTGAAAGCATTTTTGGGGACATATCCCCACCGGGTAGAGAAAACGCGGCTCGATCATAAAATAGAGTATATGAAAAGCAATCAACGCACTTTGGTATATAATCGACGCCAATTTTTGCGCCAATCAGCCATCGCCGCCGCCGGCGGCGCGTTGGCCGGCTGCGCAAGAGCAAGCAGAAAGGCCCAAATGAACGAACAGACGACGATTCCCCGTTGGCGGGGTTTTAATTTGCTGGAAATGTTTACGACCAAAAGCAAGGGCGATTTCCGCGAGGACGATTTTCGCTGGCTGGCCGAGTGGGGTTTTGATTTCGCGCGCATCCCCATGTGTTACACGCTGTGGACGGTTGGCGATGACGTGTACGACATTTATGAGCCGATGCTGGCCAAGATCGACCGCCTGATCGATTTGGGCAAAAAATATGGCATCCACATCGACCTCAACTTTCATCGCGGGCCGGGCTACTCGGTCAACCGCGAGCGACAAGAACCGTTCAACCTGTGGCAAGACCAGGACGCGCTCGATGCTTTTGTGTTTCACTGGGAGCTGTTTGCCCGGCGGTACAAGGGCGTCTCCTCCGACCGGCTCAGTTTCAACCTGATCAACGAACCGACCAATCCCAACGCCAAGATGTCGCGCCGCGACCACGAGCGCGTGATTCGGACGACGGTCGCGGCAATCCGCGCCATCGACCCAGGACGAACGATCGTGGTCGACGGGCTGGCCTGGGGCAGCGATCCATGCCCTGAACTGATCGACCTGAACGTGGTGCAAAGCACCCGCGCTTACCAGCCGATGAACATCACCCACTATCAAGCCAACTGGGTTGGCGACAATGCGGATTGGGCCGAGCCAACCTGGCCCGGCAAAATGTCCGACGGCAAATTCTGGAACCGCAAACGGCTGGCCAGGTTTTACAAGCCCTGGATCAAACTGGCCGCACAGGGCGTTGGCGTACACTGCGGCGAGGGCGGCGCGTTCAACCGCACCCCGCACAATGTGTTCTTGGCCTGGCTGCGTGACGTGCTCGAAATCTTGAGCGACGCGGGGATCGGCCTGGCGCTGTGGAACCTGCGCGGTTCTTTTGGCGTGCTCGATTCGGGTCGCGCCGACGTCGAGTACGAGGACTGGCGCGGGCACAAACTGGACAAAAAACTGTTGGAACTGTTGCAGGCGTTTTGACAAACTGCGCGTCGAGTGGACAGATGACGCAACACAATGCTGAAAAGAGGCTTTTTATGCAATTCGCGATCTGTATTTGGGATTTTGAGCCGGCGCAAAAAACAATCGACGACTGGCGCGCTCAAGGCGTCACCGCGCTAGAACCGGGCGCGGTTTTTCTGACCACGCACAGCAAGGCCGAGATCGCGGCGGTGGGCCGGATGTGCCGGGACGCGGGCATCCGCATCTATGCCTGCCACCCGCCCTTTGGCGGCGAGTATGACCTGTCGCTGCTCGACGAGGAGGCGCGGCACAAGGCCGTATCCACCATCACCGCCAGCCTGCGCTACGCGGCGATGCTCGGTGCCGAGTGCGCGGTCATTCATCCCGCCAGCGGCCGTATGCCGCCGCAAGAACGCGCCGCCCGCACAAGCCAGTTGATGCGCAGCCTCGAGGCGCTGCTGCCGGTGGCGCAGGAAACCGGCGTTCGTCTGGCACTCGAAAATATGCTCCCCCATCACCTGGGCGACCACAGCGCCGACCTCTGGTCGTTGGCAGAGCAGTTTGACACGGGCATCTGCCTGGATGTGGGACACGCGCACATCACCGAGGAGGGATTGATGCCCACCCTGGCCGCCTTGCGCGAGCGGATCATTACCTTTCACCTGCAAGACAACGACCACAACGCCGATCGGCATATCCAGCCGCCCTATGGCACCATCGACTGGCCGCCGCTGGTCCGCGAACTGACGACCGGCCCGTTTGATTTTCCCTGGTCGGTCGAGACAGCGCCCTGGGACGGCGCAAGCTATCGCTTGCTGCTCGACGAGATGGAGGCGCTCTTTACCCGTGGGCTGCTGACCATTCCGCTCGGCGGGTCGATGGTAAACGTCGTATGCGAACAATGCGGACGCTATGCTTTTGGCACACTGGATGACTGGTCTTGTGGATGTACGGACACTGGAGCGAGGGGATGAAGATTGTTTTCCTATTGCGGCACGCCAAATCCAAACAAACCTCACATGACGGAAGCGATCTTGGGCGTTCGCTGAACAAACGAGGCAAACAGGACGCAACGTGGATGGGCGAGTGGATGGCGGCGCACGATCAAACGCCAGAGCTGGTGATCAGCTCGCCGGCGCGGCGCGCCCGTCAAACCGCCGCGCGCTGCGCCGACGCCGCCGGCTATCGGGGCGAAATTCGTGTTGAAAAGGCGCTCTATGCCAACGGCCCGGGTGCGTACCCGGCATCGCTGGCGCGGTTGGACGACACAATCCGGTCGGTGATGCTGGTCGGACACAACCCCGACATTTCGATCGCCGTCGAGACGTTGAGCGGCGCATACAACCGTATGCCGACAACGGCGCTGGCGCGAATCGAGTTGCCAATCGACCGTTGGTCGGCCTGGGAAGCGCAGAGAGGACAACTGGCCTGGGTTCAACTGCCCGAACAAGATCGCCGCTCACTCTTGCATCTGCGGGTCAAGCGCGTCGCGCAAACCGTCGCCCAGCAGGTTGAATCCCAACACACTGAGCATCGTCGCCATCCCCGGGAAAAAGACGATATGCGGTGACTGTCGCAAAAAAGGCACGCCGTCGCTGATCATCGCCCCCCATTCCGGCATAGGAGGCTGCGCGCCCAGACCCAAAAAGCCCAACGCCGCCGCCGTGAGAATCGAACCGCCGATGCCCATCGTCGCCGAAACGATCACCGGAGCCAGGCTGTTGGGAAAGACGTGACGGGCAATGATCCGCAAACTGCGCACGCCGACCATCTGCGCCGCCTGGATGTACTCGCGTTCACGGATCGAGAGCACCATCGAACGCACCAGGCGTGCATACCCAGGAATCCCCACCACGCTGATCGCCACCACCGTGTTAAACAACCCCGTTCCACGCACCGCGACAATGGCAATCGCCAGCAGCATTCCCGGAAACGCCATCAGGATATCCATCAGACGCATGATCACCATATCTGTGGCCCCGCCAAAATAACCGCTGACCAGCCCCAACAGCGTGCCGATGCTGCCGGCGGTAAACACGGCCACAATGCCCACGCTCAACGAAAGCCCCGCGCCGTGGATGATCCGCCTAAAAATGTCGCGCCCCAAACGATCGGTGCCGAAAATGTGCTGCATCGACGGCGCTTGACGCGAGTGTTCCAGATCGGCGTCCAGTTTGGCGTTGTACGGGTTGACGATTGGCGCCAAAATGGCGGTCAGGACGATAATCCCGACGATGACTATTCCAATGCGCGCCGTGATGCTATAGCGTAACCGCCGCCAGGCATCGCGCCACAAACTGCGTGGTTTTCTGTCCAAAATATCTGAAAACGAATCTTGACCGATCGGCTGCGTCACCTGGCTGTACTCCTTGTCATGGGATTTGGATATGTTTCAAATGGACGTGTTTCCCAGCTCACGTTGCTCTCGCCGGATTTGGCAATCCAGGCCGAACAGGCTGGGATAATTCAAATTCTGGAACTCGCCTAATCATAATGGATGCGTGGATCGATAAAGGCATAAAGAATGTCCACGGCCAAATTGACAAATACATAGATCGTGGCGCTGACCAGGACACTACCTTGCACAATCGGATAATCGCGCCCCAAGATGGCGCGATAAGTCCATGTGCCCATCCCAGGCCAGGAGAAAACGGTCTCGGTCAGAATCGCGCCGCCCAGCAAGCCCCCCAACTGCCCGCCAACGACGGTCACGACCGGGAGGAGGGCATTTTTGAGCGCATGCCGCACGACAATGGCTTTTTCGGCCAGCCCCTTGGACCAGGCCGTGCGCACATAGTCCTGCCGCAACACTTCCAACATACTGGCCCGGGTGATGCGGGCCAAACCGGGCATAATCACCGTGCTCAGAACCGTCATCGGCATGATCATGTGCCAAATGGCGTTGAAAAAGGCATAAATGTCCCCGGCCAACAGGGTGTCGATGAGAATAAAGCCGGTGACGCGCTTGATGTACAGATCGACATCTAGACGCGCGCTGGGCGGAAAGATTTTATGGTTCACCGCCAGCGCATAGATCATGATCAGGGCCAGCCAAAAGATCGGCATCGACACGCCGAGCAATGCGCCGATCATGCCCAAAATGTCGAACCAGGAATTGCGGCGAATGGCCGAAACAACACCCACCGTAATGCCCACCATAACCCCCAAAATCATCGAACCAATGACCATTTCGAGGGTAGCCGGAAAGCGATAGCTCAACTCAAATGTGACCTCGGTGCGGTTGATGATCGACTGCCCCAGATTGCCCCGAAACAGCTGCCCCATATATTTGAAATACTGGATATAAAGAGGGTCGTTCAACCCCAATTGTTCGCGCACCCGTTCAATGTCTGCGGCACTGGCCTTGTCGCCCAACATCGTGATCACCGGATCGCCGGGGATGAGACGGATCAAGAAAAAAACCAGCACCGTGATCCCCCAGAGCACAGGAACAAGTCCCAAGATACGTCGAATGATATATGCTGTCAAGACGGCTGCTCCTTTAGAGTATGTTTGTCGCCTGGGGCATCTGGTTTCAGGTATGAACCAGGGATCAACCCACAACGCCGGTCAGCGCGCTGCCCCCGGCGGCAAATACACCCGCGCCTTTGTACAGATTCAAGAACGCAAAAAGAGTGCCAGGCACACAGTGTGCCCGTGCCGCCTGGCACTCGCGATCTCTTGCCTGGGAGCAAACATGCTGCTCCGAATCAAAAAGCTACTTTGATTCCTCGATCCAGGTCTTTTCAAACCAGGAACGGAAGACGACCGGCTCTCTGCCCATAACTTCTTTGCGCCAGAACTGCTGGCCGGCGGTCCAGGCCACCGGCAAGCGCGCCATATCGTCATGAACGATCTGCTCGGCCTTTTGATAGATGGTTTCGCGCTTGGCGACATCCGGCTCTTTGGCGCCGTCGATCAAGAGTTGCGTCAACTCGTCGTTGTCGTAGCAGTCTTCCTTCTTGGGTTCTCCCACCGGATGGATAAAGTGCCAGCCGATATAGTTGTCAGGATCGCCATTGTCCGAACCCCAGCCCAGCATCCACATTGGGAACTTGCCTTCATTGCGATGCTCCAGGTACGCGCCCCAGTCTTCGGTCTTGAGTTCAACTTCGACGCCGATCTTGGCCAGGTCAACAGCAATGGCTTCGGCGATGGCTTTCGAGTCGGGGAAATAGCCACGGATGACCGGGATATACCAGAACTCGGTCTTGAATCCATCGGGGAAGCCCGCCTCGGCCAACATTTCCTTGGCTTTGTCAGGATTGTACTCGATTGGACCCAAGTTGGGGTTGCTCCCCAGGATTGCCGGCGGCTGGAAGCCGGTGGCTAACACATCACGCTTGGTGTAAAACGTATCAATGAGCGCCTGACGGTTGATCGCCGTGGCGATCGCCCAACGCACTTTGGGGTCATCGAAAGGTTCGGTGCATTGCTGGAAGGCGATATAGCCCGTGCTCATCGAAGGCATCACAATCGTGTTGATATTGGGGTCGGCCTCGGCGGTCGCCATGTCGGTCTGCGCCAGGTCGGCAGTGTGGACGGTACCCGCCAGCAGTTCAGCCAGGCGGGCCGAGTTGTCGGGAATCGAGCGGAAGATCAGGCGGTCGAGCTTGGGCCCTTCGCCCCACCAGTCGGGGTTGCGCTCAAGCACGATCTTGTCATCGGGCACCCACTCGACGAACTTGAATGGCCCACTGCCCACCGCCGAACCAGCCGGCGTGCCGTACTTGTCGCCCTGTTCCTTGATCGCCGTTGGGCTGGCGATGCCAAACGTGGCCAGCGGCAGTTTGTACAACACCACCGCCGAAGGATTGGCCAGTGTAAACTGAAAAGTCGTCTTGTCGATCGCTTTGGTATCGACAATGGCATAATCCTCGCCAAACTCGTGGGTGTAATACTCGAACGTGCGGCCAAAGCGCCACTCGTTGTTCTCATCACGCCAACGGTCGAAATTCCACTTGATCGCCTCGGCGTCGCACGGCGTACCATCGTGGAACTTGACGCCGGCGCGGATTTTGAACGTCCAGGTCTTGCCGTCCGGGCTGTCCCAGGATTCGGCCAGCCAGGGAACCACCTTGGTGCTGGTGCCCTCCAACTTGACCAGGGTGTCGAGGATTTCGCCGCCGACACGCCAGGACTCGCCATCGGTTGCCGAAGCCAGGTCCAGGCTGACAGAATCGCCGCCACGACCGACGATCAGCGTTCCTCCACCGCCGCCCTTGCCCTTGGGCTTGCACCCTGCGGCAAACAGGGTGACAATAACAACAACAATCAAAAGAACCGTAAACCATTTACGCTTGAACATTGTTCAATCCTCCCTTGTGAAAAAACAAAATACCAGTGGGGAAAACCAGTTTGTCCGAGGGGCCTCCTTTCGTCTAATCCGAACAAATAAACGAGCCTGTTGAAAAAACTCGCCAACGTTCTGTCAACCGCACAAATACAGGGGGCACAAAACGGCAAAGCACACAAGCCATTCCCGGATTGCCGGCAGTCCGGGGCAAAGGTGAACAAGCCGATGGAGAATCGCGCACTATTGTAACACAAAAGAACCAGGCCGTCAAAAGAATCGAGTTCACTTGTCAGGGCAATCGCATCTTGACTCGCTGGGCGCCAAAACGGTGGTTCAAAGGCCAA
>CAYZYE010000091.1:0-14349 GCA_964481205.1 uncultured Anaerolineae bacterium | reverse complement strand
GGCCTTGGCCCGCCAGCGGTGACTTTAGTCACAAATTAGAATTGAACAGCCCTAAGCCCGGCAGCAGATACGCGAATCGCACCGCGAGATGTTACTGGATTGGCTGATTGCCCAAGTGCGGGCCGGTGTGCCCCGTGACGAGATCCATCACGCACTCTAGCCTGCTATGAGGTTGTAAAATTTGCAAAACTACTGAATGACCTGACCAAAAAAGTCGGTCCGCGTTTTGTGGTTGTTTGATCGGCCAACCATCAAAGGAGTGGTTCCTATGTCTGTATCCCCGGTAAATCTCAAGTGCGAGTACAAGACCAACCCCCTGGGCATCGACGCTGCCCGGCCCCGCCTCTGCTGGCAAATTCAGGCCGGCGGGCGCGGCGTGATCCAGACCGCCTACCGCATCCGCGTCAGCGGCGATGACGGCAAACTGCTGTGGGACTCGACCCAGGTCCAATCCGCCCAATCGATCCACGTGCCTTATGACGGCCCCACATTGACCTCCGGTCAACGCTGCGCGTGGCAGGTGCGCGTCTGGCTCAATGACGGTCGTGTCTCCGACTGGAGCGAGACGGCGACCTGGGAAATGGGCTTGCTTGGCCCTGACGATTGGCAAGCCGAGTGGATCGAACCTGATTTATCCGAGGATCCTTCCATATCGAATCCTTGCCCAATGCTGCGCAAACCGTTTTCAACGAACGGTGAGGTCCAAGCCGCGCGATTGTACGTCACCGCTCACGGCCTCTACGAGGTCGAGCTGGACGGGGCCAAGGTCGGCGATCAGGTGTTGACTCCCGGCTGGACCGTCTACCACAAACGGCTGCAATACCAAATTTATGACCTCACCGGCCGCTTGAGCGCAGGTGAACATGCCATTGGCGTTACCCTGGCCGATGGCTGGTATCGCGGCAACCTGGGCTTTGGCGGGCAGCGCAACGTCTATGGCGAAAAATTGGCATTGTTGTTGCAAATCAAGATCGAATACACAGATGGGCGTGTGCAGTGGGTGTGTTCAGACGAGACGTGGAAAGCGTCAACCGGCCCAACCCTCGCTGCGGATATTTACAACGGCGAAAGTTACGACGCCCGTCTCGAAAAAACGGGCTGGAGCCGCGCCGGATACGATGACGCCGCCTGGTCGGGCGTCCACAGGGGCGATTATCCGCAAGACCTGCTTTGCACGCCGGCCGGCCCGCCGGTGCGCAAGATTCAAGAGATCAAACCGGTCAAATTTCTCGAAACCCCGGCCGGCGATATTGTTGCCGATATGGGCCAGAACATGGTCGGCTGGGTGCGGCTTCAGGTGCAAGGCGAGGCCGGTCAAACGGTCACCATTCGCCACGCCGAAGTGCTCGACCAGGACGGCAATTTCTACACCGACAACCTGCGTTCGGCCAGACAGACCGATAGCTATGTCCTCAAGGGCGGCGACGTGCAAGTGTGGGAGCCTCGTTTCACTTTTCACGGCTTTCGCTACATCGCCATCGACGGCTATCCCGGCGAATTGACGCCCGATAGTCTGACCGGAATTGTCGTTCACTCAGACACCACCCCGATCGGTCATTGGGAGAGCGATAACGAGCTGCTCAACCAGCTTGAACACAACATCGTCTGGGGGCAAAAGGGCAACTTTGTCGATGTGCCGACCGACTGCCCGCAGCGCGACGAACGTCTGGGCTGGACCGGCGACGCCCAGGTGTTCATCCGCACCGCCTGTTTCAATATGGATGTCGCCGGATTTTTCACCAAGTGGCTGCGCGACCTTGCCGCCGATCAACTGGCCGACGGTGGTGTGCCGCATGTGGTGCCCAATGTGTTGGGCGCCAAGTGGGCAAGTTCGGCCGCCTGGGCCGACGCGGCGGTGATCTGCCCGTGGACGATTTACCTTTGCTACGGCGACAAACGCATTCTCAAAGAGCAGTACCAGAGTATGGTCGCCTGGGTAAGCTATATCGAAAAGCAAGCCGGCGATAGCTATTTGTGGAACACCGGCTTTCATTTTGGCGACTGGCTCGCTTACAATACGCCCGACCCCAGCGGCACGTCGTCGATCACCGATAAAGACCTGATCGCGACGGCCTTTTTCGCCTACTCGACGAGCCTGTTGCACCAGGTCGCCCTGACCCTGGGTAAAAGCGAAGATGCGCAACGCTATGCCGATTTGTTCAAAAATATCAAGAATGCGTTTCAGCGCGAATTTGTCACCCCAAATGGGCGTGTAGCCAACAACACGCAGACCGCCTATGTGCTGGCGCTAATGTTCGACCTGCTGCCGGACGACGTATCCCCTCAAGCCGCAGAACGTCTGGCCGACCGGGTTCGCGCGCGCAATATGCACCTCTCGACCGGTTTTGTCGGTGCGTCCTATCTCTGCCCTGCGCTCAGCCAGACGGGACACCTCGACGTGGCCTACGAGCTACTCAACCAGGATAGCTATCCCTCGTGGCTGTATCCGGTCAAGCAGGGAGCGACGACGATTTGGGAGCGTTGGGATGGTCGTAAACCGGACGGTACTTTTCAGGACACGGGCATGAACTCGTTCAACCACTATGCTTATGGCGCGATTGGTGAATGGATGGTTCGCGTCGTTGCCGGGTTGGATGTCGATCCGCAGGCGCCGGGCTACAAGCACATTTTGATCCAGCCGCAGCCGGGCGGCAGATTGGGGCGGGTGCAGGCCAAATTAGACTCGATGTACGGTGAGGTCGAGGTCGAATGGCAGGTGACCGATCGCGGCGTGTTCTTGTTGAACGTCACGGTACCCGCAAATACCACGGCCACGGTGCGCATCCCATTTACTCAATTGGCCGAGGTGACGGAGGGGGGGCAGCCATTGGCCGAGGCCGGCGGCGTCCGGCGCGCTGCACAGGATGGCGACGCGGCGATCGTCGAGATCGGATCGGGCCGGTACGCCTTTGCCGGCGCATCGGATTTCTGGACGACGTACCCCAAGGGGCCAATCAAACTATCGACGCACAGTGCGCTCACTCGCTTGCTTGGCGACAAGGCCGCCAGCGCCGTGCTGCGCAAATACCTGGGCCCGTTGCTAGAGAATCCCGCAATTGGGATGGCTATGGACATGTCGCTGCGGCAGGTCGCTGCCTATGCGCCGGATAAACTGGACAACGAGCTGATCGAGGTGATCGACCGCGAGTTGGCCGAGTTATAGATCGTGTCTTGTGACACCGACGGTGATGCATGTGATATGATCGAATTGGAAAAGGAGCCAAGATGCTTGAACAAAAATACGCCATAGATACGTTTACGCTCGTTCCCCGCGCCGACTGGGCGCCTTACCCCACCATCGATCGCCGCAAAGCCTGGGCCGGGTTGCCCGCGTCGGTGCGCGAGGCCTATTTGGCGCAAGGCGAGTCGTTGTTGAACCAAGATTGGCCGCAGTTGTTGGCCGTTCGCTACCTCGACTTTGCGCGCGACGGCAACCGCTCCCGCTATCAAGCCCCTTCTTTTCGCCGCCGCAGCATGCTTGTCGGCCTGACCATCGCCGAGTGCATTGAAAACCGGGGACGTTTCCTCGACGACATTGTCAATGGCATCTGGCTGATCTGCGAGGAATCGAGTTGGTGCGTCCCGGCGCACATTCGCGTGCAGCGGGCGGGCATGGGGCTGCCCGATACCGGCGAACCGATCGTCGATCTCTTTGCCGCCGAAACGTCGGCCTGTCTGGCCTGGGTCGATTACCTGCTCAACGACAAACTGGACACCGTTTCGCCGCTGGTGCGCCCGCGCATCGGCAGAGAAATCGACGCGCGTGTGCTCACGCCGTATCTGGAACGCGACGATTTCGGCTGGATGGGCTTTGGCGGCAATCGCGTCAACAATTGGAACCCGTGGATCAACTCGAACATCCTGACCAGCACATTGTTGATGGAAAAAGATGATGTAAGACGCAAAGAAACGGTGTTCAAGGCTATGCGCAGCATCGATCGTTTCATCGATCCGTACCCTGCCGACGGCGGCTGCGACGAAGGCCCCAGCTATTGGGGCCGTGCGGGTGCGGCCCTGCTCGACAGCCTGGAACTGCTCTACTCGGCCACGGCGGGCCAGATCGACATCTATGACCAGCCGCTGATCGGGGAAATCGGCAAATTCATCTACCGCGTCCAGATCGCCGGCGACTATTTTGTCAACTTTGCCGACGCCTCGGCGATTGTGGTGCCCGCACCGGCGGTGCTGCTCCGCTATGGGCAGCGCATTGGCGACGAAAAGATGATGCGCCTGGGCGCGTGGGGCGCGGTGCAGCAAGACCTGTTCTACAAGACGAACCGGCAAGCCAAAACAGCGCGGTTGGAAAGCCTGGGCCGCCTGCTGCCCACCCTCTTTAAACTCGACGAACTCTTGGCCACGTCGCCCACGCCGCCGCTGCCGCGCGATGTCTGGCTGCCGGAAATCCAGGTCATGGCCGCGCGAGACGCGGCCGGATCGAGCGCGGGTCTGTACGTCGCGGCCAAGGGCGGGCACAATGCCGAAAGCCACAATCACAATGACGTGGGCAATTTTATCGTCTACATTGACGGCCGGCCGGTCATCATTGACGTCGGGGTCGAGACCTATACGCGCAAGACATTCAGCGCCGAACGCTATACGATCTGGACGATGCAGTCGGGTTATCACAGCTTGCTACCCGTCGTCGATGGCGCCGTGCAGCAGCCGGGCCGCCAGTTCGCCGCGCGCCAGGTTGGTTACAGCGCCGGCGATCGCCGCGCCCAATTCCGGCTGGACATCGCCGGGGCTTTTGGGCCGGAAGCCAAATTGGACACCTACCGGCGCACGGTCAGCCTGCATCGCGGCCGCGCCGTCGAGGTGCATGACGTGTACCGGCTCAACGAGCCGGCCGGCGAGATCACCCTCAACCTGCTCACGCCGTGCCAGGTTCGCGTCGATGGCGACGCGATCGTCTTGACCGAAAGCGAGATCGCCGGCGGGCGCGTTTCCGGCGCGGGGCAAGTGACGTTTGACGCGGCCCAATTTACCGTCTCTACCGAGGTGGTGTCGATCACCGATGCGCGACTGGGCAGCGTATGGGGCGATCGGCTCAACCGCATCGTATTCACGGCCAAAAACCCGCCCCGGCAAGGCGAGTGGACATTCCGCATCCGTCCGGCCTGAACACGTGCCGAAAAAGTCCTGGCGCACCCACCAACCGCCGAGACCACCAAGAGATAAAACATCAAAGGGGATCAACCGCAATGGAAATCGAAGCAAAATTCATCATCCCCGATCAAGACACGGTGAAACGGCTGCAAAGCGTCGTTCGGCTGGGAGACTATACCCTGACCTCGCAGGCCGCCGAACCCCGCCAAATCATCGATCATTATCTCGACACCGAAACCCGCGTCTTGTACCAGAACGGGTATGCCTGCCGCATCCGCATCCACGGCGACCACCAATCGCTGTGCGTCAAAGGGCTGGGGCAGGCGGACGAAGCGATTCATCAACGTGTCGAAATCGAATCCGAATCGCGCCCGCACATCGGCAATGCGCCGGAGATCTGGCCCGAGGGCCAGGTGCGCGACCTTGTACAATCGCTGATCGAACAGGCGCCGCTCGTCGAATTGTTTACGGTTGAACAAAAACGCCTCGTGCGCTCGCTCAAGCGTCACGGGGCGACAATTGCCCACATGAGCATCGACGATGTGGACATTCAAACCCCGGCCGGCGCGCATTCTTTTTGGGGCATCGAGATCGAGCTAGCCGCCGGGGGCAAGATCGATGATTTGCACGTGCTGGTCGATCGCTTGACCCACACCTGGGACCTGGAACCGGACAGCCGGTCGAAATTTCACAAGGGGCTGGCGCTGTTGGAACAGGACGGCGCCGGGCAGGAATCGCATCGCTTGACCGCCGACGAACGCGCCGAACTGTTTTATATCGCCCGGCACGCCCCGGACGAGTTGATCCAAAGCCGCGCCCAACTCGTTCTGGATTGGAGTCAGGCCACTCCGGTGCGCGAGATCGCCGCCCGCCTGGGTCGCTCCAAAAGTTGGGCCTATGGCTGGCTGTCCCGCTTTGGCAAGCAGCGGATGGATATTTTTTCGGCCCAGGTGTTGGCCCCGGCCCGCGCCGGTGATGAGCCTGTGGCGGCGCCTTTGGAAACGGCGTCGCCTCCATCCGCGCGCCCGGCGACCGATGCGCTGCCGCAAAAGGATGGGACGAGCATTGCCGAAATGTGCGACCGGTTTCAAGTCGATCTGCCGCACGCGCGGCGCGTCGTCGAGCATGCCCTGGCCTTGTTCGATGCGCTGTCGCCGGTACACAAGCTGGGCGCGAAAAATCGCCATCTCTGTGAGACGATGGGGCTTTTGCACAACGTGGGGCTGGAAGCCGACCCCGATCACCACCACACCGCCGGACGGGACATTATTTTGCAAAACCCGCTGCGCGAGTTGAGCGAGGTGGAGCAGCACATGCTGGCCGCGGCCGTCTATTTGCATCGCAAAAAGATCAAACCCAAGCGGCTCCAGTCCCGGGTGGTGCGGTCGCTGCCGCCCGGCGTTCAACAAGACACGCTGATTTTGGCCGCGCTCCTGCGCGTTGCCGATGGATTGGACTATTCGCAAAGCCAAACGACGGTCGTTGACGAGGTCCAGATCACGCCGGCAGCGATTCGCGTTTTCGTCTCCGGGCCGAACGCCCAGGTCGACGCCGGGCGCGCCGAGGCCAAGGCGGATTTGTGGGAACACTGCTTTGAGACGCCGATGACGATCTTGACCGGGCCGGTCGGGCAGGGGCCGGTCGAATTGGAACTTGAGGCGCCTGTCGCCGCCGGGGTTGCGGAACCTGGGCCGGTTGCGCTCACATCGCCGGGCATTTTGGCCGGCGATGCGATGAGCGAGGCCGGTCGCAAAGTGCTCTATTTTCATTTTTTACGCATGCTCAAATACGAGCCGGACGCGCGCCGGGGCCAAGAGATCGAAGCGCTGCACGATATGCGCGTCGCGACGCGGCGTATGCGTTCGGCGTTGCGGGTTTTCGGGGCTTATTTCAAGCGCGATACGGTTCGACCGTTCAGTCTAGAGTTGAGACGTGCGGCCAAGGTTTTGGGGCAGGTGCGCGATTTGGACGTGCTGCTGGCGCAGGCGCGGCGCTACCTCGACGCGCTCCCACCGGAAAACGCCAACGATCTCGATCCGCTGCTCCTGGCGTGGCGGCGAGAACGCGGCAAAGCACGCGACAAAATGATCGCCTATCTGGACAGCAGCCGGTATCACGAGTTTGTCCGGGATTTTGAACGGTTTTTGACCACACCCGGCGCGGGCGCGCGCAAGAACAAGAGTTTTCCGCCAATTCCCTCTCAGGTGCGCCATGTCGCGCCGCGATTGATTTACACCCGTTGGGAACAGGTGCAGGCCTTTGAACCCTTGTTGGAGAACGCGCCGATCTCGGTGCTCCACGCGCTGCGCATCGAGTGCAAGCGGCTGCGTTATACGCTCGAGTTTTTCCAAGAGGTGTTGGGGGAAAATGCCGTCCGCGTGATCGCCCAGGTGGTTCGGCTCCAGGATCATTTGGGCAACTTGCACGACGCCGACGTTGCCAATGCCTTGTTGAGCGACTTTATGTTCTCGCGCCGGGAAGCCTCACGCGAGCCGGTGATTGCGCCGGGGGTGGTGGCTTATCTGGCCTTCAAGCAGCGCGAGTTGGAAACCTTGATCAAGACTTTTTCACAGGTATGGGAAACGTTTACGCGGGTCGAACTGCGTCACTGGCTGGCCGACGCGGTTGCGGCGTTGTGAGGAGATGGTCAAAACGAGAGCGTGTCTGGGAGACCGCTGAAAAACCAAGAACGCCGAGATTGTCCTATGTTTATGAATATTACCAATGTTCGCCGATGTCTTGTTTCCTGGCGATCTCGGCGCGCTCTGTGGTTGGCGGGTATGCTGGGGAGAGCAGCACGATTCTAGCTCTGCTCCGGGACCAGGTAAATTCCCGGCAGGCTGATCAGCGTTACCGCGCCTTTGACCAGGATGTTAGCGAGAACGATTCCCCAAATCACCCCCGCCGGCAGTCCCCAAAAGGCGATCCAGCAGAAAATGACGCTGTCTACCGGCACGCTGACCGCGTTGCTGACCAGCACGCGCAGCCATTGATAGCGCGTCGTCACTTTGGTGACCCAGAGATGGTACATTTCGGTGTCGAGCAGCTCGCTGACCACCTCGGCGATGATGCTGGCGATGACGATGCGCCATACCGGGCCGAGGATGGCCGCAAATTCGGCTTGCAGCCCCCAGGTTGGGTCGGCGGGCAGCCAGGCGACAAAGGCAAACAGCGCGGCCATGATCACATTGATCACTGCGGCAGTGACGATCAATGCCCGCGCCGCGTTCTTGCCCATCAATTTATGCACCAGGTCGCGCAGGGTAAAGGTCAGTGGATAGACGAATGTGCCCCCGTCGATGGGCAACGAGCCGATCAGCGCGATTTTGAGGCTGGCCACGTCGGCCATCATTTGCGCGGCGATATAGGCCGAGACGACCAGCAAGCCGGACAGCGGCCAGGAAACTTGTTTTTGCATCAAACGGTTCGCTCCTGTCCAATGGGAACAAGGCGCCCACGGGCCGCCACTATGCTACCGCCGCCCAGGGCATTTGAGACATTCCCTTTCTAGTTGGTCAGTCTGGCCTTGAACGATTTGGTCAAGGCCGGCACCACCTCAAACAGGTCGCCGACGATGCCGTAATGGGCGACGTCAAAGATCGGCGCTTCGGGGTCCTTGTTGATCGCCACGATGACTTTGGCCGTGCGCATGCCGGCCAGGTGCTGGATCGCCCCCGAGATGCCGCAAGCGATGTACAAATCGGGGCGCACGGTGCGTCCGGTCTGGCCGACCTGGTGCATATAGGGAATCCATCCCGCATCGACGGCCGCGCGCGACGCTCCCACCGCGCCGCCGAGAACACGGGCCAGTTCCTCGATCGGCGCAAAGCCTTCTGCTCCCTTGACTCCGCGCCCGCCGGAGACGATGACCTTGGCGTCGGCCAGATTGACGTCCTCTTTTTCGATCAAAAAGTCAATGACCTTGCTGGCAATGTCTTCCTCGGCCATCAAGGCCTGCTCGCAGATGATCTGTCCCTCGCGCGATGGATCGGGCTGGGGCGCTTCAAAGACGCGGTGGCGAACGGTCGCCATCTGCGGGCGATGGTTGGGGCAGAGGATGGTGGCCATAATGTTGCCGCCAAAGGCCGGGCGGGTCTGTTGCAGCAGCCTGGTCTCGACGCCGTCGACCTCATGAACGCCGATCTCTAGCGCAGTACAGTCGGCGGTCAGACCGGTGATCAACCTGGTTGCCACCGTGCCGGCGAGGTCTCGACCGCGCGAGCTGGCCCCCATGATCAAGATTTCGGGTTTGTAGCGCGACACCAGATCGATCATCACCCCGGCATACGGGGCGGTGCGGTACTGGGCCAGCGACAGATCATCGACCAAAAAGACACGATCCGCACCGTAAGAAATTGCCGTTTTAGCCAAATGTTCGACATTGTGGCCCAACACGCAAGCCGTGAGCGCAACGCCGAGTTGATCGGCCAGCTCGCGCCCTTTGCCGGCCATTTCCCAGGAAATAGAGCTGGCCTCGCCTCTGAACTGTTCGACCCAAAACCAGACCCCCTCGTACCCGGACAGGTCTTGCCTGGCAGCCGGCGCCGCCTCGACCACGGGCAAGCTCAACGCTTCGGTTGGGCACTCGTCGACGCACGCGCCGCAGGCCGTACAATTGTCGTTGACGACGACGATGTCTTGTTCATCCAACGCCAGCGCGCCAAATGCACACGCTTCGATGCATGCTTGGCAGCCAATGCACAATTCACGATCGATTTCTAACAATGCCATATTTCCCTCACAAAATTTTCTCGGCAATGATCCGTTCGGCCAGCGTGTTGGCGGCTTGCGACACATCTTCCAGGGGGATGATTTCACAGCCGCCCTCGCGCACGGGCGGGGTAAAGACCTTGATCACTCGGGTCGGCGAGCCGCTCAAACCAAAACGGGCCGCGTCGGCCTGGGTGGACGCGCACAGGTCTTGCGCCGACCAAAGGGGATAGCTCATTTTGTTGGCGCGCCGGATGCCCATAAAGTTGGGAAAGCGCGGTTCGTTGATGTCCTTGACCACGGTGATCAGGCAGGGCAGCGTCGAGGTAACTATTTCGCGTCCTTGTTCGACCAACCGCTCGACGGTGATCGTCCGCGCGTCCAGGTCGATCTCGCGGATGTCAAAGACATAGGTCAGCTGGCCGATCCCCAACTGGGTGGCGATGCCCGGCCCCACCTGTCCCGTGTCGCCGTCGGCGGCCTGCCGGCCGCAGATCAAAATGTCATAGTCGCCGATTTTGCGGATCGCTTGCGCCAGCGTATAGGCCGTTGCCCAGGTATCGGCGCCGGCGAACGAGCGGTCGGAAAGCAAAATGCCCTCGTCGCAGCCACGCGCTACCGCGTCTTTGAGCACCGCTTCGGCCTGTGGGGGCCCCATGGTCAACGCTGTTGTTTTGCCGCCGTACTTTTCTTTGAGCCGCACCCCTTCCTCGATGGCGTATTCATCAAAAGGGTTGACGACGCTGGGCACGCCTTCGCGGATCAGCGTGCCGCGCTCCGGATCGATCCGGACGTCGGTTGTGTCCGGGACCTGTTTGATGCAGACAATTGCGTGCATACTCGCTTTGGACTCCTTCCGGTTCGGAATGTAGCGGGATAGTCGCGGGTCGTAAATCTCGGTGTTATGTTTGCGGCGGGTTCAGCTGTGCAAACTGTTCCGCATATTCCTCGTTCTCAAACTCGATCAGCGTTGTGTCCCAGTCAAACTCGCGGATCGACACGGCGCGCCGGATCGCTCTGGTTTCCCGGCTCTGAAAGCCCTGCGCCCACGGCTGGATGATCATGTACATTATCCCAAAGGCGATCAAGGCCACGAGCATCCCCAGTAACGCGCCCCACATCGGGCGGCCGAGGGTGTTGGTGCGGGAATAGATCCACGCTCCCAGCGTCAGCGCCAAAACCAGGCTGCTGCCCACCGCCAGCCGTTCAAATTGCACCTGACGCATCGTCTTGGCTCTGCGCAAGGCAATACAGTCGTCGCAAAACGGCGCCTTGATTTTGCGCACCGCGCCGTCGTCCTTGATCTTGACGATCTCGACGGTCTGCGTCGCCGGTTTGAGGCAGTGTACGCAGGCGTTGCCCGGAAAAACCGGGCTTTCTCCACGAATTTGAACGAGTCGTGACACAAAATTTCCTCACAAAACAAAAGCGTGCCACGTGTCGCGTGATTTGTGAACGGCGGCCGCCGTCCGAAACACGCAATACGAAACACGCTTCACATCACATTAAACACAAACGTCCTAATTTCGATACGGCAAAAACTCGGCGCCCAGCAGCTCGCGGGCGATGATCAGGCGTTGGATGTTGAGCGAGCCTTCGGCGCCGATCGAGTAGGAGCGAACGCCGCGAATGCCCATTTCGATGGGATATTCTTTGGAATAGGCCGCCGCGCCGTACCAGTTGGCGACCTCATTGAGCGCGTCCCAGGCCAGGACGGGCGCTTGCAGTTTGACAATCGCCGCGGCCATGGCAATGTCGTGATGCCCGCCCTCGCCTCGTTGATAAAAGCGATCCATTTCCCACGCTGCCTTGTAGACGCCCAGGCGCGTGCCCTCGAGCCGCGCCCACAGATCGGCCAGCGGAAACTGGATGCCCTCGTAAGAGGCGACGGGACGTCCAAAGGCTTTGCGCTGTTTGATCCACTCGCTGCCCATTTCCAGCGCGGCTTCGGCTGCGCCGATGCAGGTTGCGCCAATGATCGTGCGCGCCGCCGAGAATCCTTCCATCGCGTGGTAAAAGCCGCGATTCAGACCGCCCACCTGGTAATGCGCGGGCAGACGCACGTTTTCCATCGCAAAGCCGCCGGTCGAGATACCCATCCGCCCCATGTCTTCAATGATCGTCGGAGTGACGCCGGGCGTATTTTGGAGTGGTACAGCGATGAATGTAAATGCGCGGTGTTCGTTTTCAACCTGATCGGCGGTGCGCAGCAGGGTGAGGTGAATGCCGCCCATATTGCCGCTCTCGCGGACGCCGCTGATGTACATCTTTTCGCCGTTCAGCACCCACTCGTCGCCCTCTCGAACCGCCTTGCATCGCGTCGCGCCCAAAATATCCGACCCGCCGCCCGGCTCGGTGGTGGCGATGCCCAAAAACGCCTGGCCGGCGCAGACGCGGGGCAGGATTTCTTGCTTGAGCTGCTCGCTGCCGTGGCGGGCAAATACAAAGCCCCAGGCGGCCTCGACCAGATAGAGCACCGGCAGAGCCAGACTGATGTCGGCGCGGGCCAATTCTTCGGCGGCGATGCAGGCCATCGTCCAATCGGCGCCCATGCCGCCGTACTTTTCCGGCACGGTCAGCGCCAGCAAGCCCATCTGGGCCATTTTTTTGACCAGATCGGCGGGAATCTCGCCGCTGGTATCGTACTCGCGCACACGTGGTTTGATCTCTTGCTGGGCAAAGTCGTGTACGGCTTTGCGCCACATCTCTTGTTCCTGGTTGAAACCGAATTCCATTGTCTTCCTCCCAAATCGTCATTGATTTGCCGGTCTTGGTTACAGTGGCGCGATTATAGCACCATTTAACCGGCATGGCAAAGGATCGCGCTGAACCAGACGACGAAACTCTAATTTCTCGGAGAAATTGCAAGTTTTTTGGTGTAACTTTTGTCACATACGCCGGGTTGGCGCTGTGTTACACTTGAGATTGTTTGATCTCGAACGCGATATGGAGAAGGGTAAATGGACGATTGGGCGCTGCCTGTTATTCAACTGGATCGTTGCACCAAGTGTGGACTGTGCGTCAAATATTGTCCAGCGCGGGCGGTGGAAATGGTTGAGGTCGAATCAACCGGCTTGCAGCCGGTCATCGTGCGTGCTCAGGATTGTACTTTTTGTGGCACGTGTGAGGAAATTTGCCCGGCGCAGGCGATCGGGCTGGCTTACGAGATCGCGCCATTGGAGCGGGGTGTGGATTGATTTCTGGTGGAGGAAAAATGATTAGACAAATTGTGCGTATCGACGAAGCGTTATGTAATGGATGTGGGGCGTGTGTGGCGCCGTGCGCCGAGGGAGCGATTCTGATCGTCAACGGCAAGGCCCAAGTGATCCGTGAAGAGTTGTGCGATGGCGCGGGTTTTTGCATTGGCGTGTGTCCCACCGGCGCGTTGACCATCGAACAACGCCAGGCCCCGGCATTCGATGAGCACGCCGCTCACGCGCAGATGAGCCAACGCGGCAAGAGCTATATCGAGCAAAGCTGTTATATATGCGGTGGAGGCGAGGAGAGCCGCGTGTTGCTGCCTTGCCGTAAAGCAGGCGAGAGTCTGTGGGTTTGCACCAGCTGCCTGCCGTCCCTGATCCACGGATAAGGAGCATTGGTGACAGATGCCTACGCCACTTTACGATGAATTCAGCGTCGATTATGATCGTTTTATCAATTGGCCCAAGCGGTTGGCCCGCGAGCTGCCTTTTATCGAACGACAGTTGGCCGGTGTTCGCGCCGCTCGCGTGCTCGATGCGGCTTGCGGCACCGGCTGGCACGCCATCGCGTTGACCAAACGAGGCTATGAGGTGGTTGGCGTGGATGTGAGCCAGGGGATGCTCGACCGGGCGCGCGAAAACGCCCGGCTTGAGGGCTGCGCGATCGATTTTGTCCGCGCGGGGTTTGGCGAATTGAGCGCGAGGGGATTGGCGGGCGCGGAGCAGGGCGAGTTCGATGCGCTGCTGTGTCTGGGGAGCAGTTTGCCGCATATTGCCCGGCCGGATGGTCTGGCGCCGGCGCTGCGAGATTTTGCCCGGGTTTTGCGCCCCGGCGGGCTGGTTTTGATCCAGAATCGCAATTTCGATCGCGTGCTGTTGGAAAAAAATCGCTGGATGCCGCCGCAAACGGATCACCAAGACGGCGTCGAGTGGGTGTTTTTGCGGTTTTATGATTTCAATGCCGACGGGTCGATTGACTTTAATGTGGCAACCTGGCGGCGCGAGCAGGGCGGAGGTTGGTCGCAGCACGTCGCCTCGACGCGGCTGTGGCCGCTGCAACAAGCGGCGCTCACCACGGCGCTCGCGGCAGCGGGGTTTGTCGATGTGACGGCCTGGGGCAATTTGGACGGGGCGGCGTTCGAGCCACAGCGCAGTCCGAATCTGGTCGTCGCTGCGCGCAAGCGCATCCAGTAGGACGCTGAAAAACTCGAGATTGACCGCCAATGAAACCGAGACTATATAGGTGGAAATCCTACCTTGGTGTAAAAATAGGCTTAACGCAGAGACGCAAAGACGCGAGAGTGTTGCAAATGGTTCGAGTGTTGTCTCTGCG
>CAYZYE010000090.1:0-14355 GCA_964481205.1 uncultured Anaerolineae bacterium | reverse complement strand
ATCAGTTTCTCGTTCTGTGAGAGGAGGACAATATGGATCAAGTGACGTTAAAATGCGCGTTGAACAAGCCGCATCTACCCGTCCTGAAAACCCAACAACTTGCGTATGTCTATGTTCAGGTTGAGGCAGGGGAAACCATCGCCGAGGTGAGGACGCCGCTCAACATTGCCTTGGTGCTTGACAAGAGCGGTTCGATGGAAGGCGACAAGATTATCAGCTTGCGTAAAGCGGCCAAGAATGTCATTGATATGCTCGACGAAGACGATTATGTGTCGATCATTGCCTTTAGCGACCGCGTTTACCCGATCGTGACCAGCACGCCGGCGGTGAACAAGATCGCGTTGAAAAAAGAGATCGATGGCATCCGGGATGGCGGTGGAACGGCCATGTCGGGGGGGATGCGCCGGGGGATGGGCGAGTTGGAGAAACAGCTCTCGTCGGATCGACTGAATCGCATGTTGCTGCTGACCGATGGCGAGACCTTTGGCGACGAAACCGACTGCCGGCAGTTGGGCACCGAGATGGGCGGCAAGGGGATCATTATCCAGGCTTTGGGGCTGGGCGAGGACTGGAACGAGGACTTGATGGATGAAGTGGCCGAGAACAGCGGCGGCAAGGCGGATTTTGTCGAAAAACCGGAGGAAATCAGCGATTTTTTCCAGGCCACCGTGCAGCGCATGCAGGCCACCGCCATACAAAACGCCGAGTTGGTGCTGCGTCTGGTCAACGGCGTGACGCCCAGGCAGATATGGCAGGTGACGCCGATCATTGAAAACCTGGGCTACCGGCCGCTTTCGGACGAGGCTGTTCAGGTGCAGTTGGGCGAGGTCGACAAGGATGAGGGCATTTCGCTGCTGGTCGAGTTGTTGATTTCGCCGCGACCAGAGGGGACGTTTCGCATTGCCCAGGCCGAAGTCAACTATGATGTGCCGGGACTGGGTTTGGTGGGCGAAAAAACCAAGATCGACATCATGATCGATTTCTCGACCGATTCGACGCTGACCAAACAGTACGACGCCTTTACCATGAACCTGGTCGAAAAGGTGACGGCATTCAAGCTGCAAACGCGCGCGTTGAATGCGGCCAAGATGGGCGACGTGGACGGTGCAAGCAGGCAGCTGCGCGCGGCCGCGACCCGTCTTTTGCAGGTCGGCGAGAAAAAACTGGCCGAAGCAGCGATGGAAGAGGCGAAAAACCTGGAAGAAAAAGGCGAAATGTCTTCAGGCGGCGCGAAGAAACTGCGCTATGCCACGCGCAAGTTGACCCGCAAACCCAGAGCCAATGAGGCCGTCTATCAAGCCTCGGATGAGCCGGAAACGAGTGAATCGTAACCTTGCCAGCAAAGCGATTTTTTGCACAGCCAGAGGAAATGGAGGTTTGAAATGCGTAAATGTCCGAAATGCGGCAACCAGGTTTCCGAAAACGCGATTTTTTGCGATCAATGCGGCACCAAGCTGCCCAGCGTGCAAGCGCCGGTTCAAGAACCAGTCGAGCCGGTCGTCGTGGAGCAGCCCGCCGGCGGCGTGCCCGAAGGGATTGTAATTTGTCCGGGCTGCGGCGCCGAAAACGTGCCCGGTGAGATCTTTTGCGATGTATGCGGCGAGCCGTTGGAAACGCCGGAACCTGTCGAGGTTGAGGCGGCTTTGCCCGACGAAGCCGAGAGCGTCGAGGTTACGCCCGAAGAGGTGATCGAAGAGGCCGGGGACGAAATTGAAGCCGAGGAGGCGTTGGTCGAGGAGACGTTGGTTGAAGAGCCATTGATCGAGGAGACGTTGGTTGAAGAGACGTTGGTCGAAGAGGAACCCGGCGACGAGGTCTATTGCTCGGTGTGCGGCTCGCCCGTCCAGGCCGGCGACACGTTTTGCGGAAGCTGCGGCGCGGCGCTGACGGCGGCCGAGTTTGAAGAAGCGCCGATCTTGGAGGACGATCTCGTTGAGCAGGAGGCGGGTCTCGAAGACATTGATCTTGTACAAGAGGTGATTGAAGAGGAGCCGGTGATCGAAGCGCCGGTGGTGGTCGAAGCGCCGGTGATCGAGGAACCGGTGATCGAGGAGCCGGTGGTGGTCGAAGAGCCGGTTGTCGAGGAACCGGTGATCGAAGAAGCGCTGGTGGTCGAAGAGCCGGTGGTGGTCGAAGAGCCGGTGGTGGTCGAAGCGCTAACTTGTTCGGTGTGTGGGGCGAGTGTAACCGCCGGGCAGGCCTTTTGCGCGAGCTGTGGCGCGGCGCTCCAGGCCCAAGAGCCACTCGTCGAGGTCGAACCGGAGGTCGTAGCGGCAGCGGGGCCTTATCTCGAGATCGTCGAGAGCGGCGCCCACATCCCGCTGGTCGCGCAGCCGGAACTTTTGGTTGGACGCTTTGACGAAGCCAGCGGCATCGAGCCAGAAGTCGATATGACGCCGCACGGCGGGCTGGACGCGGGCGTGTCTCGCCGTCACGCGCTGCTGCTCTACGAGGGCGACGCCTGGTTGGTGATGGACCTGGACAGCACCAATGGCACTTTTGTCAATGGTCAAGAACTTGCGCCCAAGACGCGCACGCCGCTCAATGATGGCGACAAGATCGAATTTGGCGAGGCTGAGGCTGTTTTCCACGCCGGCTGATTGAGCGGGTTCGATGGCCGCCGGACGCCCCTTGTCGACGATTCAAAATCGTCGACAAGGGGCACTTTTTTTTTTTGTGCGCCGAACGCTTTTTTTTGTGCGCCGAACGCCAGGGCAATCACACCCTGGCTCGCTGGGCGCCAAAACGGTGGTTCACAGGCCAATAAGAGCCTATCCGAAAAGTAGGGTGGCATCCCTATGCGCGACGGACGGCATAGGGATGCGCGGCTACGGGAGCGATTTTTCGGACAGGCTCTAAGCGCATAAAAACGTACCGGCGTTCGCTTTGTGCTCGGCCTGGATTGCCAAATCCAGGCCCAAAATGGCGAACCCGGTCGTGTTCAGCTTGTTCAGCCGCCGGATCTGGCGATCCGGCGGGAGCAGATGGAATGGCCGGACGCTCAAGCCACTTGAAACACGCCCCAATAATTCAGATACGATTACCCTGATGCGACTTGTTGACAGCACACAAATTGTGTGCTAGAATCCACGTTGGTTATCGTTCGATCATCCCAATGGTGGGGGGGAAACAAGGTGTTTCGTCATTTTTGCGATCAACCAGACCGGCCTTGAAAGGCGCGAGTATCTTTGGCGCCTTCCGGGCCGGTTTGTGTTTGTCCCGGTTTTCCAACCTCCACCTACTTTGGCGTGTTGTGCAAGAAAGGAGGAGTCAGCGAGGTGTCTGCCTTTCACCACCTGGTATAGTTCCGGCCGTCATATTGACGTTGTGAAAGAGCGACTTGGCACCAAAACAAAAAAACAATTCACCAATCGGTCACAATAAAGATAATTATTTTACGCAAAGGAGGAAATTCTGTGAAAAAGAATGGGCTGATTTTATCTATTATTTTAGCCATGTCGATGCTGATGTCTTCAGTCATGGCTCAAGCGCCGGAAGATGAGTACGAGTTGATAATTGGCGACAACAACTGGTACATTGTCGAACTCGAGCAGCCGTCGTTATCAGCGTATGCCCGGTCAAGCCACCAGTTAAGCGCCATGACAGTTGACGGCAAACTCGATGTACAAACTGCGGCCAGTCAGGCGTATATTGCGCAACTGGAGACTGATCAGGTTGCGTTCACAACCCGTCTGATTCAGGCTATTCCCGATGCAGTGGTGGGATACAAATACCAAATTGTGCTCAATGCGATCGCCGTTCAATTACCTGACAATGGGTTACAGGCGCTCAAGAAACTTGGGGGATTACCGGGAATCACCAAGATCACTCCACAGCATATCTATACAATTGATATGGATTATAGTTTGGATCTGATCAATGCTGCGGCGATGTGGAGCAAGTTGGGCGGTCAGGATAGCGCCGGTGCAGGGATCAAGATCGCCATCATTGACAGCGGCATCGATTCCAAACACCCGCTTTTTAACGGCAACGGATGGTCCTATCCAACCACCGGCACCTGGCCCAAGGGGTATTGTGAAACCGCTCCGGGTTTTTGCAATGGGAAAATCATCGCTGCCCGGTACTACAAGCCAACTATGAAGGTCAATGAAAATGAAGAGTTGACGCCACAAGACCATCACGGTCATGGCACACACGTAGGCGGTACGGCCGCAGGCAACAGAACAACGATCACTTTTGGTACCGAAACAACAGAAATTTCAGGCGTTGCCCCAGGTGCCTGGCTTATGGCTTACAAAGGCCTCTTTTTGAACGCAGCTGGCAACAGCGCCGCCGGTTCTGACATTATGCTTGTTGCCGCAGTCGAAGACGCGATCAAAGACGGCGCCGATGTGATCAACAACAGTTGGGGAGGAACAGCCTGGGAACTGGATGATGCGCTATCGACTGCTTATGAAGCTGCGGTAGATGCAGGGATCGTGGTCGTCTTTGCTGCAGGCAATGACGGTCCCAAATACAATACCATCGACAATCCTTATTCACCCGACTTTATTATGGTCGGTGCCAGTACCACCAAACGCGCATTCTATAACACAGTCCGGGTAACAGCGCCGACGCCAGTCAGCGATACGCTAAAAAGCTTTGCCGGAAACGAATTCCGCGATATTGCCTCCTCGGCGATCCCGACTGGAACCATTGGGCCACTGCCGTATATCCCATGTAATTTGCTTGGTAATCCAGACACCACACTCGCTGGTGTAACAGTGGGGATCACCCAAACCGACCCGTATTCGACTACCGGATGGATTGCCCTGATCCCGCGCGGCGCACATAACTTTACGACCAAGCTCGACAACGCAATCGCCCAGGGGGCCAGAGCAGTGGTTATGTATACAGATTCGCGTTCCTGGAAAGGTGGATTCACGGCCGGAGATCGAAATATTTACAGTGTCATGGTTGACCATAACACTGGACTGGACGCCCGCAGTTGGTGGGTCACCTACACAAACGCTGCGCGGATCGAGATCGGCTACCCTGTTTCGGCATTTACCACAGAAAAGCCGGACGTGATCGCAGATTTCAGTTCGCGTGGCCCGTGGTTGGACCTCAACTTTGGGCCAGATGTGGTCGCGCCAGGCGTGAATATCCTCAGTGGTATCCCCAATAACGCCTATGCCGCCTGGGGCGGTACCAGCATGGCTGCTCCACATGTGGCCGGCGCCGCGGCCTTGCTCAAGTCTCTCCATCCTGGCTGGACGCCAGCGCAGATCAAGAGCGCGTTGATGAGCACGGCCAGTCAGACTGTGCTAAATCTGGACAAAACTACGGTTGCTAATGTGATGACCCAGGGTGCGGGACGCATTGACTTGGGGCGGGCCGATGATCCCGGTCTGACCTTTAGCAAACCCAGTTACAGTTTTGGCATAGTCACCAAAGGCACAACCGTGCATACGGTAATCACGGCCAAGGATGTCTCCGGTGCAGCAGAAATCTATAGTCTCAACATTCAAGAGACTGTCACCAACACCGGCCATGTTACCGTCACCGTTGCTCCTGCCACGGCAAACATTGCTGCCGGCGGCACAGCCGTCTTTACCATTACCATCGAAACGGATGCCAGCGCAACCACTCAAGACATCGAGGGCAATGTTGTTTTGAGCGGCGCTGTTCATCTGGCGCATGTTCCCTACTGGGCGCGTCTTGACCCCAACTCGGTGAGAAAAATTTTGCTGATCGATGACGATTTGCACGGTCTTTTGGGAGGTATGGGTGAATATCAGTCTGCATATACCACAACGCTGACAGCGCTCGGTTTGAACTATGACATCTGGGATACAGCCGATAAAATGGGCATGCCCAAGCGCGATGTGCTTGATCGCTATGATGTGGTTGTCTATTTTGCAGGCGACGGCCCCACGTTCTTTTTCGTCGATGCCAGATGGGGACCATTTGGCGGTGGCACGGCTAGCGATTTGCGAAGCTATCTGGCTGGTGGCGGCAAAATGATCGCTTTTGGTGAGGATGCGGCTAGAGGAATGAAGGCCGCAAAAGTGCCGGGGGTTATCTTTTTCGGCAACGTTTATGACAAAAACAACGCATTTGGCAGCACAGCCATTCCAAAACCCAGCGCTGTTGGCGTCGCTCCGTTTCTGAAAAATGTCTTGATCGACTTTAATCCAGCAGCTGGCGATGGCGCGGGCAATATGTCTACGGTGGACTCGCTCCGAGTTCCCGACTTTTCAGATGTGAGCAATATACCGCTCTTTACCGTGCCCAATACGTTTACCGATACGCAGGGCGCCGGTTATCTGGGTTCTGCAATATCCTCCGACCCCACGCTGGAGCGCGTTGCCGATCCCATTGACAGCGACTGGTTGCATATCGGCTATCGCACAACTTTCTGCTCCTTTGGTCTGGAAGCAGTCAACGATAACACCGGTTACTATACCAGCACCGCGCTGTTGAACGACTTGTTCAACTATGTCAATGACGATCTCGTCGTGGCCTTTGATGAATCTCGGTATGCTGCGGACACCGCTTTTTCCTCGATCCGCTTTACGGCGACAATGACTTCGTCGGTCGGTGCCAAAGCGGTCTCTTATCGATGGGACTTGGGTGATGGTAGCGGCTACGCTGGCACAAACAAAAATACCATTTCGCATCAATATACGGTACCGGGTGTTTATACGGCGCGCGTTCAAGTCATCGATGAATATGGACACACTATGGTTAGCAAACCGGTGTTGGTCTATATTGGACATCAGGTCTATTTGCCTATCGTGTTCAAGTAACACAGCAACGCGCAAAAACGGATTCATTCAAAAAAACAGCGGCATCTCGAGATGCCGCTGTTTTTCATGACCAGGTTTTTGCTATTCTGTATATAGCCTGACCAACAGCGACCGGTCAAATCACACGCACCTATCTTTTACAGACAGCTGAAAACCCAAGATGAACCAAGGACACGAGATCATCTTGTACTCGTGAATATCAACGTACTTTTTGGTGTTTTGTTCCTTTGCGCTCTCTGCGATTGGCAGATGCGCGGCCGGGTTTTCAAGCACATTTCTAGACCAAGATTATGCTCAATTGCGTTGACTTTTTCTCGATCTAGGGTATAATGATGACATAATGCCAAAACGGGTGTGCGAGAATGGGGCGGGTTGAGGTGAAGAGCGGGTTGACTGTTTTACGATACATTGTTCTGGTGTGCTTGTTGGGTCTTGCCGCGCCTGGTTTGGCCTGGCAGACGCCGTCGCCGCTGTCATTGGCCGTGACCGTCGATCCCCCGCTGGTCGAAAGCGGGGGAACTGTTGTTTTTACGTTTACCCTGACCAACGACGGCGACACACCGCTCAAACAAGTGCGCCTGGAGGTCGATATCCCGGCGCACACCGTGCTCGAAGGGGCCAATGTCGGCAGCGAAAAGTGGGCGGTCAGCACCCCGCCTCGCGGCGAACGCGGCACGGTCGTCTATTTTGCCATGCAAGACCTGGCCGCGAACGAAAGCGCCGAACTGGGGCTGTGGCTCATTGTCGAGCAGGAAACGGGCAAATCCTTTACCCTCGATTCATTTACCGCGACCGCGCAGGGGATCGACGCACCGGTTGCCGGCGAGCCGGTCGTCATCTGGGTTGGTACGACGCCGACGCCCCGGATCGAACCCTCGCCCACGTATACGCCGTCGCCGCTCCCCACCCAACCGCCGACGGCGACATCAACCGCGACGATGACGCCCGCGCCGCTGACATCGACGCCCCGCCCCACGGCAACGCCATCCCCCTCACCGACGATCACCGTCTGGGTCGCCCAACTTGCGACGCCCACGCCAAATCTGTCTACGGAACAGGAACAGCTTGGCACGTTGACGGTTTCGATTTTCGCTTTTCTGACCCTGTTGCTGGTCGTTGCTGCTGTGGCCTGGTTGGCGCGAAAAAGCGCCAAATGAAACACACCCAAATTGGTTTTCGAGATTCTGCCTCGTTGTCGTCGCGTCACCGCCATTTGAAAAGGGAGGGAGATATGCTCACACTTATTTGTACCACGGTTCAGACTGCGCTCAAGCGTCTCGCGCTTGTTTTGCCCCGACGCGCCAAACTAGAGTCCATCCTGGCGCGCGCATTGATTTGGGCTTTACTGATCCAGTTCTTTCCTTTCCAATTGGCGCTTCCCCCCGGCGAGCGGCGGCCGCCCGACGCCGCCCTGGGATTGAGCGACATTGCCCGGTTGCTCGGCCCCGACATCGTCTATGCCGACATTACCGCGCTGGTCAAGGTCGGGGCGAGTTCTGGCAGCGTGGATCAGGGGCAAAACATTGTCTATACCCTGGCGTTGACCAACACCGGCTCGACGATCACCAATCCCCGGGTCGTCGATGTCATCGACATGCAGCACATCCTCGACCTTTCCCACTCGAATGTGACCCCCGGTTGGGCCAGCACCAACAGCGCCAAGTCCTCGGACCCGGTCACGGTAACGTTTTTCCTTACCGGCGACATGGCCGCCGGCTCATCGGCCATTCTGCAAATCACGCTGACGCCGTTCGAGCCGATCACCGACGGCGTCGTGATCACCAACAACCTCTACTATGCCACCTGGGGCGGCAGCCGCTTTGACGGCAGCCAGGTTGTGACCACGGTCATCCACGCGCCGGCTTTTGAACTGAGCAGCCGCGCATCGAGCAGAGACGTTTGCGCCGGCGCCAAGATCACCTACACGGTGTATCTCACCAACAGCGGGCACAAGGACACGAGCAAAGCGTTCACGCTGACCGTCGACCTGGACAATGACGCGCAATTTATCGGCGGGACGGACGCGCCCGCTTATGGCGGAGGAACGATCACCTGGGTCAACGGCGCGATATTAAAGGCTGGGGAGACGATCAGCCGCACTTTTTGGGTGACCGCGTCCTCCGGCGCGCGCAACCGCGATGTATTGACGCACACGGCGCGGGCCTTTAGCCCCCTCGATGTGACGCCCGATGGCCGGCTGACGATCACATCGACCGTCGATCGCGTCGCCGCCGATTTTGCCGCCGTTTCCACGGTCTGTTCCGGCCATGTGGTCACGTTCACCCGCCTCTATAGCGATGTCGCCGTCACCGGTGGTTATTGGGACTGGGGCGACGGCACGGCCGGATCGAGCAGCCTGGTCAGTCCGATGACCCACACGTTTACGAGCAACGGCTATTACACCGTCACTCACACCGTTACCGGCACATGCGCCGCCGTGCAGACCCATACCTACTCGGCCACGATATTTGTCGATGGCGCGACCGCCGACTTGGAACCATCGACCCCGATCAGCGTGTGTGAAAACAGCACCGTCGTTTTTACGGCGACGGTCGCGTCGAGCAGTACGATCAAGACATATCATTGGGATTTTGGCGATGGCAACACGACGACGGTGAGCAATCGCCCGACGGCAACCAATACATATCTTTCTTCAGGATTGTATACTGTTACGTTGACAATCACCAACGACAATGGCTGCGTGTCGACCTTGAGCCGCCCGCGCCTCATTTTGGTCGATGGCGTGACACCGGATTTTGAGCCGAGCGCCCCCATTTCGATTTGCGTTGGCGCCGATCTGGTCTTTACCGATACCAGCGTCGCTCATTCGGACGTCGTCACCCGCGAGTGGGACTTTGGCGACGGCGGCGTTCAGACCGTCACCGGCACAACGGCCACGACGGTGACGCACCATTATCTCAACGGCGGCTATTACACGGTCACGCTGCGCGCGACCAATAGGACCGGCTGCACGGAAACCATTTCACGCACGCGCATCGTCTTTGTCGACAGCGCCGAGATCGACCTGGTCGCCGCGCCGTCGAGCGCCTGCCTGAACAGCCAGGTCACATTTACCGCGGTCGTCACCCACGGCGTGATCGCCTCTTACCAATGGGATTTTGGCGACGGCACGCCGGTGGCCGTTGCCACCGCGCCCACCATCACCCACCTGTACGCCCTGGCCGGCTATCACACGGTGATCTTGACCGCGACCACCCGCGAGGGCGGCTGCGACGTCGTGGTGGTGAAAACCAACTATATCTTGATCGACGATCTGACGCCCGGCTTTGAGCCGTCGACGACGATCACCGTTTGCTCCAGCGACGCCACGGTCACTTTTACCGATACCAGCACGGCCGGTTCCGGCATCACCGCTCACCGCTGGAATTGGGGCGATGGTCACATCGACACGATGGGCGGCATCACCACGGCCAGCCACACCTATGCCGCGCCGGGATACTATACCGTCACTCTGACCGTCACCAACACAACCGGTTGCAGTGCCGTGTATTCGCTGACCAGCGCCGTCTTTGTCAACCACATCGAGGCCTCTATGCTCCCCGCCTCGCCGATCTATTTTTGCATGGTGGGCAACAGCCGCAACGTGTCGGTGCAAAGCACCAGCGTCGCCAGCGACACGATCACCGAACATGCCTGGAATTTTGGCGACGGCACGCCAATCCTCAATATGGGGCCAATCACCACCGCCAACCATACCTATCACACCGGCGGCAGTTTCACCGTCACTCTGGCCGTTACCGCCGGTCAGTGTTCGGCCATCAAGACGATTCCAAGGCTGTTCAACATCGATCTCGTCATCCCCAGTTTTGAACCCACGCAAACGGTGAGCGTTTGCACCGGGGCCGCCGTGTACCTGACCGATACCAGCCAATTCAGCGGCACGATCACGATCAGAGAGTGGGACTTTGGCGACGGCGCGACGAGCGCCAACTTGAGCAACACGCTCTATGTCAGCCACACCTACCTGAGCAGCGGCATGTACACCGTTTCGCTGCGCGTGCGCACGATCGGCTGCCAGCCGGTGACCACCCACACCATCAATGTGATCGCCGTGGGGCAGGCGCAGGCGGCTTTTACCCACGCGCTCACCGTCTGTACGGGCGCGTCGGCGCCCTTTACCTACACCGGGAGCGTCACCGGCGTCCTTGATTATTGCGAGTGGGACTTTGGCGACGGATCGCCGACGGCAACCGGCGTCACCGTCACGCACCAATATCTCGACCCGGGAAAACACACCGTCGTCCTCACCGTGACCACCACCAGCGGCTGTTATGATGTGGTCACTGGGACGATCTTTGTCGAAGGCACGGCGGTTTCCTTTGATCCGCCCGCGCCGCAGCGCGCCTGCCTGCTCGCGCCGGTCACATTTAGCGACACCAGCGTGGTCAGCGGCGCGTACCAAAGCCTGGTCTGGGACCTGGGCGACGGTGTCACCAGCACGCTGCCGATCACCGATCACGCTTATGCTGCGCCGGGCAGCTATACCGTGACCCTCACCGTCGAGACGACCGCCGGCTGCCGCACGACGATTACGCGCGCCAACTGGATCACCGTCGAGGCGATCGCGGCCGCCATCTTGCCAGCCGCCCCGCTCGTTGTTTGCATTGGCCGGGCGGTTGTGTTCACCGACGCCAGCACCGTCGCGCCAGGCGGCGGCATCGCGGCGCGGCAATGGGACTGGGGCAGCGGCGCCGTGGACACGACGCCCGTCGTCACGCATACCTTTGATACCGGGGGAACGTTTGTGATCACACTGGCCGTCACTTCGACCGGCGGTTGCAGCGCTGTGATCACCAGGGAGGTCCAGGTGCAGGGCGCTGTTGTCGCTTTCGACGTGACCGTCTCGCCCTGCTTCCAGGCCGGCGGCGTCGTCGCGACTTTTACCAATACCACCGCCCTGAGCGGGACGATCGATTTTTATGAATGGCGTTTTGGCGACGGCGCCGTCGATTCGACCCATTGGGGCGGGATCACACACACTTATAACGCGGCGGGTACATATACGGCCACGTTGTTCGTTTCGATGACCGCCGGGTGTACATATACCACCGAGCGGGTCATCTCGATGGACAGTCTGGCGATCAGTATGACCCATTCGCCGCCCGTCTCGGCGTGCGCGGGGGCGGCGGTGTTGTTTACCGATACCAGCCGGATCACCGGTGTAGTCGCCTCACGGTTGTGGGAGTTTGGGGACGGCGCAACGGCAAGCGGCGCTGTCGCTTCGCATCTGTACGATGTGGGCGGCCGCTATGTCGTCACGCTGACGGTGGCCACGGGCGCCGGATGCACCAGGTGGATCACCAGCGCCATCTATATCGACGACATCCACGCCGCTTTCACCTCGACCGCGTCAACGCTGGCTTGCGTCGGGAGCAGCATCCGTTTTAGCGATACCAGTTCGGCCACCAGCGGCGTCAGCGGCATTGTCTGGGACTTGGGCGATGGCGCGACCAGCACCGAGCCGCTCACCAACCACGTCTACGCCTCGGCGGGGGTGTATACCGTGTGGCTCACGGCGACAAACACCAGCGGATGCCGGCGCGCCGTGTCGATGACGGTCGATGTCCAGGCCGTCAACGCCGGCATTACGCCGCCGGCGGGAACGATATGCCAGTACGAGTTGGTCACGTTCCTCGATGCGAGCACGGTTTCGGGCGCGATCGCCGCCTGGCTGTGGCGTTTTGATGATGGCGCGACGGCGCACACGCGCAACGTCAGCCATACTTTTACCAACTCGGGTTTGCAGACCATCTCTCTGGTTGTCACCACCACTTTGGGTTGCACCGACACTATCGCGATTGTCGTCGATGTGCAGCCGCAGCCCACGCCCGACATACAGATCAGCGTCGCCGAGGCGCTGGTCGATACCGTCGTGTATTTTACCGACACGGGCAGCGCGGCCGGCAGCACGTGGGAATGGAATTTTGGCGACGGGAGCACGGCGGGGCCGCTCAACACACGTTCTGTATCGCACACTTATCGCGTGTTGAGTGATACGACCGTGACCGTGGCGCTGACTGTGACCTCGGCTTCCGGCTGCGTCAGTGTGACCCAGCGATCGTTGCGGGTCAGCGTTGTCCAGGTACACGATCTCGTCGTGTGGGCCGATCCGGGCGTCATCCTGGCCGGCGAATCGACGACGGTTTGTGTGCGGATCACGGACACGCTGGGGCGGCCAATCACGGATGGCACGAGCGTCGCTCTGTCCTTTGCGCCGAATGTGGGCGTCCTGGCCGCGACCACGTTGACCACGACGGGCGGCATGGCCTGTACCACTTTTACCGCCAATTCGCCGGCCAGTGATACGGTCGAGATCGAGGCGTTGGCCGGCGCGGTCAGCGACGTCACGCAAGTGATCATCCGCCCCGAATTTGCTCTTGACCTCGTTCTGGCCAGGTACATGATCGAGGTCAGGGACAGTGTCCGCCTCACGGTCACGGTGCGGGATGGACGCGGCAACCTGGTGCCGGACGGCACGCCGGTCACGTTGACCCAGTCACCGGCGTGGGGCGAATTTCCGGGCGGCGCCGCCAGCGTCGTCTTGTATACCGCCGGCGGTCAGGCCTCGACGACGTTTACCGGCCTGCTGGCCGGGCTGGTTTCGCTCACTGCGGCGGTGGGGGCGTACCAGGATCAAGAAACCGTGTCTATTTCTTTGCTGCGCACTTTTTTGCCTGTTGTCCGGCGCAATTATGGGCCAGACCTGGAGGTGTTGGATGTCCAGGTTATGTTGGTGGCCAATGGTCAACCTTTGGATCACGTGTTGGTCACCATTCGCAACAATGGGCCGGCGCCGGTTGAAAATTTCTGGGTCGATCTGTATCTCGATCCTCGGCACGCGCCGCAGTCGGGCGAGACCTGGCCGCAGTTGTGCAAGTTTGGCAAGGCCTGGTTCGTCCGCACGCGCCTGCAAGCCGGCGAAACGTGGGTACTGGACACTCGCTCGCCGGACGATCCGGGCAACCCCGGAACGCGCTATAGCATTTGGCCCGAAACGTTGCCCGGCGGCGCACACGAGTTGTATGCTCAGGTGGACTCGTATTGGAAGCCTTTGGGGTTGATCGGGGAAACGAACGAGGACAATAACATCTTGGGGCCGGTTGGTTACGATACCCGCGCGGCGTCGGTTGTCCAACCGCGCGGAACGCCGACTCCGCAACCATAGGAGCGTGCTGAAAGACCTGCCAACCGCTTTGGGCCTGGATTGGGCAATCCAGGCCGA
Organism: uncultured Anaerolineae bacterium; assembly: GCA_964481205.1. Lineage (GTDB taxonomy): Bacteria > Chloroflexota > Anaerolineae > JAFGEY01 > JAFGEY01 > CAYRXM01. Next base: position 360 of record CAYZYE010000090.1, on the reverse strand, counting down.
GCGTAAAGCGAGCGCCGGTACGTTTTTATGCGCTTATTGGCCGTTGAACCGCCGTTTTGGCGCCCAGCCAGTCGAGATGCGATTGCCCTGGGCATAGCTCCTCGCGGGCGGAAAAAGTACCAGGGAGGATGCTGGTGAAACCGGGATACATTATTCCTTATCGCGAAGCGGAGCATGGCGATTTTGACGCCGAATGGCCGCCCCACGCCGGGGTTTCCGGCTGGTGGTACATTACCGGCTATCTCGTCGATCCGCAACGTTTGCACGATCTGTATTCTTTTCAATACACTTTGCTGCGCGCCAGGATTTACCGGATCACGGTGACGGTGTTGCAGTTGGCCCTGACCGATTTTCAAACGG